>JAGCOW010000077.1 GCA_017642535.1 Bacteroidales bacterium | reverse complement strand
TTGGCACCTTGTAACCCTTTCTTGATTACATTTTTCCCTCCACAATGAAAGCAGATTTTTACTCATTTTCTTAAAAATGCTGTAAATATATAAATTTCAATTTATTACAAGGATTTCAGGTCTCATTTTGACCATTAAGCCGAAAAATTCTTAAAATTTCACTATCCCAGCTTCGTCAATCACCAGATTACGGTCTAAGGCGATTCTTCTGTTCAGTGCCACTGCCGTGTCATGTAAAGAAATGTAATAGTTTTGGGCAATGCAAACTTTTGGAAAAACCTCGAATTTCTATTTCTGTTTATCCGCCTCGTTATACCCCAAAATATTGAACATATCCTCGGCAGTTTGCTCTTCGCGATAGACGTAGTCCTTGAAGTTACCCGTCTCGTCGCGGTCAATCACAATATATTTTGGAGAAGGAATCAAACAATGTTTTATGCCACCGTATCCGCTGATGGAATCTTGGTACGCACCTGTGTGGAAAAAACCTATATACAACGGTTCTTTCTCCTTCTCGGAATACGATGGTAACATCACTTCCTGATTCAAGTCTTCGGAATTGTAATAGTCGGAATGGTCGCAGCTGATACCGCCAATATTCACGCGCTTATACTCGTTTTTCCACTTATTTATAGGCAACAAGATGAATTTTTCGTGAATACCCCACGCATCGGGAATGGTGTTCATCAAACTATTGTTAATGATGTACCAACATTCTGTATCGTTCTGCTGTTTTTGCTCAAGCACCTGGAAAATAATTGCACCACTCTCGCCCACCGTGTATTTACCGAATTCGGTATAAATGTTAGGCTCCTCAATCTTTTCCTTGGCACACGATTCTTTTATGTTTTTGATGATTTCGCCAATAATATAATCGTAATCATATTCAAAACCCAAATGGTTTCTGATTGGCAAACCGCCACCCAAATCAAGACTGTCCAACGTGTCGCATTGTTTCTTCAGTTCTATGTAAACTTTCAATGCTTTTTGGAACTCGCCCCAATAGTAAAGACTGTCTTTTATACCTGAATCCACAAAGAAATGAAGCATTTTCAACTCCAAATTCTTTTTGGTTTTTATGCGCTTATAAAAATGAATGATTTCATTCGGACTAATTCCCAGTCGCGAAGTATAATATGCCGACTGCGATTCTTCGTTGATTGCCATACGAATGCCCACTTTCATCTTTTTGCGACCCATCACTTTTTCAAGACGGTCCAATTCCTCGGTGCTGTCGAGAATGGTAATGGTATTGTGAAATCCCAAGTCACGCAAAAGCACGATTTTCTTTAGGTATTCGTCGGTTTTGTAGCCATTGTGGACAACGGTCAAATGTTTGTCAACTTTCTTTGCCTGATACAATTTAATTATCAGATCAATGTCGAACGACGACGAGGTCTCCAGATTCACATCGTGCTTCAATGCCTCGTTAATCACGTGGTAGAAGTGGTTGCACTTCGTACAATAGCAATATTCGTAACTACCTTTGTAGTTATAGTATTTTATCGCCTTGTTGAAGAGATTTCGGGCTTTACGAATCTGTTCGCCAATTTTCGGAAGGTAAATAAACCGGAACGGCGTACCGTATTTGTCAATTAGATATTTGAGAGAAACTCCTTGAAAAGTAAGGAAACCATCGCGAAGGTCGAAGCCCTCCTGCGGGAAGTAGAAACTTTGTTCTATCAAATCAAAATACGTGTTCTTCATCGTTTTCTGTCAATCATAAAAAAGCATAATTTTTATGCAAATAAAATAAAAAAAAGAACAAAACAGGTATTTTCCTACTATCTTTTCTATTTAATCATAACTTGTTGACGAGAAACTGCTCCAACGTACTCTACCACAAGCACATACAAACCTTTCTTAATTTGTTGTACATCGATTGCGAACTCGAACTCGCTTCCGTTCACGCTTTCCTGATAAACAACTTGTCCTTGCAACGAAACAAGTTTCACTGAAACAATATCTTCGTTTGTGGAAACAAAAAGCGTCGTTGTCACTGGATTTGGATACACGTTTACGTTTATCTCGGCAAGCTCCTCAACGTCAGTTTTTTCTATGAAACGGAACTCTGCCTCTATGGTGCAATCATCTACAATCGTGTAATACAAAGTTGGCAAATTCGACAGAATTTTTCCGTCTTTTTTCCATGCAACAAATTCATAACCGTTTTCTGGCGTCGCAATCAAGGTGATTTCGTCACCCTCGGTATATTCGCCATCGCCAATTACGCTACCAAACGTTTCGTCGTTGGTAGCAACCGTCACCGTAACCTTTTGTGGCTCAGGAATAAAACGGGCATATATGTTCACATTGTCGGAAACCACAAACGAGAACCTTGTTTCCATGCTTACCACCTGACCATCTTGCACCCAACCGTCGAACAAATATCCCTCCGACGGAGTGGCAATCAACGTAACAGTTTCTCCCGCCTCATATTGACCATTGCGTAATCCCGAGACCTGTCCGCCCGTTTGTACCGACACAGTACAAAGTTTACCTTTTTCTTTCAGTTCCACCTTCAACGTTTTATCACCATCAACTACAAATGAATAAACTAACGATTCTGAAAGAACATCGTCGGTTTCGGCATTTTTCCAAGCAACAAACGTATAATTTTCGTCAAGCGAAACGACCAAGGTTACTTGTTCATTTTCATCAAAGACACCCGTCTGCAAACCTTTCACGCTACCACCTTCAAAATCGGCAACTTGAATGGTATAAATCTTTTTGAACTCTGCCTGCAAGGTTTGTTTTTTCTCGCACACAAACGTATATTCCGCCGAGGTGCTGACTTCTTCGCCGTTTACCGTCCAACGCCAGAAACGATAGCCATCGTTTGGCACAGCCGTAACGGTTACTTCGTCGTCTTCGGTATATTTTCCGCTACCGCTCACCGTTCCTGCCTGTTCGTCAGCCGAAACGACCTCAATCGCATATTTGCTGTAGAATCTCTCGAAAACTGCCGTCAATGTCACATCGGAGGAAATTGTGAACGTGTACGACGCATTGGTCGAAAGCTCATTGCCTTCGGAATCAGTCCACGCAATGAACGAGTATTTTCCTTGTGGCTCTGCCGTAACCGTCACTTCCGATTCGGCAGGATACAAACCTGAACCAGAGACAATGCCGCCTTCCTCAACATGCAACGATACGGTATATCCGACAAAATTTGCTTCAAAATGAGCAACCACGTTTTTCTGTTCCTCTGCCGTAAACGAAAGTGTTGGTTCTTCACCTATAACTTTATCATTTTCAGTCCAATTCACAAATTCATAACCATTGTTGGGAATTGCTGTAAGCGTTACTTCCGTACCTTCGTAATACGTTCCCGAGCCAAGAACCGTTCCAGCCGTAGCCACATTGGCAACAGCCGTTATCGTATATTTCTCCTTTTCTGTAAAGTTCGCAACTATCGTAACCGAAGATTCTGCGACAAACAAATACGTTGGCTCAGCTGAAACCTCCTCATCTTGTATCGTCCAATTCACAAAGACAAAACCGTCGTTTGGCACGACCGAGACCTCAACCGAGGCACCATCCTGATACGTCCCTGCCCCGGAAATTTGTGCCGCACCGTCGATATTCGACTGTACCGTAACCGTATAAACCTGTCCGAATACGGCTACAAAGGTTCTATCTGATTCAGCAGTAAATTCTACTGAAAGTGCCGACGAAAACAAGGTATCTTCTTCAAACCAGCCAACGAATGACAGGTTTTCATCAGCCATTGCAAACAAACTCACCGTCGAACCTGTCGCATAAACACCGGAACCTGTCGCCACACACATTTCGTCGGACGAAGAAACCGTTATACGCACCAGTTTTTCGAAATTAGCAACAAGCGTTCTATTTTCTGCCGTAGTAAACTCGTACGACGGAGAAGTGGAAACAATCTCGCCGTTTTCCGTCCAATTTACAAAACGATACGAATCCTCGTCGTTTGAAACTGCATAGAGCGAAACGGAAACCTCATCGGTATTTTCAAGTGTGTAAACACCAGCGCCCGAAACAGCACCTACGCCGTCAATATTGACCGTAGCGACAATAGAGACTACCTTGACAAACATCGCAGTCAACGTAACGTCTTCCGAAACCGAGAATGAATACGTCGCATTTGTGGAAACCAACTCGTCGTTCACCTTCCAACCAAGAAACGAATAACCTTCGTTTGGCGTTGCCGTAATGCTAAGTCCTTGTCCTTCAGCAAATTTTCCGCCTTCGGTGCTTACCGTTCCACCATCAGTGGCAACAACAGAAACCGCACATTGTTTCTTGAATACAGCTTGCAACAATCGTGATTTTTCAGCCGTGAAGGTATATTCTGCGTCAAGCGACACGGCTGTACCATCTTCGTACCAATAAGCAAAATCATACTCGGAAGAAGCTGCCGTTGCTGAAACGGTAATCGTTTCCGTATTAGCCGCATAATATTTTCCCGCACCTTGCAAAGTGGCGATATTTTCATCCAAATCAGCAAAAGCAATGGTATAATAGCGAGTAATTGAAATCTGCGAAGAACTTGGGTCTGCCGTCATAGGATAATTGGTTGACACAACACGAACTTTATACGTTCCGTCGCCCACAGAGCCAGGGATTTTTGCCGAAATCGTACCACTCGTATTAGTTGTAACGCGTCCTATTTCAATTGGATTGTCGAAACTGCCATTTGCGTCCGACAATTGTGCAATTACCTGATTTGCAGCAACATTCAAGTTACTTACGCTCATTGAGCCAGTTAAGGTAAAAGGAACCTCAATAGGTATTTCGGTATTATGTTCCGCCTCAAAACTTGTTTCTGCCAACACGCCCGTCTGCAACGTTGGATTGTAGATAAGCACAATATCGTCAACCAAGAAAAAGTCTTGCTCCGCACCCTTCCCAGGTTCTTTATTTGTCGCCATAGTCACAAGAATATATTGTGGCGAAGTACACTGTCCTTTGGCAACAAAAGGAATTGACTTACGTTCCCACTTTAATTCATTCGACGAAGATGTCGTACGCGTATATTCCAAATTGGCATCCGCCACTTGCTGACTTTGGTCTGATTCTTTCCCATTTCCATATAATATAAAATCAGAATCCCCATGAACCGCCGCATGAAAAGCAGCTTGTGTACCACTTTCCTTCGCATAAAAACTCAGCCATACCGTTATTGAATCAGGAACAACACTTATTGGCGTATTAAACTCCGATGAACCACAGTCAGTAAATATATTATTATCGTCACTCGAAGCCGAAGTGCTTCCACATCTCATACGACCATTTGTCAACGAACCATTTGCAGTAATTTTAGTAATTAACAGGTTTATCACTTTCGGATAAACCTTTATACTTTGAGTTCCTTTTGAACCTGGACGTACGCTATTAGAAGCAGCAAGATGATCGGACTCTGCCGTACCGGCCTTACTACCTACTGCCGAATGAAATGAATGCCAACAATAAGGTTCCGACCCTTTGGTTTTAGTTCCAGAATATTCTTTCCATCCACTCTCGAAATCCGCATTTATAAGTTGCGTTCCGTAATCTTGTGCAACGACAGTAAAAACTAAAAATAAACCAAATAAGACAAATAATAATTTTCTCATTTTATTTCTGTTTTATTTAATAAATATGTAGCTTGACAAACTCAGCCACCTTAATTCTTAACTTTTAATTCTTAATTTAAATCGTTTGCAAGTTACGTTTTTTTCGAAAAAAAGGAGCAAAATTCACCCCAATATCCCCAATCTTATACCCGAAATAATTGATTTAACCTTTCTTGGATTTATAGTTATCCCAACGAACAAAGAGATTTGCAAGAATAGTTCCCGAAATCGAGTGCCACACACACGAAACGGCTGCCACAACGGCAGCTTCGGGAAGAGCGGTAAAATGTTTCGAAGCCAAATTTGTCGCCAAGCCAGCGTTTTGCATACCGACTTCGATTGCAATCGTACGATTTTTTGCCGTACCCATCCGCAAACCTTTTCCCACAATAAAGCCCAACAAATAGCCAATTGCATTATGGAAAAATATGGCAACAAAAATCACAAGTCCCGACGTAAAGAAATGACTGCCATTCACAGCGACAACACCTCCCACAATGCAAGCCAAACCAAGCACCGAAACACCCGGCATAATTTTTCGCACTTCGCCGAACGATTCCTTTTTGCCAAAGAAAAAATTCAACAAAAAACCTATTGTCACGGGCAACAAGGTAACCAAAAGAATGGAACGAAACATTCCCCACGCATCAACGTCTATTGACTCTCCTGCCAAAAACAACACCAAAATCGGAGTGACGATTGGCGACAACAAGGTCGTTACCGTCGTCATTCCCACCGAAAAAGCCACATCGCCACGACACAAGAACGACATAATGTTTGACGAAACGCCACCAGGACAACAGCCGACCAAAATCAAACCCACTCCTATGGCTGGTTCAAGCCCGAAAACCTTCGTCAGCGTAAACGCTATTGTCGGCATCAAGGTATATTGCGCCAATGCTCCGACCAAAATATCAATTGGTTTTGACACTAAAATCTTGAAATCATCTGTCGTCAACGTCATTCCCATCGACAACATTATTACGCCCAAAATCGTGGATTGAATATCGCCTTTCACCCACACAAACAAGGTCGGGAAGAATGCCGTAACTATGGCAATGGCAATAATGAATAGCGAAGTGTAATTCGAAAGGAACAGACTAATCTTTTGTAAGACCTTCATAGTTCAAAAATTTGAATGCAAATGTAACAAAAAAGGTGAAATTCCGAAGAACTTCACCCCCTTCAAGCGTATGAAAAAAACTACTTTATGCCAAAGCGTTGATGTGTTTTGCAACACCTGATTTTAAATTGGCAGCTTTGTTTTTGTGAATGACATTAACCTTAGCCAATTTGTCAATCATAGCACATACTTTTGGGAATTGTGCTTCTGCCTCTTTTTTATCTTTTACTGCTTTAATATCGCGAACTGCATTACGCATTGTTTTCGCATAATATTTATTGTGCTCGGTTCTTGTTTTTGCTTGACGAGCTGCTTTTGCTGCAGATTTTGTATTTGCCATTTCTAACTTTTAATTTTTTTGTAGCGAGTAGCGGAATCGAACCGCTCTAACAAGGATGAAAACCTTGTGTACTAACCGATATACGAACTCGCCATCTGGTTTTTATTTCCGTGTGCAAATGTAGAAAAGATTTTTATTCGCACAACATTTTTCTATAAAATTTTCCAATCTTTTTATAAAACACTTATAATCAATTGTTTAGATTCAAGATATTTTTTGACAGATCACTAAAATCCAACGTTGCACCATTGTTTGCACGCAAAAGTAAGAGGTTTTTCTCCTTCCAACTTATTTTATACAACTCCGATTTGATTGCAGCGAGCGTATGTACCACCTTGACTTTTGACGAACCGAAGATTTTTTCCACTGTCTTCTCGTCTATCGTCGTCCGACCACTTTCGTTCTGATTATTATAATATATGTATTTGTCGTCAGCCAATCGCATACAATCATCGTACTGTTTCCAGAAATTCTCCGGAACCTCGCCATCGGAACCAACTTCCAGACAAACTACCAACTCACGCAACGGATACAATTCCCGAACGGCTTTTATCGTGGCATTCATACGCAATGGCGAATACACATAGTCGCGATAAACATTGACCGTGGCATTTTTGCCCAACAACTGCAACTGCTTCATCGGACCTTTGAAGAACTTCAATGCCTGATAAAACTTTTCCTCCGAAATCTTTAGTTGCTGACACACTTTCAATGCACCAGCAATGTTTTTCATATTGTGTTCACCAAATATATATATAGGTAAACGACCGCCCGAAATTTTCAAAAACGTGTGATTGTTGAACAACTCATACGGATGCGTTCTATACGGAATCAGTTTGATGTCGGACCGAGAATGAGAAATAACCTCACATACACAGTCATCCTCTTCGCAATAAATCAGACGACCATTTTTATTGATAGAACCAACGTAGCGTTTGAACTGTTCTATGTATTCCTCCAACGTTGGAAAAGACTGCACATCCTCCCACGCAATGCCACTCAACAAAGCAACACACGGTTTATAATGTTCGAATTTCGACCTGTCGTCAATTGAAGACGAAATATGTTCGTCACCTTCCACAATCAATAAATTGCTTGACTTTGACAGACGGATGGTACTTTCCTGGTCGTTCACCGCGGAACAAAGGATATAATCGTAATCGTATTCATAATATGAAAGCACGTGCATGACAATCGATGTAATCATATTCTTGCCGTAACTGCCTGCAATCACTACACGCTGCTTGTCCTTTGCAAACTCGTATATAAACTCCGAATAGGAATAAATTTGTATGCCAAGCTCACGAGCACGCACCAATTCCGGATTATCAGCCAAAACCTTTCCTCCCGCTATCACCACGTCAATGTCGTGAGTTATGTGGTCGGCATTCCAACCCAATTCACGAGGTAACAAACCATTTTGCTTCAAATCGCTATAGGCAGGATCATAAATTTCATCATCACTACCCGAAACAATAAAACCATCGTTTTTAAGCGTTATGGCTATGTTGTGCAACGTGGCACCCCCTATTGCTAACAAATGAATTTTCTTCATCCCCATTTTTATTTCGCGGCAAAAGTAGTAAAAGAATTAAGAATTAAAAATGAAGATTTAAAAATCTATCGGGGAATTATTCTAAAGTGCTTTTTGTAAAATTCTCTCATTATTTCAAAAAACTTGCAAGTTTTTATACATTTGTGCGAATTTTAATACTGATATGCCTGTAAATATACCTGATAAGTTACCTGCAGCCGACATTCTCCGTGACGAAAACGTGTTTGTCATGTCGAATAGTCGTGCTTTGACACAAGATATTCGTCCAATCCGTATCGGCATTCTGAATCTTATGCCTGTCAAGGAAAAAACTGAGACGCAATTGATTAGAATGTTGTCAAACTCTCCGTTGCAGGTCGAGGTAAAGTTGTTATATACCAAGACTCATACACCTTCGCACACGTCGGCAGAATATCTGCAAACATTTTATCATTCATTTGACGAAGTGGGAAAACTCGACGGACTTATCATCACAGGTTCTCCAATTGATCATCTCAAGTACGAAGACGTTGATTTTTGGCCAGAACTGACGCATATTTACGAATGGACAAAGGAAAACGTAACTTCTACATTTCACATTTGTTGGGGGGCATTTGCCGGGGTATATTATTATTATGGCATTGACAAACATTGGCGCGATGACAAAATCAGCGGCGTGTTCAAGCATCAGGTACTATTACCGAAAGAGCCAATTGTAAGAGGTTTTGATGACGAATTTTTCGTTCCGCATTCTCGAAACTCTTATTTGGTGAACGAAGAAGTGGCTGCTCACAAAGACGAAGTTGACGTGATTTGCGAAGGACTGAACATCGGTCCATACCTGATGATGTCGAAAGACAGAAAAAACATCTTCGTGTTTGGACATTCCGAATACGACACACTTACCTTACACGACGAATTTATGCGCGACAAAGCCAAAGGAATGGACGTAAGTCTCCCCGAAAACTATTATCCGCTCGACAATCCAGCACTTCCACCGCAAAATACGTGGAAAGCTCACGGCCATTTATTATACACCAACTGGCTGAATTATTACGTTTACCAAGAAACTCCATATAAATTCGATTAATAATTGAAAATTGAGAGTTAAAAATTGACAATTAAAATTTGAGAGTAGTCCCAAAGCAAATAAGGATATAATTAATTATCAATCAACACTTTACAATGTCTTACAACATTTTTTCAATCCATAAAAAAGGAAAGCATTTTTATTTTTTATGTAAAAAAATGCTCGTTTTGTGTTGAATTTATTAAAAATTCTTTATTTTTATCGTGCAAAATTTTAACAAACAGATATGACGGCACAAAAGACATCCTCAAAGAATCGAAGCTATGAGCTTAAGAAACTCAAAGCGGAATGCGTAGCGGAAGAAAATATGAGATTCAACACCTCACAAAAGTTCCGTAAGAAAGGTATTTCTGCTGTTGAGGAAGGTAACAAAGGATTAAAAGCGACAAAATGCGAGGTATTTCTTTATTTGGTAAGCAAAGATGAAGCTCAAATCCAAGATTTACAAGAGCAATTCAAGAAAATCAAGGGGTATAGAAAGACAAAAGCATTTTCTACTGTTGCAGAAGTGAGCGATTACGTTACAAAATCAAAATATAATAACAACACTATTATCATTTTAACGTACATTACTCCACAAAACGAGGATTCTGCCGAAATTCAAAATGAAATTACTGCAATGACGCAGTTAAAAGCTGTGGATCCTAGTATGGATATGATAGTTATTACTGGTACATCTCACGAAGCTATAAGTTCTGTTGACTTCACCGTTTATAAAAGTTCAGAAACGTTCGCACAATTATTAAAGAACATTACTTGGGCTGTTCGTGAGCAAGATCGTATCCGTAAACAAGTTGAGGCAAAACAATTTATCAGAGTTGCGATTATTTCATTTTTCTCATTCTTCTTCTTATTGTTTGCTGTCGATTTCATCACAGGACTTATGGACGACAATCCAAATCCTTCGGGAATCTTTGGTATTCTTCCTATCCCTCACGATTGATAGAAAATTTATCACAATAAAAAAAGGTTGTTCAAAATTTGGACAACCTTTTTTATTGCAGTGATTTCTTATTTAGCCAATTATTTCCTTCTCCCCTTTCTATTTCCTCTATCACGGTCGAAACGACGTTCTCCGCCTCGTCTACTTTTGCCAAACTCCCGACCACCACCACGACGTGAATTTCTAAAATCATCGTTTTTCTTTGACGACACGGTATTTTCGGGTACTTTAGGTGCTTGTGCCACTTGTACCGAAACGGGCATTCCCTCGTATTTGGCATTTTCCAAACTTCTCAAAATCTTGTCGGTATATTTTGACTCAACCTCAAAGAACGAGAATGAACGCATAATGTCAATCGCACCATAATGAATGTCACGGTCATTTGCGTGTTCATTCAGCAATTTCAGCAACTTGCCTTGGTCCAACTGTTCCTTTTTACCAATGTTCATAAAGAAGCGCGTGTAGCTTCTTCCTTCAGAATCGCCACGACCACCACCTCTCCGTTCATCTCTGTCACGACGGTCGGCACGTTTCTCGTCACGTGAACCACGGCGGTCGTCTCTTCCTCTGCCACGCTCGCCGTCTCTGCGTCGGCGTTCCTTGCGTTCACGATTGCGTTCCTCTGATTCTTTTCGACGTTCAATCTCTTTTTCTACATCAAGATTGATATCGGGTGCGTTTTCATAATATTCCAAAATGCGATTCACCTCAAACGAGGCGAACTTCTTAAGAATCTCGTCCGACGACATTCCATCGAACTTATGTCGTACCGGTGCAAGCAAGGTATTGATTTTCTCTTCGTTAACCTCAACTGCCAACACTTTTGAAATCAGATCCTGCAATTGTACGCCACAAATTTCCTGACCTTCTGGAACTCTTTTGATTTCAATCGGTTTCTTGATGATTTGCTCAATACGTTTCAATTTGCCTTTTTCACGCAAATTGGCAATCAAAATCGAGATACCTTCTTTCCCAGCTCGCCCAGTTCTTCCGCTTCGGTGCGTATACGTCTCAAGGTCGTCGGGAATGGAATAATTGATGACGTGCGTAAGGTCGTGAACGTCCAATCCACGTGCTGCCACATCAGTTGCTACCAACATATTAAGGTTCTTGTTGCGGAATTTTTTCATCACATAATCCCGCTGTGCCTGCGACAAATCACCATGTAATGCGTCGGCATTGTAGCCGTCGCTCATCAGTTTGTCAGCCACATCCTTGGTTTCCTCGCGTGTACGGCAAAAAACAATACCATAAATATCGGGGTAAAAGTCGGCAATGCGTTTCAAAGCGATATAGCGGTTCTTGGAACTCACGATATACGCCTGATGCGACACGGTAACCGCTCCCGAGTTCTTCTTACCGATAGTGATTTCGTGAGGATTGCTCATATAATTAGAGGCAATTCTCCGAACCTCGTTAGGCATTGTTGCCGAAAACAGCAAGGTACGTTTTTCCGTAGGCGTTTGTTCCAGTATGGAATCCAAATCCTCTTGGAAGCCCATATCGAGCATTTCGTCGGCTTCGTCAAGTACCAAATTCTTCACGTGCGACAAATCAATTTTCTTTCGATTGATTATATCGACCAAACGTCCCGGAGTAGCCACGACAATATGCACTCCCGCCTGAATCTTCTTCATCTGACGAACGATATCGGCACCACCGTACACGGCAACCGTTTGCAAAGGAAGATATTTTCCGAAATTCATCAAATCGCGTTCAATTTGCAGACACAATTCACGTGTGGGACAAATCACCAACGCCTGAGGAAAAGAATCCTCAATTCTCAACTGTGAAATGATTGGCAAGCCAAACGCCGCGGTTTTTCCCGTACCCGTTTGAGCCAAGCCAATAAAATCACTGTTAGGTTCTTGCAACAAGAAAGGTATTGCCTGTTCTTGAATTTCCGTGGGTTTCTCAAAACCCATCTCTTTTATGGCTTGCAATATCTCGTTTGAAAGCAAGCCACCTTCTTCGTATAACTCCATACTTTATATTTAGCGAACAGAACCGTCTGTTCTTTACGGAAAGGAATTACACGAAACGCGTATCAAAAACAGCCAATGTAATACCTTTCAAATAAACTATTATTCTTTGTCCTCTTTGGCTTCTTTGACCACTTTGCCATCTTTGCTTTGTTCCATTTTTTTCTTCATGGCTTCCCGGGTCTTTACCTCTATCTCATCGCGAAGCTCGTCATTGTCACGCAACAATGCCTTTACCGCATCACGGCCTTGTGCTAATCTTGTTTCGCCATAACTAAACCAAGAGCCGCTTTTCTTTATTACATCACATTCCACACCCATATCAATGATTTCGCCAACTTTTGAGACGCCTTCACCAAACATAATATCAAATTCCGTGCTACGGAATGGAGGTGCGACCTTGTTTTTTACGACCTTGACTCTGGTTCTATTACCAATCACATTTTCGCCGTCCTTAAGTTGACCAATTCTACGAACGTCCAAACGAACCGATGCATAGAATTTCAAGGCATTACCACCAGTTGTTGTTTCTGGGTTGCCGAACATAACGCCCAATTTGTCACGCAATTGGTTGATAAAAATGACCGTCGTGCTTGTTTTGTCAATAACACTCGTAAGTTTTCTCAATGCCTGAGACATCAAACGCGCATGCAAACCCATTTTTGAGTCACCCATATCGCCTTCAATTTCAGCTTTCGGCGTTAAAGCGGCAACAGAGTCGATGACAATAATGTCAATTGCTCCGGAACGAATCAGTTGGTCGGCAATTTCCAACGCTTGTTCACCATTGTCAGGTTGTGAAATGTACAGATTGTCAACATCTACGCCAAGATTTTCAGCATAGAAACGGTCAAATGCGTGTTCTGCGTCAATAAACGCTGCAATACCGCCTTTTTTCTGGGCTTCGGCAATTGCGTGAATTGCCAACGTTGTCTTACCCGAAGATTCTGGACCATAAATTTCAATGATACGTCCACGTGGGTAACCACCGATTCCCAAAGCGATATCCAAGCCCAACGAACCAGATGGAATACTTGGAAGGTTTTCAACTGCGTGGTCGCCAAGTTTCATTATGGCACCTTTTCCGAATGATTTGTCTATTTTGTCAATTGTCAACTGCAAGACCTTCAATTTTGCGGCCTTTTCGTCTTTTGTATTTTGTGCTTCTGCCATGATATTTATTATGAATTTATTACTCTATTTTATTATTTACAAAAATACATAAACAAGTGAATTTCTACACACACTTATTTATAATGAACTAACATATTTTCAACTATTTATAAAAATGTCTTTCTGTACGAGCTTGAAAAACACACTCCGTTATAATATTTATTTTCCTTGTACTGGCATGTCTTGCCATCATACTGAAAATCAGTATATTCCAACGACAATTTTCCGTCAACATAATATAGGAACGATGTCATTCTCCCTTGTTCATCATATTCATACTTAGTTTTCTCCAATTCTGTCGTGCCATCGGTGGCAAACTTTGTCTCTTCTAAAACAACTGTCTGTTTTTCATCTGCATACACCGTTTTACTTATATATGAATCCGATTCCTCCGCATAATCTTGATACAAAAACGTACATTCATTTTTTGAATATTGAAAATTCTTTTCTTCAGCAACCAAGGTATTATCTTCATAAAATTTTACACCAAGTAATTGATTTCCATCATATTCACTACGAACAACAAGCCAGTCTACTCCATTAATTTTAGTGATCACCGTAAGTGGATACAATAATGACGCATCTTTATATGTGGTTTCAGCCGTAGTAGTTGATTTATACGTACCAAGAAACTGCGTTGTTGCCGTAACAACTAAATCCTTGTAACTATAAGTGGTTTCACTGCTCAATTCCCCACTTGCATCATACTGTTTGTATGACACGATTTTTCCATCTGCACCATACTCTTTTACTTGACGAACGGAATCTTCGCCATTTTTTGCAAGAAGCACGTTTGTCGTCCACTTTTCGTTGTCCCAAATGTTTTCACTTTGATTTTGTTCTTGATTTTGTGGATTGTCCTGTGGTTTCACATTTTCCTTGTTACACGAACACAAACAAGATACAGCAGTCAATAACACCGCTACTTTAATTAATTTTTTCTTCATTTTTTATATTATTGGTTAATACTCTTTTTTCCGAGGGCAAAGATACTTCTTTTCTTGAAAAACAAAGCGATTGAAAATAAATTTTCTTTTTTCACATAAATTCCCAAAATCCGCCGTTTTTTATTTACTTTTGCATCAAAATTTTGAATTATTTAACAAAACGACCTATGAGTCTCTTTAACAGTATAATACGAGCTATATTCGGAGGTACGAAATCCGAAAAAGATATAAAAGAAATTCTTCCGTTGGTTGCTAAAATCAACGAGATAGAAGAGAAACTGAATGCTGGTACGACTGACGAACTTCGTGCCGCAACGAAGAAATTGCAACAAAAGATTGCCGATGCTATCAAGCCGCAAGAAGATAAAATTGCAGAACTGAAGGCGAAACTTGAAGAAGAAGACATTACCTCCGTTGACGAACGTGAGGCAATGTACGACACAATTGATGCGTTGAATAAAGAAATTGACGAAATCATCAAAAAAACTCTCGACGAAATTCTTCCCGAAGCATTCGCCATCGTTAAAAACACGGCTCGCCGTTTTGCCACCAACGAGAAAGTGGAGGCAACTGCAACACAATACGATAGAGATTTGTCAACCATCTGCCCTCATATTACTATTGAAGGCGACAAAGCCATTTGGAGCAATACGTGGATTGCAGGCGGAAACCCCACCACGTGGGATATGATACATTATGATGTGCAACTTATCGGTGGTACGATTCTTCATCAAGGAAAAATTGCCGAAATGGCTACTGGTGAAGGTAAGACCTTGGTGGCAACACTTCCCGTATTCCTAAATGCCCTTGCCGGTCGTGGCGTTCACGTGGTTACCGTCAACGATTACTTGGCAAAACGTGACTCGGAATGGATGGGTCCTATCTATCAATTCCACGGATTGAAAGTTGACTGCATCGACAAACACGAACCGAACTCCGAAGCTCGTCGCCGCGCTTATCAAGCCGATATTACCTACGGAACCAACAACGAGTTCGGTTTCGACTACTTGCGTGACAATATGGCCATTCGTCCTGACGAACTGGTACAAAGAGAACATAACTACGCTATTGTCGACGAGGTCGATTCCGTGTTGATTGACGACGCCCGTACGCCGTTAATTATTTCAGGACCTGTCGCAAAAAAGACGAACGGCGACGAATTGTTCGTGGAATATCGCCCTGCGGTGGAACGATTGTATAACGCACAAAAGGCTAAATTCACCGAAACGTTTTCAAAAGCAAAAACGCTTATCAATTCTCCTAAAAAAGAAGAAGCCGAAGAAGGTGCAAAATTACTGCTCCGTGCGTACAAAGCATTGCCAAAGACCAATTCTCTCATCAAATTCTTGAGCGAGCAAGGTATGAAAACCTTGTTGAACAAGACAGAGAATACATATATGGCTGAAAATAACAAATATATGCCTATCATCACCGATGAGCTTTATTTCGTTATTGATGAGAAAAACAACATCATTGAACTTACCGAAAAAGGTATCGATTTTCTTTCTGCCGACCGCGAAGACAAGAATTTCTTCGTCTTGCCCGACATTGGCGACAAGATTGCCGAAATTGAAAAATCAGGCAAATCGCCCGAAGAGAAAGCTGCGGCAAAAGACGAACTGATTCAAGATTATGCGATAAAATCCGAACGTGTCCACACGATTAATCAGTTGCTGAAAGCATACGCATTGTTCTCTATCGACCAAGAATACGTGGTTATCGACAATCAAGTGAAGATTGTTGACGAACAAACTGGTCGTATCATGGAAGGACGTCGTTATTCCGACGGACTACACCAAGCTATTGAGGCAAAGGAACGTGTGAAAGTCGAGGCAGCTACGCAAACGCACGCAACCATCACGTTGCAGAACTATTTCCGTATGTACAAGAAACTTGCAGGTATGACTGGTACCGCCGTTACGGAAGCAAAAGAGTTCTGGGACATTTACAAAATGGAGGTTGTGGTTGCACCAACCAACAAACCTATTGCTCGTCTGGATTACGACGATTTAATCTACAAGACTCGTCGCGAAAAATACAATGCCGTTATCGACCATATCGAGGAACTTATCAAGGTTGGTCGTCCTGTTTTGGTTGGTACGACTTCGGTTGAGATTTCGGAATTGCTTTCTCGTATGCTTGACCGTAGAAAATTGCCTCATACGGTGTTGAATGCGAAATTACACCAGAAAGAAGCTGAGATTGTAGCAATGGCAGGTCAACCTGGACATATAACCATTGCGACGAATATGGCTGGTCGTGGTACCGATATCAAGCTTTCGCCAGAAGTCAAGGAAGCTGGCGGTTTGGCAATCATAGGTACGGAGCGTCACGACTCTCGCCGTGTTGACCGTCAGTTGCGTGGTCGTGCCGGTCGTCAGGGTGACCCGGGAAGTTCACAATTCTTTGTTTCGTTGGAAGACGACTTGATGCGTAAGTTCGGTTCGGAACGAATCGCCGGAATTATGGATAGAATGGGCTTGGAAGAAGGTGAAGTGATTCAACATTCCATGATTTCAAAATCAATTGAACGTGCACAGAAAAAAGTGGAAGAAAACTTCTTCGGCATTCGTAAACGTTTGTTGGAATACGACGACGTGATGAACTCACAACGTGAGGTAGTTTACACCAAACGCCGTCACGCTCTCTTTGGAGATCGCATCGGTATTGACTTCGCCAATATGATGTACGACGTTTGTCTGAGCATTGTTTCAAATTCCCACGGCGTAATCGATTTCGAAGAATTCAAGATGGAGTTGTTGAGAATCCTTTCTTTGGAATGTCCAATCAACGAACAAGAATACCTGCGTTTAGGTCAGGAAGAAATTGTAGAGAAAATCTACAACGCATTGCTTGAGATATACAACAATCGTGTGCAAACCATTGCAAAACAAGCAAATCCTGTCATTCAAAAAGTTTTCACCGAACAAAGTGCCACCTATAAAAATATAGTCGTTCCTATTTCCGACGGACGTCGTATTTTTAGTGTAGTAACAAACCTTGAAAAAGCGGCAAAAACCGAAGGTCGTGAACTTGTTCGCTCGTTCTTGAAGACAATCATTTTGGTCAGCATCGACGAAGCATGGAAGGAACACTTGCGTGAACTCGACGATTTGAAACAATCGGTACAAAATGCTTCCTACGAACACAAAGATCCGCTTTTGATATACAAATTCGAATCATTTGACTTGTTCCAAGCAATGCTTGAGAAAGTCAACAAGGAAGTTGTTTCGTGCGTATTGAAGGCACATATACCTGTTCAAGCCGAAGCACAAGAGGCACAAGAACGTCGTCGTTCGTCAATGAGCAATATGCAGACACGCAAAGACGACATCTCGCAAGGACAGACTAATAATATGCAAGACACGCGCGAGAAACAAAAGCAAATGCCAGTTCATAACGAAATCAAGATAGGCCGAAACGATCCTTGTCCGTGTGGAAGTGGTAAAAAATACAAAAACTGCCACGGAAGAAGCGGAGCCGAAAGTTTGTAAACAACAAGAGAATCTGGGAATGGTGGCCGAGTTTGTCGAAGCCACATGACGGCGTGGTGGATTCTTCTTTCTCCCTAAAAAACGTCATTTCGTAGCCGTGGATATTTGCGTAGAGACGATGCACATCGTCTCTACTGGAATCATGAAAATTATCCAATCTTAAAAATCCAATCCCAACGAGAATTGATTCATTCTTTGAATGTATCCTTCATCGTAACCCCACGCTATATCAAAGCGGACAAAATAGCCAAATAGTCGAGTTCTGAAGCCGAATCCATAGCCACAAACAAAAGGTTGACGCATCTCGTCGATTTCCACATAAATAGGTTCCTGATTGATTATCGTATAATTGTACGCATTCTCCTTCTTACCTGGAATCAGCCCACTCCACGCACCGCCAAAGTCGGCAAAGCCAATCACTTGGAAATGTTTCAAAACCTCCGATTTCAAAGGTCGTAGAGTTAGATATTGGATGATAGGCCAACGAAGTTCCACATTGGCTACGGCAAATGAATTTCCGTTGCGGATATTTTGAGAAAAACCTCGCATATTGGTACCAATCGCCTGATATGCCCAATCAACAGTATGGTCGTACTGAATGGAAGAATTGTACGTATCGTAGCGACCAAACAAATTTATCCAATTATCGACGGCACCCAAGTAATACAACAACGGCGACGTTCCCCACGATGTGCTATATGCCACGCGTGCCGCCAAAGTCAGGTTTCTATGGATTTTCTGATAATGACGGGCATCAAAACCGACGACAAACAAATAGGAATCGCTTGTGGTAAGTTGCGAGAATCCTTCAGCAAAGATTTTTGCCCGACTTCCGTTATAAATGTTCAAGTCCAGTTTCCGAACATTGTCGAACACATAATTGCACGACAAACCAACCCAGAACTCGTCATTGTTCGGCTCCTGCAACGAATTCATATCGGTTGCCAACGTCACATTTCGTACAAAACGGAAATTTGGATTCACCGAAAAAGAACGAATCTGGTCTAAGGGATATTTGTAGCGACAAATGAAATTATTGTCCTGCACACGAGTAAAATATCTTGAGGAATTTACCCCATACGTCAAGCCCGATTGCCTATGGAACACATATTGTCGGTCAAGGCGTTTGCGAAGATTTTCCACAGAGATGAGATATTCGTTCGTTCCCAACGAGCCAGTAAAACGATAGGCGCCCGTCACACGATAATCCTCAAACAAATCGATGATTCCCAATTTCAACAACACGTTCAAATTCTGCGTGTAATCGTATTCTCCACCTGTAAACGCTTGATAACCAGTATTTAAAAACGAAAAATCTATTTGATTACCCAAGGAATTGATATAGAAATTAGTTTTATACAAATTGGCATTCTCCCGCTCGTAGGTAAGCGTATCGAAATGCGAGATCAAACGCTGCGAAACCGTCGTGTCTTGCAAAAGCTGAATCGGAGCATAATCCTGTCTTTCCAACCGTTTCAACTGTAAAAACTGACGATTGTTTTTGGTTGTTACCTCAACCAATGCAGAATCGGCAACTGCGTAATTCACAATGTTTTGTGACGTGTTTTTCAACTGAAAGTCGTTGGTAAAATAGGAATAATGAAACGCCGTATCAACCGCACTGATAGTGCTATCCATTTGAACAGCAAACAAGCCAGAGTTATTTTCAGTAGCAGAAAGATATACAAACGTTCCCGACTTCGCCTCCATAGGTTTTTGTTCCGAGGCAAGCGTCGTTGCTATACGTTCCAACGATTTGCCGGAAATGAGGAACAAATCATACGAAGACTGCAAACCAACAAACTGATTTTGCAAATTGTCGTCGGCACGATTGGAAACGTACAAAATTTTATTCCCATTCTGCACAAACGATGGATAACGGTCGTCGGCCTTATCATTCGTGATTTGTGCAGATTCAAACGTTTGAATGTTATAGGTAAAAATATCGGTTACGCCACCTTGAACGCCCGAAAAAATCAAAGTTTGTCCGTCTTGCGAAAACGAGAAATCCAACACTTTCTCAAAATGATGAAATTCTCGTGTAACCATTTCGTCAGTCTCGGCATTGTAAATTGCAAGCCAAAGTTTTCCTTTTTTCTCATAAAAGAACAAGAGTGCATTCCGCGTGGGATGCCATTGAACAACAGGATTTGAATAATCCGTAATTTGCTCGATGACCGACCCCATAGAAAATATCTTTTGATTTTTCTGCGAGTCAAAATCATAGAGCCAAACGCCCGTTTTTCCTTGTTTGTTAGTAACATACGCCATTTTTGACCCGTCGGAGTTCAATTCCACATCGGAAATCACTCGTTTGGTCAGTCGATTGGGAATTGGGACGATTTGTTCCTCTTGTTCTGTGGAATTATCCTTCTTCAACGCACTATAATACGCCGCCATTTCAGCCAAAACCGTCTGAAACGATTTGCCCATAACGTATTGGAAACTTGCCTCTATGTCGCCAGTCAATTTACTCATATACAAGACGTTGGAAATCGTTTTCTCGCCATATTGTTCCGACATGAAATTCCAAAATGCGTGTCCAACCACAATCGCATCGTCGCCATATAATTGCGAGAACTTACGGTACGAGCCACCGGCAATCTTTTGTACAATATAATCTTGTTTTTCCGACGACCAACTATGAGAAAAATACTCGGTCAAACCATCGAAAAACCAAGGTGGATACGTCGCTAACGCCGAATTTGAGAGTATTCGTCTATACGAACCCACACCATACAAAAATTCACTAATCATAACTTCGGCAAGTCCTTTCCGAATCTGACGAATTAAATCGGCATGATCACCTGAAAAATAGAGAACAACCTTATTGTCAATTATTTGCGTTGTTCCCCCCACGTTGTAATCTTCTTCCGAAGTTGAAAATCCAATGTTGCTTTGCCGAAAATCGTTCAAGGTATTATACACTACAAAAACAATTCTTCGAGAATACTCAAATTCAAGAATACGAGCGATTTCCGCATAGTTGGAATCAACATTCTGAGCAACAAATTCAGCTAAATTGCGACCATTTTTGTCAAAATAGATGTCGAATTTCTCGTGGCGAAAAAAGAACCAGAATTTTTCATCGAACTGCACCCGATTTTTTCCAAAATCTTGTTGATAACCATTATAGAATTGTGCCGTCAAACACTGACAACACAACACAAGCAAGATTATTGAGAACCATTTCTTCATTGTTGAAAAAAGCGAATGCCAATCTCCGAAATCAACGTAATTAAATTCTATTTTTGCAAAAATAAAATTTTTGTGCTATGCGACAATATTTAGACTTGGTTAAAAAAATCCTTGACGAAGGTGTTTCAAAAGAAGATCGTACGGGTACCGGTACGTTGAGTATCTTTGGCTATCAGATGCGATTCGACCTACAGAAGGGTTTTCCGTTGCTTACGACCAAAAAACTCTATACTCGTGCAATTTTCCACGAATTGCTTTGGTTTTTGAAAGGCGACACCAACATTAAATATCTGCACGACAATAATGTAACGATTTGGGACGAATGGGCAGACGAAAACGGCGACTTGGGTCCTGTTTACGGTTACCAGTGGCGTCACTGGCCTACATACGACGGTGGCGAGATTGACCAAATCGCAAATCTGGTAGAACAAATAAAAACAAATCCCAATTCCCGACGACTGATTTTGAGTTCGTGGAACGTCGCCATGGTTGACAACATGGCATTACCGCCCTGTCACACGTTGTTTCAATTCTACGTTGCTAACGGAAAACTCTCGTGTCAGCTTTACCAACGCAGTGCCGACTTATTCCTCGGTGTTCCGTTCAATATTGCATCGTACGCACTTTTAACACATATGATAGCACAAGTGTGCGGATTACAGGTGGGCGAGTTCATTCATTCGTTTGGTGACGTGCATATCTACAAAAATCACATCGACCAATGCAAATTGCAACTTACTCGTGAGCCAAGAGAATTGCCGACATTGAAACTTAATCCGAATGTTACCGATTTGTTTGACTTCAAATACGAAGACATTGAGATCCTAAACTACAATCCGCATCCGCACATTAAAGGTGATGTGGCTGTGTAAGTTATAAAGCGTCAACAACAACTTCCAACTTTACTCCGCGAGAACCTTTCACCAAAATGGTAGCATTAGTGATAGGATGCACAAGCAATTGTTGTTTCAATTCTTCTGAAGTGGCGTAATAATGAGCATTCACACCGTCAATATGTGGCCAATTTCCAACCAAATTGATTGATTGAATGTTCGAACCTTTCAGTATCTCCAAAATACCTTTATGTTCTTTTTCTGACGCTTCGCCCAGTTCAAACATTTCGCCCAGAATGACACATTTATTCTGTGCATTCATTCCCACAAACGTCTCCAACGAAGCACGCATACTCGTAGGATTTGCATTGTAGGCATCCAAAATCAAGGTATTTTTCTCGGTTTTCTTTGTCTGCGAACGATTGTTTGATGGAACATACCCTTCAATCGCTGTCTTTATTTGCTCTGCCGAAACGCCGAAATACGTACCTACCGTTGCCGCAGCAAGCATATTTTTTGCATTGTATTCGCCATACAACGAAGAATGAATGTCGATAGATTTTCCATCGTGAGTAAACGTAAATGCCGCATAAATGGCATTGTCAAGCATTTTTCCCGCATTTTCGGAACTTGCATTAAACGAATACTTCACCAAATTCGTAACACCACGAAGATTTTGTGTAAGATTCTGATTATCAGCATCAATAAAGATTGTTCCGTTTACCGAAGCTACATATTCATACAGTTCCGTCTTAGTTTTGATGATATTCTCAAAACTTCCAAAACCAAGCAAATGCGCCTTGCCCACATTGGTAATCAATCCATAGGTCGGACAGGCTATGTTGACCAAGGTCTTAATTTCTCCGGGGTGATTTGCTCCCATTTCAACCACAGCAATTTCCACATCGGGAGCGATGGAAAGCAACGTCAATGGCACGCCAATGTGATTATTCAGATTGCCGCGAGTATATTCAACCTTGTATTTTTGTGCCAACACGGTGGATACCAATTCTTTTGTGGTAGTTTTTCCGTTCGTTCCCGTAATTCCTATGACGGGAATGTTCAGTTGCTGGCGGTGATACCGAGCCAAATCCTGCAAAAACAGCAACGTGTCGTCAACCACGACACATTTGTCCGACACAATAGAAGAATCGGAAACAACAGCACACACGGCACCTTGTTCGAGTGCTTTCAGCGCATATTGGTTACCATCAAAATTTTCACCTTTTAATGCTATAAAAATAGAACCTTCCAAAATTGTCCTTGTATCGGTCGAAACGTGAGGGTATTTCACATAGTACGTCTCGTAAAACTCTTGAACTGTCATACATATTAGATTATAAGTAAAAGTACATATTTTTTAGAGTTAATATACAAAAAAGCAGATATTTTTGGCACAACTTACAAGCGTTCTCCCTTATCCAACCACAAATCAGAAATAAGAAGCTCATTTCAATTTACATCTCCATCTTTTTTCTTACTTTTGTATGGAGATTAAAATATTGCAAAAATGTATTTTTTAGGTTTCGACATTGGAAGTTCTTCAGTTAAAGTTGCGTTAGTAAACGGTGAAACGGGCGATTGCACTGCTTCGGCATTTTATCCGAAACAAGAAATGCCCATTATCGCAAAACAAATTGGCTGGGCAGAACAAAATCCCGAAGAATGGTGGAAAAACCTCAAATCGGCACTGACCGAAGTTCTTGCAACCTCACACATCGATGTACAAGAAATTTCCGCCATCGGCATATCATATCAAATGCACGGATTAGTGTGCGTTGACAAAAACCAAAACGTTCTTCGTCCTGCCATCATTTGGTGCGACAGTCGTGCAACTGCCATTGGCGAAAAAGCTTTTTCCTCATTAGGTTCGGAACACTGTCTTTCGCATTTTCTGAATAGTCCTGGAAATTTCACTGCATCGAAGCTACGTTGGATTCAAGAGAATGAGCCAGAGATTTACGGCAAAATTTACAAGATAATGTTGCCCGGCGATTACATCGCAATGAAACTTTCGGGCGAGATTCAAACCACTATCAGCGGGCTTTCCGAAGGAATTATGTGGGATTTCAAGCAAGGAAACCCTGCCCTATCGCTTCTCAATCACTATGGCATCGACTCGTCTTTGCTTGCCGATACAGTTCCCACCTTCGGGAAACAATGCAAAATAAGCGAAGCTGCGGCAAAAGAATTAGGATTGCACCCTCATATCACTATCTCCTATCGTGCCGGTGACCAGCCCAATAATGCACTGTCGCTCAACGTACTAAATCCAGGAGAGATTGCCACGACAGCAGGAACGTCGGGTGTTGTATATGGTGTGACCGATGAGATTAAATACGACGCAAAATCACGTGTCAACACGTTTGCCCACGTGAATTACAGCAAGGAGAATCCCCGTTTGGGTGTACTTTTGTGCATCAACGGAACGGGCATAATGAATTCGTGGCTACACAAAAACATATGTCCTAATACCTCATACGATGAAATGAACACGTTGGCGGCAAGCGTCCCCGTCGGTTCCGAAGGGCTTTCGGTACTTCCGTTCGGCAACGGTGCAGAACGAGTGTTGGAAAACAAAAACGTGAATGCTTCTATTGTCGGTTTAAGTCTCACAAAACACTCGACAAGCCACCTCATCCGTGCAACACACGAAGGAATTGCCTTTTCGTTTCATTACGGCATGGAAATAATGAAAAACATTGGCATCCAACCTTCGGTAATCCGTGCAGGAAAAGCAAATATGTTTTTGAGTCCGATTTTTCGCCAGACATTGGCAAGCATTTCGGGAGCGACGATAGAACTTTACAACACTGACGGCTCGGTAGGTGCGGCACGAGGAGCCGGAATAGGCATAAGTTTTTACAAAAATGCCGACGAAGCATTTTCAAACCTTAAGAAATTAGAAATAATTGAACCTGATTTGGCAAATAAGCTACTCTACCAAGAAGCGTATGAACGCTGGGTAAACCATGTTAATTAACGGTTATGACATTATTCCGCACCTTGGAAATTGCCTCATTAAGTGTCTTAACATCTTCCTCCGACAAAAGTCGGTCGCCAAAATCCACATAGATGGAATCTATGGTTTGTAAGTCTTTTATGATTTCTGTTACAAACACATTGTCGCCTTCGTCAAGAAGTTTTATGGCCTCCAAGATTTTTTCCATATAAACCTTTTGTTCCAAGATATTGGTGACCAATTTCGATTTGAGAGCTGTTGATTTTGTACGACTGAACATTTCTGTCGTAAGATACATATTCTCAATCCAACTACCCACAATTACCAACGACGACAACATAAACTGCTCCTCGTTCTTCAGCATTCGGCGAGCATTGTCATACACGCCAAAAATAATGCTGATAAGCGAATCGCGATTTTCAGCATTTGTCTGATATTCCTCCACAGCTTGCTGGTCAAATGCCATAGCCACACCTATTTGGTCTGCCAACTGTTTCGAGGCAACCATATATTTCATTGAATATTGTGTTTGACCGAAATGAATCAGATAATTCAGTTCCGCACCATACACACCCATATTCACTGCCTTATTTTTGGTTGTCGTATAAAATTTCACATTCTCGGAAGCATTCAGTAAACTCTTGTCAAACAACGACTTATCTTCCGACGCAAGCAATCCTATCATTTCATCGGAAATAACCAGATTGTTAATCAAATAATCCAATTTGTCAGGCATTCCAATGCGAATAAGATCTTCGCCGAGAACTACATCCTTATAATCATCTTCATTATACAACGAAGATGTGTCCTTGCTCCTGTCGCACGCAACAAACAGTAAGAATGTCAACAAACAATATGTCAGTTTCTTAATCATTTACCTTCTCGTAAAATTGTGTTTATCACTTTTAGTTTTTGCTCCAACTGAGCAATTTCCTTCTTCCCTTTTTCAATATTTTTTTCCACCGAGGCAATCAATTTTGAGGCATCCGACGATTTGCTGAAAAATCCGATGTTGTTTTCCAACGATTTCATCTCGTTTTGTACTGCCGACAAACGATTCTTGATTCGTTTTGCCTCTTGAATAACCTTATCTTCGCCCGATTTCTCAAGCAACAAAGCCGACATTTTTATGCGGAACGCCATATCTTGTGCAGCACCTTTTTCTACATTCAATTTCGCCAACACAGCCGAAAGTGCCTCAGAGAAACGATTTTGCAAATCGGCTTTCGCACTCGAAGGGACAGGTATTTTTGCCCATTCTTCCTGAATTGCCGCAATTGCCTTCAAGGCATCTTCCTTGGCTTCGGTTTGCAGTTCCGACAATTTTGTTATCAACGCCTCTTTGGTCGGTATATTGTCAACCAACGCCTGACTTTGCTTTGCCTCATAAGCATTTTTTGCCTCAAAAAACGCATTGCATGCAGTAGAAAAACGTGTCCACAGTTTTTGACCATCTTTATAACTTGTGGCACCTATCGTCTTCCAATCTTTCTGCAAATTGATGAAATCAAGCGTAGCTTCCTTCCAATCGGTACGGTCTTTCATCGCCTCGGCCTTTTCGCACAAAGCGATTTTTTGTTTCTTGTTGTCCGATTCAAATTCCTTCATTTGGTCTAAAAAAGCCTTGCGGGCACCAAAGAAAATATCGCACGCTTTTGAAAAACGCTCATAAATCAGATTGTTCTGTTTTTGTGGAGCGTACCCTATCGTTTTCCATTCCTTTTGAATGTCCAAAACCGTATTGGTAACGGCAGTCCATTGTTTTTGAGACAATTCGAGATTGCTGTTTATGGCATCCATTCGCTCACACAAAGCCGTTTTTTTCTCCAAATTCTGTTTTTCCTGTTCTTTTAACTGCAAGAAATAGTTTTGATGAGCGATATTGATTTTTGTCGTCGCGTTTTTGAATCGTTCCCACAATGGTTCTTTAAATTCTTCCTTGACAGGACCAATCTCACGCCATTCTTTGTGAAGCACTTGCAAATCGGCAAACGCCTTGACTATTTGTGGAGCAGAAACCAATTTCTCAGCACGTTCGCACAATGCAACTTTTGCCTCATAATTCTTTTTCTGGTCTAAATCACGCAATTCACGGTCAATCTTGACGTAATCGTAGAATTTTCCAACTTGATGATGGTATTTTTCCCAGATAGCTTTTTCTTCCTCAAACGAAACATCACCAGAATTTTTCCATTCTTCCTGCAACGCCTTAAATTCAGCAAATGTCTTATTCATAGACTCCTCGCCTTGCGTGAGTTTCTCTATCTTGTCGATGATTTGCAACTTGGTTTGTAGATTCTTGGCATATTCCTTCTGACGTTGTTCGGCAATCACAGCACGCAAACTTTTAATTCGTCCATACACTTCCTTAAATGCGTCAATGGGCGAAGCATAGGTAAACCCGTCGGGACTTCCATGTTCCTTAATGTATGCCGCACGTGCCTCGTCAAATTCAATTTTCTGTTTTTTGAAGAACTCAGTACGAATTTCCTCTATTTCCTTGCGGTGCTTTTCAACCAAATCCTTGGAACAAAAACCTTCCATTGCAGAAATCAGTTCAGCAACAGAATAATTTTTATAGTTAGATTCTGTCGTTTCCTCCTGCTGTAATTGACTTTGAGCGTCCTCTACATTCAAGTTTTCAATATCGTTTTCCTCTTCAAATGCCATAATACCAATGACCTACAATTTCATTTTTACTTGTTCATATCCTTCCAATAATCCCAAGAAATACAATTTATAGCGAAAATACATATTTTTGCACGAGAAAAAAAGTAATTTTGAAAAAAAATCAAATGCGAATCGATATTATTTCTGCCGTACCCCAAGTTATAGAGAGTCCATTGGAGACTTCTATCCTTAAACGGGCAAAAGAAAAAGGCATTGTTGAAATCGTCGTACACGACCTTCACGACTACTCTTCCGACGAGAAACATCATCACGTTGATGACTATCAGTTTGGTGGCGGAGCAGGTATGGTTCTGCAAATTGAGCCGATACACAAATGTATTGCGAAACTACAATCGGAACGACACTACGACGAAATCATCTATATGAGTCCCGACGGCGAACAATTCACGCAGAAAACGGCAAATTCACTTTCGTTGCTGAACAACATTATTATATTGTGTGGCCATTACAAAGGAATTGACCAGCGAGTACGCGACCATTTGATTACAAGAGAAATTTCCATAGGCGATTTTGTGATTACGGGCGGTGAACTGGCTGCTGCTGTGGTAACCGACAGCGTCGTGCGGATTTTACCAGGGGCTATGGGCGACTTGGCTTCGGCGTTGGACGATTCGTTCCAAGACAATCTGCTTGCCGCTCCCATCTACACAAGACCTGAAGTTTACAATGGTTGGAAAGTTCCCGAAATTCTATTGTCGGGAAATACCAAAGAAATTGAAAAATGGCAATTTGAACAATCGCTGGAACGAACGCAAAAACTGCGTCCAGACCTTTTAAATAATGAAGAATGAAAAATTAAGAATTAAAAAATCCCTCATTTTTAATTTTTAATTCTTAATTTCCTAAATCTCTCCTGCTTTCAGTCGTTCTGCATTTTCGGCAACAACCAAACCGTCGATAATTTCTTGAATGTCGCCAGCCATAATTGCATTTAGATTATACAAAGTGAGGTTGATTCGATGGTCGGTCACACGACCTTGCGGATAGTTGTAGGTACGAATCTTTGCAGAACGGTCGCCTGTGGAAACCATCGTCTTACGTTTTGAAGCGATGTTGTCGAGATATTTCTGATACTCCATATTGTAGATACGGGTACGCAATTCCACCAACGCTTTCGCCTTATTCTTCAACTGCGACTTTTCATCTTGACATTGCACGGTGATTCCCGTTGGGATGTGCACCAAACGAATGGCGGAATACGTCGTGTTGACGCTCTGTCCACCATGTCCCGACGCACAGAAAATATCGGTACGGATATCGGATTCTTTCAGTTCAATATCGAATTCCTCAGCTTCGGGCAACACAGCCACCGTAGCCGCCGACGTATGCACACGACCTTGTGTTTCAGTTGCCGGCACACGCTGCACGCGATGCACGCCCGATTCGTATTTCATTGTACCATACACGTTTTCGCCCGTAACCTCAAACACAATTTCTTTGTAACCACCAGAAGTTCCTTCATTGAAACTTGTGACTTGTACTTTCCAACCTTTTGATTCACAATATTTGGTGTACATACGGAACAAATCGCCGGCAAAAATGGCAGCTTCGTCGCCTCCCGTTCCGCCACGGATTTCAACAATAGCGTTTTTCCCGTCTTCGGGGTCGGCAGGTATGAGCAACAGACGAATCTCGTCTTCCATTTTGGTAATCTTCGGTTCGGCTTCGTCAATCTCCAATTTTGCCATTTCGCGCATTTCCTCGTCGTTTTCCGTTTCGAGGATTTTTTTCGCCTCGGCATAGTTCGACAAAAGATTTTTGTACTCTTTGCGAGCATTCATCAACAATTCCAACTCGTGATATTCCTTATTCAATTTGACAAAACGTTTCATGTCAGCTATCACAGCTGGGTCGGTAATCATTGTCGATATTTCCTCAAATTTAAACTGAAGCCCGTCAAGGCGTTCAAGAAGAGATTGTTCTGCCATACCTTATTTCTTTGCGTGCAAAAGTAGAAATTATTTGGGAAATAAGAAAACAATTAGAATTTAAGAACGTGCAGAGACGCGATTAATCGCTTCTCTACCCCAAATTTTACCCTAAACGATTGATCTATTCAAATGTAACATACACGGAATCAATCGAATATGCATAAAAACGACCTAAAGCGTCGCCTTCCAGATTTGATTTGGGATTATCGGGTGCAGAAAACATTCCCGAACTGGAATTCGATAACGCCAAGGTGTTGTAAAACTCATACGCCGCCTTGTCTATGGAACTAAGATAAAGTCGCAACGTGTCGGTTGAGGAATATGCTCCCATAAGCGTCACCAACTGTATCGCCTGTCCGTCGAAATAGCCGTCGTCGGTTACCGAACGGGAAAGCAACGTGTCGGCATTCCAAATATCTACTTTGTAATAATTCACAACTGATTTTATATCTGTCATATAGCCCAAAACGTCGTACAATGTCTTGGTGCTGTCCATCAATCCCGCAGGAATCCAGTCGGCAAATTCCGACTTTTGCACCGTCACACTATCCCACAAAATCGCTTTGGGCATATACGAAGTGGCACGAATGTTTTCCTTGCCAATCAGCACATTGAGCTCGTAGGTTGTTTCTTCTGGGAAATTCATCGTAGCGGAATAATATCCCGCAGAATCCTCGTTCAACGCCAATTGCGTGTCGTTGAACGACAAATAAATACTTGCCCCCGAAATATAGGGAACATTATTAGGATTAAGGTAACTTGTTGTCTTTGAAAGAATTACTTGTGCCTTTTGTGGCGAAACAGAAGCATCCACTACAATTTTCGGTTCCGCCGTGGTCAAATCAAAATCTTCCATCACTTCGGTACACGAACTGAACATAGCGACAAGTGAAACAAATAATATAGAAAGTGATTTTTTCATAGCTTAAAACTTACAATTCCATGAAACTGAAGGGATTATTGGAAACAACGAAACTTTAACCGCCTGCAACACGTCGGGATTCTCCTCGTCAACTGGCTCGAAATAAATCATATAGGCATTTTTCCGATTATACACGTTGTAGATTGAAAACGACAGCAACGACTCAAATCGTTCGCTCTTCGAAGTAAGATACGTAGCCCCCAAGTCCATACGGTGATATGCGGGCATTCGGTAACCGTTTCGCTCGGTATAGTACGAAACCGTCTGTCCGTCAATCGTATATTTTCCCGAAGGATAGGTAACCGCATCGCCCGTAGCATAAACCCACGTAGCCGAAACTTTCCATTTCTCGTTGAGTTCATACATAGCCACAATCGAAACATCGTGTCTGCGGTCGTAACGAACGGGATACCACGTTCCCGAATTGATACCCTGAAACTGTTTCTCGGTTTTCGACAACGAATATGAAACCCAGCCAGTCAAATCGCCAAGATTCTTTTTTACAAACAATTCAAAACCATACGAGCGACTGTGACCATACAACAAAAATGCTTCAAGATTCGCATTGAGAAAAATGTTCGTACCATTCTCATAATCAATCTGATTGCCCATTTTTTTGTAATACACCTCAGCCGAAGTTTCAAACATATTTTCATTGAAATTTCGGAAGTAGCCGAGCGAAACCTGCGAACACGTCTGTGGCTTCACCTTGTTGGAACTTGGCATCCAATAATCCGTCGGCATTGCGACGGTGGAACTCTGAATAAGATGAACGAACTGACACGTGCGCGTATATGCCGCTTTTATTGAACTCACCTCGTCGATTCTAAAATTCGCGCTCACACGAGGTTCCAAATTCGGATAGTATTTTACTATTTCTCCCCGCTTGTACACCGTGCTGTCAATTATCTCGTGTTCGGCGTTGTATTCGTTTTCCACCGCTGGTCCCAGACGGAAGAAATTTGAGAAACGCAAACCATATTGCAACTTTATGACATCTCTAATATTTTGATTATCATCAATATACAAACTTGCTTCAAGAGCCGTCTGTTTTGGTAGCACTATCGGGTTTTCGAGCATTCCCGTTGATAATTCTCCTGGTTGGAAGCGATGCAACGTGACATTATCACCGAAACGGAGCGTGTTGTTTGCCGTACGATATTCAAAATCTTCCTTCCAATTCAAGTCGATAATTCCCGATTTGAGTTTTGCATCGACAATAGCCATATTCAACATCATTTTCGAGTCAAAATGACTGAAAATCAGTGACGAAACCGTCTTAAACCGTTCCGACGGCAAATGAACCAGCGATAGCGACGACGTTATATTTCCCCCGTCCATGCCAAACATATCGCGAAAGAAAAACACGTCGCGACCAATGTAACCCGACAATTCTATCTTGGTTTTCTCGCTCATCACATTGTCGAGTTTGTAGTTCACATCGTAAAAATGGAGTTTTGTGCCTTTCATAGAATCATCGCGACGAAGTTTCAAGAACATGTCGGCGTAGGTTCTGCGTGCGGCAACCAAAAACGAACTTTTTCCCCTCTGAATCGGACCGTCAACCTCCACGCGCGACGAAATGGTACCAATGCCACCCTGCCCGTGAATTGCCTCCTTTCCACCTTCCTGCATCGTCACGTCGAGCACCGACGACAATCGTCCACCGTATTCCGCCGACATACTACCCTTATATAGTTTTGCATCCTTGATGGCATCGCCATTGAACACCGAAAACATTCCCATCATGTGCGAAGCGTTATACACAGGAGCTCCGTCGAGCAAAATCAGATTTTGGTCGGAACCGCCACCACGCACGTAATAGCCACAACCACCTTCGCCCGCACTTTTCACGCCAGGCATAAGTTGCAAAGTTTTCAGCACATCGTTTTCACCGAACAGCACAGGCACCATCTTCACCTCCTGCATAGTCAATGTCTGAGCTCCTACTTGCGTAGAAGACACATTGTAGTCTTGCGATACGGAAGAAACGACAACTTTCTCAATCTTGACGGCATCAGGAGCCAATCTGACATTCTTTTTCAGGTTGTCATTGATGGTCAACTCCACCGACATTGTTTCAAATCCTATGTAGGAATATTCAATGGTATAAACACCTTTCGACAAAGGAATGGAATAACCGCCTTTCGAGTCCGTAAAAACGCCTACGCCCTGCCCTGCTATTGAAACGGTTGCTCCTGCAAGCACCTCACCCGTCGAGGCGTTTTTCACCACACCCGACAACGTGTACTTTTGTGCAAACGAAGTCAATGCAACAATAGTAAAAATGAAATATAATAGTAATCTTCTCATTAATAGCGAATTACAAAATTCTGTTTCACAATGCCATCGCGGAAAAACACAATGCCGAATTTACACAAGTCAATACTTATGCTTACACGTTTGTCGTCCTTGATGGTATTCCACGCCTCACGCATTCCCTCACTCCACGAAATATCGTCAAAAATCATAACTGTCTGCGAATTACGATATTCACAAATTTGATTGAAATAACGCAGCGTTGCCTCCTTCGTATGGTTTCCGTCAATAAACGCAAAATCAACAGATTGCATTTTTGAAAGAACGCCAACCAAGGTTTCGTCGAAATTTCCCACAACAATTTCCACATTTTCTATCTCACAACTATGCATCGTTTTCCGAGCAATTGCAGCTATCGTTTCGGAACCTTCAAGAGAAACGACCTTCGCTTCGGGATTTCCATACGCCATATAGGCAGAACTGATTCCAAGCGATGTTCCAAGTTCAAGAATGGTTTTCGGCTTACAATGTTGAATAAGGTTATACAACAAACGTGCGTATTTTCCCTGCGACAAACTGGTACGAGCAATATAACTTATTTTCCGGACGTTCGATGCGTTTCGCTTTGAGCCGGCACCAAAATCCTGAATCGTGATTTCCGTCGCATCACGCAAAAGTTCCTTGCGGCGTTTTTCAATCTTTGAAAACGTTGATCGAGAGTTTTTTGCAAGAAAAACCGATTGAATCAACTCAAAAACAAAGGGAGAATGAACTCTATGTCCGAATTTATGTCCCGAGGTTACAAAATATCGTACTATTTGTTTTGCAAGAAACGTATTCATCCTTCTATTTCGCTATTGTCCTCAGGTTGATACAAATACGAATGGCAATTGCAGTCGTGTTTGATGTGCTTATATCGTTTCTTTGCTATTTTCGTTGCACGTTGTGCATTGGTTTGCGTACGACACGACACCCCGAACAACAACGGGCACAGACATATTGCACACAAAAGTATTTTCGTTCGCATCACGTTTTATTTTGCACAAAATTAGAGAATTTCCCTCTTAATCCATCATTTTTAATTAGAAAAAACTATTTTTGTCTAACCCTTTACCAAAGCGACTTTTCGGTCTGGAAGGGAAAATCTATTGCCACAATTAAAAATGAGTTTTTTATAAATAATTCTCCCAAAATGCAGGAAACAAAACCTCTTCCTTTTGCCGTTTTCTTGTACTAAAAAGGGACTCCCTTGCGAGAATCCCTTGAATTAATTCCTAATTTTTAATTCTTAATTCACTACCACCTTCACCGTTTCGCCATCTACCACCACAAAATACACCCCTGCCTTGAGGTTTGCATTTGCGATTTTTTGACCTGAAACGGTTACCACGAATGCTGGTGCTTCGCCGTTTACAAGGATTTGACCATTTACGATTGTAACCGCCGTAGCATTGGAAACCTCGGAAACTGCAGTTGAACCGCCTTGGCTACCTTGACCGCTACCGTCAGTGCCGTCTTCGTTTTTAGTGGTAAACGTACCTGCATATTCTTTTAGCACGGCTTTGTTGCTACTTAATGCTTTGAATGAATATCCATATTTTGTAGCGGCAGAGAGTCCCGTAACCGTGAATTGAAACGCCTCAACGCCCGATTTTAACTCGTAACTCTTTGTTGTAGAGAAATCTATGTTAGCCAACTGTCCTTGTGCGTTGAACGTGAGAGTGCAGAACGTTACACCGTTGTTTTGGATTGTAAGCGTATAGGAATTAGCATCCTCGTTCTTAGGCATAGAGAACAACGCCTCTGTTTTGTCTGGCTCAACAACAACCTCGTCTTTGGTTAATTCTACTGTTTCGGAATCTATACATTCTATATGTTTAAATTTTCCCCAAGCCGCATCCAAAATATACTTCCCCTTACTTTTGCATGGCACGTATAAATATATGTTGTCACAATCGAATTGCCCTGCCAATATCGTAGGTGGCGTGCTAGACAAACAAATTATTTTTTTTAGATCACTGCAATCATCAAAGGCATTGTTTCCAATTAATGTCACGCTTTCAGGGATGGTTATTGACGTAAGACCACTGCAACCATAAAAAGCAAATCCGCCAATTGAAGTCACAGTCTCAGGAATGATTGTATTTTTACAACCAACGACTAAAGTGTTACTTTCTGTTTTTATAACTGCATTACAATTATTTCTGCTATCATACTTAGTATTCCCTTCTTTCACTATTATTGAGGTAAGATCACCACATCCGAAAAAATCTCCTCTAGAACGAAAATGAATCGAGGTCACGCTTTCTGGGATAGTTATTGACGTAAGACCACTGCAACCATAAAAAGCATATTGGTCAATCATTGTCACGCTTTCAGGGATGGTTATTGACGTAAGACCACTACAATCATAAAAAGCATATTGGTCAATTGAAGTCACACTCTCGGGAATGATTGTGTTTTTACAACCTACGACTAAAGCATTACTTTCAGTATTTATAACTGCATTACAATTATTTCTGCTATCATACGTAGTATTTCCTTCTTCCACTATTATTGAAGTAAGAGCACTGCAGCTTCCAAATGCACCACGTCCAATCGAAGTTACGCTTTTAGGGATGGTTACTGAGGTAAGGGCACTGCAACCTTCAAATGCATTAGATTCAATCGAAGTTACGCTTTTAGGAATGGTTATTGACGTAAGACTACTGCAATTCTGAAAAGCACCACCTAAAATCGTTTTCACGCTTTCCGGAATGATTATTGACGTAAGACCACTACAATAAAAAGTACCAAAATCAATTATAGTAACGCTTTCGGGGATGTTTACTGAGGTAAGGGCACTGCAACCTTGAAATGCATTAGATTCAATCGAAGTTACGCTTTTAGGAATGGTTATTGATGTAAGACCATTGCAATTACAAAAAGCAGCATTCCCAATCGAAATTACGCTTTCAGGGATGATTATTGATGTAAGACCACTGCAATTATAAAAAGCATATTGCCCAATTGAAGTCACACTCTCGGGAATGATTGTATTTTTACAACCCACGACTAAAGCATTACTTTCTGTGTATATAACTGCATTACAATTATTTCTGCTATCGTACGTAGTATTCCCTTCTTCCACTATTATTGATGTAAGACCACTACAACCCCTAAAAGCAGATCCGCCAATCGAAGTTACGCTTTTAGGAATGGTTATTGAGGTAAGACCACTACAATCAGAAAAAGCAGATCCGCCAATCGAAGTAACTCTATATATTTTTGAGTCATACTCTACATTCGCAGGAATTATTAATTCTCCAGAAACATTAGAGTTCTTAAATACACAAACCGTTTTTTTTTCTTCATTTATAATATATGCTAATTCTTGCCCTGTCTCACAAATGGCGGTGAAATCATAGGCAAACACATTTATAAATGAAAAAAATGATAGTGTAAAGGTTAAAAATGTGTGTTTCATAATGGTATTAATCTTTTTTTTCTACATCTTTAACTAAACGAACAAAAAAATTATCGTTCGCGTTAATTGGTGCCACAAGAGGCGCAAGCCAATATCCTATTTGCCTTCCTTCATTTTGGCTATCTAAGGCATAAGGGTTTATGATATTATCCTTAAAATTGGCTCCTGGTAGGAAAATGCTCCCCATTTCTTCTAATATATGCCATTCCTCTATATCTAAATCTCTTGCTTTTGCACGAGAAAGATAAGGTTTGTATTTTGAAGGGAAATCTACATCATCGGGCATTAAAATTACACCATTAATTTTATTTATATTAACGTGAAGGTACTTTTGTGGGCGCATCGAAAAAATAGAATCCCATTCTCCTACAGTTAAAAGTCTGTGATTCTCTAAACCCTTTTGGTCTTTCCATTGTTCATTAACAACGAATTTATAATCAAAAAGAAAACTTTCATAATCAGGATTCTCGAGAAACGATTCTTGAGGGATATCAAAAGTTTTTGTTTCTTTGTCAATCCATTGTAAATTTTCTTTTTCAAATTTAACTTTACCATTAGGTAACGATATAACAAAATCATTCATAGCATTTTTTCTTGCAATAACGCAAAACTTCTATAAATGAGGTGATTATATCCACAATGATTATTTTGGCAAAACGCAACGAATATTTTGGCAATTTGCAAAATATTATTTTGCATGTTTATTTATTTGTTGGGAATATAGTGCAAAGAAATCATATTCTAACGCGTTTGATAAACGTAACAATACTCCTGTGTCAATATAACGACGTTTGTATATGTCGTAAATATTGTTCCTGTCATAATTAAGTTTCTCTGCAAGCCATTGGGTCTGCCTACCTTGTTCTTTAACAATTCTTTTTATCTCTTTCCCTATATGTATTTCTTCAATAGTATGTTCCATAAAAAAAGCGTTAGCCGTTTCAGTTGTTCGCCTATTATAACTGGAGGCTCTGCAAAGCCGAGAACACTAATAAGCACGAAACGACTCACGCTCTCACGCGTGAACCAATCGCTAACCTATTCTTGTGTTCCTTTAACTTGCAGATTTCCAGTTTAAGAATAGAAGCGTAAAGCTCAATATGTTATTTCAAATCTTTCTGTTTCTTGTTTTTGTTTTACGTTTATACTTTTGCAAATATAGGAAATTTACTTTCTGCAAGAACATTTTCATCCAGAATGAAATCGTAAAAATAGGATTTTGAGAATCCACACCAACCAAGGTTACATAAAGGTAAAAATTGTGGAGATTCGGGCGAGGTAACAGGATTGGATTGATATTATTAATTTGTATTTTGTTGCATTTCAGCGAAAATCTGTGTATCTTTGTAAAAATAAATTTGTTATGGTACGGAAAAACGTTACGGCTTCAATAAAAACTGCTTTGCAAACGCTTCCATATACTATGGATGTTCGCTTGTTTGGTTCCGAAGCTCGTGGCGATGCACACCACAATTCCGACATTGATTTGCTGATTTTATTGGATTTAAATCAAGTAAGCCTTGCCGACGAAGAAAAAATTTTCTCCGTTCTGTATCCTATTGAACTACAACATGGAATAGCCATAAATCCCATCATTGTTACAAAGCAATTGTGGAAAACACGCAAAACACCACTATACGAAAGCATTGAAAGAGAAGGCGTTGCACTATGACAAACGAAGAACGAAAAGACATAATAACATACCGAATTGAAAATGCCAAAACCACGCTGGCGGAAGTTAAAAGTCATATAGAAAATGGTTTTTATAACACTGCGGTAAATAGAATGTACTATGCTTGTTTCTACGCAGCAAGTGCATTATTGATAGCAAATAAAATTCAAGTAAAATCACACGAGGGTGTTCGTCAGCAATTAGGGCTTCACTTTGTGCTGACTGGTAAAATTTCACAAGAACAAGGGAAGTTTTATAGTTTACTGTATTCAAAACGTACGGCAGGCGACTACGAGGATTTTTTAACTCACGACAAGGTTACTGTTGATTTGTTATATCCCCGCTGTGAGGAATTTATTTCACAGATTACAACTATAGCTGAAGAATGTCTCAAAAATATTTAACGAGCATTCCGAAATCGAAAATAGGATATTGAAAATCCCCAACAAACAAGGCTACATAATGTAAAATTGTGGAAATACGAATAATCCGAAGAAATTTAATTTTTTCCCTTTCTTTCACAAAAATGAATTACTTTTATAAACTCAAAATGTAAGTATGACACGATTCACTTTTAGAACGATTTTTGCGACAAGTATCTTGTGTATCACGTTGTTAAACGCCTTTTCACAAGAAATGATCTGGAAAGCTGGTTTTGATTTTATTGCCGATAATAGAGAATTCACGACGTATTATGGATATCCCGAAACGATTTTAGGTTCGCGTGTTTCTGCCGAAATAGGATTTCAAATCGACAGCAATCAGGCAATTTTGGCGGGTGGAAGCTATATGGTAGAACACGGAGAAAAAATGTTTGCCCACACGCCAGTTCTCACTATGTATTATCAATACCAAAACAATTTCTTGAATTTTCAAGCGGGCTGTTTTCCCATAGAAAAAGCCACTTTCCCAAAAGTGCTTTACACCGATTCTCTCATCTATTATCGTCCCAATTATCAAGGTGCGAGAGCTGTATTTACGCATAATTTAGGAGAACAGACGGTTTTATTCGACTGGCACACCCAAGTGAATGCCGGTTATTGCGAGAAATTCATTGCTGGCATCAGCGGCATCACACATTTGAGAAACGTTTTCATCACCGATATGTTCTATTATCGCCATCATGCCGAAGGCGATCGTGGTAAGAAATCGGTAGCCGACAATGGCGGATGGGGCTTAAACGCAGGTTTTGAACTAAAAAATACCTGGTTTGACTCGCTTTCGATATCAACAGGTTTTGTAAATACGTGGTATGCCAATGCCAAAGACACCACAATAGTAAGTCCACTTCGTTCATTGGCTTCATATTCAACATTGTACATTCAGAAAAAATGTATCGGGCTCGATGCCGTTTACTACAAGGGTGAAGGAACGCATTTGCCGTGGGGCGACCCGCTCTACAGGTGTGGAAATTATGCTCGCATTGACGGGATCTTATACGCACTTAACACGCCAAACGTGGAAGCAAGTTTCCGTTGGTGTATGCACTACGTTGACGGCGTTTGGGATAATTCACAACAAATATATATTCGTGCCAGACTTCACGGGAAATTAGAACGATGAGCATTCTGAACGACGACATACAATACTTGCCTGGCGTAGGTCCGCAACGAGCAAATCTGCTCAAGACGGAATTGGAGATTTTTACCATCAACGATCTCATCAACTTTCTGCCCTTTCGCTACATTGATAGAAGCAAGTTTTACACGATTGCCGAAGTTGCTCCTTCTACCGTCGCCGTACAAATCAAAGGTCGTTTTATCTCGAAACAAACTGTGGGCGTTGGTGCCAAAGCATATCTCAAAGCATTGTTCACCGACGGCACAGGAAGAATTGAACTCACGTGGTTTAAAGGCGTAAAATGGATTAATCCTCTCATTAAACCAAGCACCGACTACGTTGTGTTTGGCAAAGTGAGCGAATTTCATGGAATGTTGAGTATGACACATCCCGAAATTGAGGAACTACAAAAATTTGAGTCAAGACCACAACAAGATTTTATAGGAGTCTATCCTGCAACGGAGAAAACGAGAAAGGCAAACATTAACGGCAAAGTAATGCAAAGTCTTATGGAAGCGGCTTTCAACAAAATCGGAACTAATTCCATATACGAGACTCTGCCAAAATATCTGCTTGACGAATTTCAAATGCCAAATTTGGAATCGACGTTACGAACGCTCCATTTTCCGAAAGACCTCAATCAAGTTTCTCGGGCGCAATTCAGAATAAAATTTGAGGAATTATTCTGGATTCAGCTTGCAATGGCGTTTCGCAAACAAGCACACGTGCAGAATGCAAAAGGATTCCAATTTGTGAGAAGCAACGACAATTTGTTGGCGCGTTTTTATAAAGAATTTCTTCCGTTTCCCCTCACTAAGGCACAAATCCGCGTTATGTCCGAAATTCGCAAAGATGTGGAGTCCGGTCATCATATGAACAGACTGATTCAAGGCGATGTTGGTAGCGGAAAGACGCTTATTGCCGTTCTCTCAATGCTTCTTGCCATTGACAATGGTTATCAGGCGTGTCTTATGGCTCCTACCGAAATTCTTGCTCAACAACACGCAAAATCACTTCAAGAATTTTTGAAAGGTTTACCTATAAACATTGCGCTCCTAACTGGCTCAACGACAAAAAAAATGCGTACCGAGATTGCCCAAGGACTTATGGACGGCTCAATACAGATGATTGTAGGTACACATGCATTACTGGAAGATACCGTGCAATTCAAAAACATAGGTCTCTGCGTGATTGACGAACAACATAGATTTGGCGTAGCACAACGAGCAAAATTGTGGACAAAAAACACGATACAGCCACACGTGTTGGTAATGACGGCAACACCAATACCAAGAACATTGGCAATGACACTGTACGGAGATTTGGACGTATCAGTCATTGACGAACTACCACCGGGACGTAAGCCAATAAGAACAACAATGTTACGTGATTCGCAGCGACAAAAGATGTACGAGCTCATTCGTTCCGAAATTGCCCAAGGACGGCAAATCTACATTGTGTATCCGCTCATTCAAGAATCCGAACGTGTTGATTTCAAAAACTTGGAACAAGGATATGAGACCATACGGAAAGTTTTTCCCGAGCCACAATACAAGACCATAATGGTACATGGGAAAATGAAACCCGCCGAGAAAGACGAGGCAATGCAGAAATTCGCGTCTGGCGAAGCACACATTATGGTTGCCACAACGGTTATAGAAGTTGGTGTCAACGTGCCTAATGCAACGGTAATGGTGATTGAGAGCGCCGAGCGTTTCGGTCTTTCGCAACTACATCAGCTTCGTGGTCGTGTAGGTCGTGGAGCTGATATGTCATATTGTGTATTGATGGCTGGCGACAAGTTAAGTCAAGATGGACGAACACGACTCGAAACAATGGTACAAACCACCGACGGATTCCAATTAGCAGAAATGGATATGAAACTTCGTGGTCCCGGCGATATTGAAGGTACGCAACAAAGCGGACTTCCAATCAATTTCAAGTTGGCAAACCTTGCTCGCGACGGACAAATTCTTAATCTTGCCCGAAACGCAGCTTTTCACATCATAGAACACGATGCAAATCTTGAACGGTCGGAAAATGCAATTCTTGCACAAGGATTAAAGCAACGCAACACACAAAGTGTTTCTTGGAGGGACATCAGTTAAACCGTGTCCATAAACGATTTTTCAATTCTGTTGAAAATAATTATTCCTAAGAATAACAACACAATCATAAAAATAAAGCTATACAACAAATAGCCCCACGAGAATACCCCTGTTTGCAAAAAACCAAATTTAAAGCTTTCTATGATTGAAGTCATTGGGTTCAACTGTAAAATCCATTGTTTGTCAACAGGAATGGAATTTAACGGATAGATTACCGGTGTTGCATACATCCATAACTGAACGCCGAATTGCAATAAAAACACCAAGTCGCGATATTTTGTCGTAAGTGAAGAAAAGATGATGCCAAAACCCAAGCTTAATCCCGCACACATAAGAACCAATACCGGCAACAATAACGCATACACATTGGGAACGATGGGAATATCCATCGTAACATAATAATACACGTACAAAAACAAGAATACGCCAAATTGAATTGCGAATTGTATCAAATTAGAAATTGTTGTAGCCAACGGAACGACAATGCGAGGGAAATATACTTTCCCGAACACGTTCTGATTATTGATAAATACCCCCGAAGTTCCTGTCAGACATTGAGAAAAATAATTCCACAAAATCAAGCCAGAAAAATAGAACAATGCTCCTGGAATTCCGTCAGTCGAAATGCCAGCCAAATTCCCGAACACAAACATAAACATTATGGTTGTCAGCACCGGTTGCACTATCAACCAAAGCGGACCAAGTATCGTCTGCTTATACACCGTAACAATGTTACGTTTCACATACATCGCAATCAAGTCACGATATCTCCAAATATCTTGAAGATTCAACTGCAACAAACTTGTTTGCGGTTTTATAACCGTGTATTCTTCTTGTTCCATTGTATTATCTACCTTGCAAAGATAGCGATTAATTAGAAATGCGAATACAGAAAAAAAGAAAAGGTGCAATTTCTTGCACCTCTTCCTCATACAAACTTTAAACTATGAAACGATTTATCGAACCAAAGTCACGCTACCGAATTTAGCTTTCTTGCCGTGACCTACGTCAAATCCTTCCCAGACTTGTCCGTCAAGGAACGTTGCCTCCATCTTCCAGATGTAAACGTCGGACTTCATCATCTTGCCCTCGTAACGACCGTCCCAAGAACCGACGAACTTGCCGTCTTCTACAGCATCGGAATGCCACAACAAGTTACCCCAC
>JAGCOW010000076.1 GCA_017642535.1 Bacteroidales bacterium | reverse complement strand
GGCGGCGTGGGTTGTGTGTCGGCGCCATTTCGAGAGTTTAGCGGAATGAACTGTTTTTTAGCGAAGATGTGGCGTCGACGGCGGTTTTTGTTACTTTTTGTCGCTGAAGACAAAAAGTAAAGAAAAAATCTTATTTTTGAACTCCAAACAATTTTGATTTTGAAACTTTTACGTTCCATACTACCCTTTCTGTTGCTATCCTTTGTAGCCCAAGCCCAATCGCCTGTAAAGGACGGAGCAATTCTTGCCGAATTTTCGGTGAGCGACAGCACCAAGGTCTATTTCTCGCAAGGAAATTTGCAATATCAGGCAAGCACGAACACGTGGCGGTTTGCGGAACATCAATGGAATTATGTGGGAAAAGACAACGAGAATATTTCAAAAAAATATAAAGGTTGGATTGATTTATTTGGTTGGGGAACAAGTGGCTACAATAGCAAGAATCCATATGAGACAATCTTAAATTTTAGCGACTACGGCGATGGGGAAAACGACATTGCAGGCACAAATTACGATTGGGGCGTTTATAACAAGATTTCTAACGGAGGGAATCAAGCGGGATTGTGGAGGACACTCACAATTTATGAATGGTACTACTTGATAAACACTCGTGTCAATGCCTCAAATAAAAATGGTATTGCAACCGTCAATGGAGTAAGCGGCTTAATATTGTTGCCAGATACTTGGACGTTGCTTGACGGAATGACATTCACAAGCGGAACAAACGGCGATTTTGCACTAAACACGTATTCCGCTTCCGATTGGAGTAAGATGGAAATGAACGGAGCTGTGTTTCTTCCTGCTGCTGGCAGCCGGTACGAGACAGACATTCGCGGTGTGGGTTCCTTCGGCACCTTCTGGTCGAGTTCGGCTTATGACGGTGGCTCAGCTGTTTGTCTGCATTTCGACAGCGTCTTCGTGTACGCAGACCACATGTGTCGCTGCAGTGGCCGTTCTGTCCGCCTTGTGCAGGATGTGAGGAAATAGAGGGCTGTGTTTGTGATATACTGAAGGACTACAATCTAAGACGCTTGACAGATGATGAATAAGTGTTGGTAAGATAAAATATATGAGAATGTGGGGATTGCGGAAAAAGAATTTTTCATAGTATTAAGAAAGGCAACCGTGATTGGTTGCCTTTTCTGTTTTTTCAATAATTCCTATTGACAAGTTCGTTCATGAATGCTATCAATTCGCCTTTGCGTTCGTCGGGCAATTGAATTTCGTCAACCAAACGCATTGCTTGTTGAAAATACTCTTCGATTTTTTCTATGGATTGCTCTTTTACGTGTGCTTTGTTGTACAATGCCACAACGTGGTCGTATTTCGTTTTCTCGTCAAATTCGGTTGACGACATAAGTTTTATAAGTTGTTCTTTGTCAGTTGATTGTGGCGTTTGTAAAGCTTTTATAAGCAGATATGTTTTTTTGTTGACACGAATGTCGCCACCGATTTTTTTCCCGAAGGTCGCCTCGTTTCCGAAGGTGTCAAGCACGTCGTCTTGGAGTTGGAACGCAATGCCAATCATTTTCCCGATTTCGTACAATTTATCGGCATCGTTGTCTGACGCACCACCGACAATGGCTCCGGCTTTTAGGCAGGCGGCAATCAAAACCGAGGTTTTCAGTTCTATCATACGAAGATACGTTTCCTCTGAAACAATAGGGTCTTGCAGGTTTGCAACCTCCAAATCCACGTCGTATTGCTGACCTTCGCACACTTCTAATGCCGTTTTGTTGAGCAGACGGAAAAGTTGAGGTACATATTTGCCTGATTCTTCAAAGAATTTGTAGGCAATAATCATCACGGCATCACCCGAAAGGATTGCCGTGTTTTCGTCCCATTTCGTATGAACCGTAGGTATGCCACGACGAAGAGGGGCTTTGTCCATTATGTCGTCGTGAATCAACGTAAAATTATGAAATGTTTCAAACGCAAGAGCCACTGGAAGCGCTTGTTCATATGAATTGGAGAACATTTTTGACGCTAAGAGTACCAACGAGGCACGAACACGCTTGCCACCGTTTTGCAAAATATATTTGCAAGGTTCGTACAAGCCCTTCGGCTCGTCAAAATCGCCTGCCTGTAATTTCTGATTTAAGGCGTCGTTTATGTATTTCCAGTAATTTTCTAAACTTTTCATATTGTATGTTATAAATATCCGAATTCCTCCAAGTCACGACGGTCTTTCTTCGTGGGGCGACCGGCACCTTTGTCTCGATATACGGTGAAGACCATTTTCACATCTTCCAATTTTTGCAATTCTGATTGTGGAGTAACGTCTTTTACAAAATCCACGACAACTTTCGCCGATTCCCGTTGTGCCAGCAGTCCGAGAACCTCGTAGGAACGCACGATGGGAGGACGTTTCACGTTTACCACGTCGCCAATTTTTATGACGTGCGACGGTTTCACGTACGCGCCTGCGATTGAAATCTGATTGTTTTTGCATGCCGTAGCAGCCAAACTGCGAGTTTTGTATAAACGCACAGCCCAGAGCCACTTGTCAATTCTCAAATTTTCTTCAGTCTTCGGCATTAGAGTTCAATAAAATTTTTCAATATCTGAGCACCAATTAAACCACTTTTCTCAGGGTGAAATTGAAACGCGAAAAAGTTGTCTTTCTCAATTCCCGCACTGAAAGGAAGTACATAATTACACGTTGCCGTGCTGAACGGATTCATTTCGGCGTAATAACTATGTACAAAATACACGTAACTTTCTGGTTGAATGTTTTTTAGCAACGTTCCTTTCAAATCGGTGATAGTATTCCAACCCATGTGGGGAATTTTCTCTGTTCCCGAAGGAAAACGTTTCACATTTACGTCAAAAATACCCAAACAGTCAACGTCGCCTTCTTCGGAATGCTTGCACATCAGCTGCATGCCAAAACAAATTCCTAAAAAAGGTTGTTTGAGCGAAACAAGCACTTCGTCCAAATGGCGTTCCCGTAAATAGGGCATTGCCGTTCCCGCGTCGCCCACGCCAGGGAATATGATTTTGTCAGCTTTGTAAAGCACGTCGGGATCGTTTGTTATGATTGGGTCAATCCCCAAACGATTTAATGCATAACTGACAGATTGAATGTTTCCCGCGTTATATTTAACTATAGCAACTTGCATACATAATTATTTGCTACAAAGGTAGGAAAGTTTAGCATAACAAACATCCAATTGTAACTGCAAAATGAATTAAAAAAGACAAATTCATTGTGGCTTCTAATTTTTTTCTATTTTTGTGTATCGAATTAATAAACGTAAAATAGATATAAAAAAGATAGTTTTAACATTAGTAATCTCCATTTTTAGCATTCTTTCGTTTGCGCAAGTTACTGATAATGAGAAAGCATTGCGTACAAACAATGTCGGTGCCGATACAACGGAAGGATGGAAATTTGGAGGTATGACAAACCTTCAATTTACAAACACAAAATTGTATAACTGGGCTGCCGGAGGTGAGAACTCTGTTGCATTCAACGGCGTTGTGAGTCTTTTTGCTAATTATAAGAAAGGCAAAAATGCTTGGGACAATTCGTTGGATTTCGGTTATGGAATCATGCGTCAGGGTGGTAAATATTTTACCGATTCCAAAGGTAAGGATTGGGACAGACCGTTTACAAAAACCGATGACAAGGTTGAATTCGTGTCAAAATATGGACGTATGGCGTTTAAAAACTGGTATTACGCAGCATTGATTGATTTCAAGACACAAATGACCGATGGTAAGACATACGCATTTGACGACTCTCTGGGCTATCAGTCAACAATTATTTCAAAGGCAATGGCCCCTGGCTACTTGACAGGAGGTATCGGTCTCGATTACAAGCCAAATAATTATTTCAGTGCGTACATCTCGCCAATTACGGCTCGTCTTATATTCGTAACAGACCAGGATTTGGCTGATGCAGGTTCTTTTGGCGTTGATCCGGCAACGTATTTGCAAAATGCTGCTGGCGACGCAGATTCACTTGACGCAAGTGGTAACAAATATCAAAAGTTGACGAACGGACAAACAATGCGTACCGAATTTGGTGGATATGTTCGTGTTCAATACACTCGCACGGAGTGGGAAACTGAATGGTTGAAAAATTTGGGTGTAACAACCAAGTTGAACCTGTTCTCGAACTATTTGGAAAATCCTCAAAATATTGATGTTGATTGGGAAACATTGATTACGTGGAAACTCTTGAAATATTTTACTATCAGTTTTAATACTCATTTGTTGTATGACGATGATACGAAGACGATAGAAATTGACAATGCAGGAAACACAGTAGAACGTGGTCCGAAAGTTCAATTTAAGGAAATTTTGGGAGTTGGATTTAACTATAGTTTCTAATAAGTTAGAAATCAATAGATTGTAAAATTTTTAACGAAAAATTAAAAAATAGTAGGTGTTTTGATAAGTCTTTCTTATCTTTGTAGAGATTTAAGTATAGAGAAAAATGGCACAAGACGTAAATAAAACGATTGAAGAGCTAAAATCGAAAATGGCGATTCTTATGTCAATGTACTCTGTACAGAAATCGCAAAACGAACAATTAAAAAAAGATAACGAAGAATTAAAACAAACGATAAATAAACAACAAAATTCAATAGATGAGTTAGAGCAAAAAGTTAATACGTTACAATTAGCAAAAGCTGTATCTGATTCGTCGAGCAGTGGTGATAAATCTGCTCGAAAATATATTGAAGGAATTGTACGGGAGATTGATTCTTGTATTGCATTATTAAATAAATGAGCGACAAATTACCTATAAAGCTATCGATCCTTGAAAGGGTTTATTCTTTATCTATCGCAGTTGAAGATGAAGAGAAAATTCGTGAGGCGGCAAAAAGGACAAACGAATGGGTTGCAAAAGTCCGTCAAGCGTCTCCGAAAGCAGAAGCGCAGGATCTGTTGGCAATGGTAGCTTTGCAATTCGCAAGTAAAAATCTAGATAATGAACCTCGTTTTGGTAAAAATGAAGTGGGAGATGAACTAGAAAAACTTTGTGAAGAATTAGATGAATTTATTAAAATAAATCAATAAAAGGAAAAGAATAATTCAGACTACTCGTATTGTTTCTTTCATTCGCGGAAAACTCGACATTTATTTCGCACAAAAAGAGATCAGTTACTGCCGCCGATGATAGGCCTAACTCCTTCGGGAGTCCTTTTGGACAGTGGAAATCAGACTCGGCATACCCTCTAACCCTGTTGATTTTGGGGTTTTCTGGACAAGAAACAATATGAGTTTTTTATTTATATATACTGAATTATTATGTTAACAACAATTATTACAGCAGTTATTACATTCGTCTTGGGAGCAGCTCTCGCGTTTGTAGTACAAAAGATATTTCTGAATGCAAAGACAAAATCTATTTTAGCAGAAGCTGAAAAAACGGCTGAGGCAAATGCCAAAGAACGTATGCTCCAGGCAAAGGAAAAGTTTCTGCAAATGAAGTCGGAGAACGAAAAGGTCATCAATGAGCGAAACAACAAGGTTGCTCAGGCCGAAAACCGAATCAAACAAAAAGAAGCGACTTTGCAATCGAAATTCGACGAAATCCAACACAAACAGCAAGAATTGAACAACCAAAAGGAAATTCTTGCAAATCAAATTCAAATCAACCAACGTAAAACAGAGGATTTGGAGAAAATCCACCGTCAACAAGTAGAACAGCTTGAAACTATCTCTGGTCTTTCGGCAAACGAGGCGAAGGAACAACTTGTGGATTCCTTGAAGGCGGAAGCAAAAACTGAGGCAATGTCGTTAATCAACGAGATTATGGACGAAGCCAAGATGACGGCTAACAAGGAGGCGAAGAAAATTGTTATTCAAACTATACAACGTACTGCTACAGAACACGTTGCAGAAAATTCGGTTTCTGTGTTCAATATTGAAAGCGATGAGGTGAAGGGTAGAATCATTGGTCGTGAAGGCCGTAATATCCGTGCCTTGGAAGCTGCCACAGGTGTTGAAATTATTGTGGACGACACTCCTGATGCAATTATTCTTTCGGGTTTTGACCCGGTTCGTCGCGAAATAGCTCGTTTGTCGCTTCACCAATTGGTTACCGATGGTCGTATCCACCCTGCAAGAATTGAAGAAGTGGTTGAAAAGACGAGAAAACAAGTAGAGGAAGAAATTATTGAAACGGGTAAACGTGTTGCCATAGACCTTGGTATTCACGGTTTACACTCCGATTTGATTCGCCATATAGGTAGAATGAAATATCGTTCTTCGTACGGTCAAAATCTACTACAACACTCTAAGGAAACTGCAAAATTGTGTGGCATTATGGCTGCGGAACTTGGTTTGAACGCAAAAGCGGCAAAACGTGCAGGTTTGTTACACGATATTGGTAAGGTGATTGAAGAGGACGACGAAATGCCACACGCATTGTCGGGTATGAATTTGGCTGAAAGATGTAAGGAACGTCCAGAAATTTGCAATGCCATTGGTGCTCACCACGAAGAAATAGAGATGGAGTCGTTGATTGCTCCTATCGTTCAAGTGTGTGACGCTATCTCGGGTGCTCGTCCGGGTGCTCGTCGCGAAATTGTAGAATCGTATATCAAACGTTTGAAAGACCTTGAAAATATAGCTCTTTCATATCCGGGCGTGTTGAAAACATACGCAATCCAAGCTGGTCGTGAACTTCGTGTGATTGTAGGTGCTGAAAAAGTAAGCGATTCCGAGGCAGAAGTATTGTCAATGAATATCGCAAAACGTATTCAAGAGGAAATGACGTATCCTGGACAAATTAAGATTACGGTAATTCGCGAAACAAGAGCTATCAATTACGCAAAATAATGTTGACTGGGAAAAACATATTGGTTACCGGAGGCGCCGGCTTTATTGGCTCAAATCTCGTTGAAACCCTTTTAAATCAGGGCAATACCGTTACGTGTCTTGATAATTTCTCGACGGGACATAGAGAAAATATAGAGCGTTTTTTCTGTAATCCGTGTTTTTCATTGATAGAGGGTGATATTCGTGATTTGGAGACGTGTAGGAATGCCGTAAAAGGCAAAAATCTAGTTTATCACGAAGCTGCTCTTGGTTCCGTGCCTCGTTCCATTGCCGACCCTGTAACCAGTACGCACGTTAACGTACTTGGTTTTGTGAATATGCTCACAGCGGCAAAAGATGAAGGAATTACTCGTTTTGTGTATGCAAGTTCGTCTTCTACCTATGGCGATGCCGATTATTCGCCCAAAGTGGAGGATAAAAAGGGAAACCTGCTTTCACCGTATGCAATTACAAAGCATTCTAATGATTTGTTTGCTAAGAATTTCTCGGCTCTCTATGGCATAGAAACCATCGGTTTGTGCTATTTCAACGTGTTTGGTCCGTACCAAGACCCCAATGGTGCATACGCAGCCGTAATTCCTAAGTTTATCAATATATTGATGGAACATAGGCAGCCGACGATTTTTGGCGACGGAAAACAATCGCGTGATTTCACCTATGTGAAGAATGTCGTTAAGGCAAATGTGTTGGCAGGAGAGGCTGTTTTGGAGAATAAGCACGAACATATCAACGTTGCTTGTAACGACTCTATTGATTTGACTACACTGACACAAAGCATTATTGACAATCTTGCTCAGTTTGATTCGGAAATTGCGACTATAAAACCTTTGTATGGCGACCCTCGCAAAGGTGATATAAAAAATTCTCTTGCTTCGATTGAAAAAGCACGGCGAATTTTGCATTATGAGCCCGAAATTTTTGTGAAAGAGGGTATTGCGCTTACGACAAAATGGTTTTATGAAAAAATAAAAAAGCAATGACAAAACGCCGCTTATGTGGCGTTTTATTGTATAAGGATATAAAAAATATTTGTAATGGCAGAAACACAATCTTTTGATTATCAACGACTCAGAACTTTTACGACAAAAGTTCTTGAAGCAATCGGACATTCTCACGAGGATGCTCTTTTGGCATCGGACGTGCTTTTGACGGCAGATTTGCGTGGTATTGACTCCCACGGCGTCGCTCGTCTTCGTGGTTACATAAATTTGTGGAAGGCAAACCGTATGAATCCACAACCAAAACTGAAAATTGAACACGAAACGCCTTCAACGGCTACAATCGACGGTGACAACGGGCTCGGTCTTGTTGTGGCTCCTAAGGCAATGCAAATCGCCATAGAAAAAGCAAAAAATGTTGGTTGCGGTTTTGTGGCTATCAATAATTCAAACCATTTTGGTATTGCCGGCTACCACGCTATGATGGCGTTGCCGCACGATATGATTGGTTTCGCTTCGACAAACGCTACGCCAACGACGGCTCCGACGTTCGCAAAACAGAAGATGTTGGGAACCAATCCAATCGCTGTAGCATTTCCTGCTGGAAAACAACCTGATTTGGTTGCCGATTTCGCAACAACAGCAACTGCCGTTGGTAAGTTGGAAATCTTGCAACGCAAAGGCGAGGACGCTCCGCAAGGTTGGATTCAGGATAAGGATGGAAATCCTACAACCGACTCGTTCGGTCTGAAAAAAGGCGGCATGCTGCTTCCTCTCGGTTCCGACCGCGAACATAGCAGCCACAAGGGATTCTGCCTTGGCTCCATCGTCGATATTATGTGTGCCGTGCTTTCGGGTGCGAACTATGGCCCGTGGGTGCCTCCGTTCCTCGCGTTCCTGCAACCTCGCGAGGATTTGGTAGGAAAGGGTATCGGACACTTTGTGGGTGCTATGCGTGTCGATGCGTTCCGTCCTGTTGACGATTTCAAGAAAAACCTTGACATTTGGATTGAAGCAATGCGTAAATGCGAACCAACTCCGGGTCACGACCACGTAATCATTCCTGGCGACCCAGAACGTGAAATGACGGCTGAACGTATGAAATCGGGTATTCCTTTGCTGATGCCTGTTGTGGAAGATTTACAAGACATTGCAAAAACATTTAACGTGGAACTTTAATGGAAACTAACTTTTTTGTAAAATCTCACGGTTTGGGCAACTGCTACATCGTGATTGATTCCGATAAAATTGATTTTGAACTGACCGACGAACGTGTAATTCGTATTTGCGATTTGCATTTTGGCGTTGGTTCAAATGGAATTTTGCTCAAAGTGCCTTCGAAAATAGCCGATTTCGGATTGAAAATCTATAATACCGACGCGTCAATTGCCGAAAACTGCGGAAACGGTTTGCGTATTTTTAGCAAGTTCTTGCACGATTATGGCTATCTTACTTCCGACAAATTCACGGTTGACATTCTTGGTCGCTTGATTCATTGCGAGATTTTGGAGAAAAATGCGGCTGGCAAAGCCATAAAAGTCCGTGTTGATATGGGTAAGGCGAATTTTGTGGCAAAACAAGTTCCTGTAAATTTCCCGAAAGAAGAATGTATCAACGAACCTGTGACATTTGGCGGTAAAGAATTCAGAATCAACTGCGTGTCGGTTGGAAATCCGCATTGCGTGGTGTTCCGTGACGAGTTGAATCAGGAAGAACTTTTGAAATATGGTCCGATTATAGAAACCGACAAAATGTTTCCGAACCGTACCAATGTTCAGTTTGCCCACGTGGTAAATCGTAATTTGGTGGAAATCAAGATTTGGGAACGTGGTGTTGGAAATACCTTGGCTTCGGGAAGTTCTTCGTGTGCCGTTGCGTCGGCTATGCGGAAAAACAATCTGGTTGATAAGGATGTTACCATCCGTATGCCGGGTGGCGAGCTTCAGATTTCAATCGACGAGGAATGGAACATTAAAATGACAGGTCCCGTTGAGGAAATCTGTTCGGGAGTGTTCTGTAAGGAAATGCTCTTGAAGTAGTCCTGCAAAAAGTCATTTTATATCTCGTCCAATTTATCCCACCACGTGAATTTCAAAATCGTTCCTCCAACAAGAATGATTGCTATTGTTAGGCCGAAACCTAACCAATGGCGTGTTATCAAACAAATAGGCATTGCAACCAATGCTGTTTGAGTGATTATGCCGACTGCGACGTTAGCCATATCTTTCCCGAATCGGGTATTGGGTTTGAAATCGGGTTGCTCTTGTTGTACCAAGCGAAGGACAGGTTTCCAGAATCCCCAAGGACGAATGTTTGCATAGAATGATTTCAATGTGTTTTCTTCGGTAGGCTCGGTGAGCAACGTTCCTAAAATACAACCTATAAGCGAAATCACAAGCGTAACAGGGAACATATAAAGGGCGATTAGACTCGTAGGAATGAAGCTGAAATTGTCGGTGATGACTTCGGGAGTGACTAACTGTATTGTTCCGATGACGACTCCCGACAAAATTCCCGTGAGCATTCCCCAGAAGTAACCTTCGCCGTTGAATCGCCACCAATACCATTTAAGCACGTTTGATGCGATGTAACTTGCGTAAAAGGCGCCTGTCACAATTTGTAATATTTCATTTATGTTTTTGAGCGTCAGGCCAAGAATCGTACTGAATATAACTGCTCCAAAGCCGACAATGTAGTTTAATTTTCTTTGTTGATTTGCGTTCGCGTCAGGTTTGATGTATTTCAAATAAATGTCGTTGGTAATGTACGCCTGTGTTGCGTTGAGCGTGCCTGCGAACGTTGACATAAATGCTGCCAATAAACCGGCAAGAAGTAATCCCAGCAATCCGGCAGGGAGGAATTTAACCATGGCTGCAGGAAGAATCTGTTCGAAGTCGATGATACCGTTTACCGACAGATTCAGTTCGTCGTAAAATGCGATGGCGAGAATGGCAAACCCCGAAACCATAAAATAACGGATAGGGTTTAGAATGACAGATACGGAGCCGCTCATTTTCAGGGCGTCTTGAGGTGTCTTGTTTGCAAGAATTTTTTGCATGTCGTAGGTAGGTGCCGGGCCAGCCAAACTAACAAGAATACCTTTCATAAACATAAAACCAAAAAACAGACTGAATAGGGAATAACCGTCTTCTGCGATTTTTGTGTTCACTTCGTGCAACGTGCCAGTCCAATCTATGTCAATAGTATTCCCGAAAAAGGGTGAGTTCCATCCGTCGGGCGTAAGAGCGGCAAGAGTTTCGGGACTTACGTTGTACATAGCGATAATACCAATTGCAATCGACGCAATGGTCATAATGGAATATTGCACCACGTCGGCCCACACAATGCTAATCATACCGCCAAGAATGGTGTAAATCGTTGCAAAAAGAGTGAAAAAAATTCCGTACACGTGAGGTACGTAGGTTTGGGGAATGCAGTCGGGAGCAATGTTCAAAAATGCACACACGTTTTCCCAAGGAATGAAGATCATAAGGAATTTTCCCAATCCCACAAAACCGTATGAAAGCATAGAAAGTCCGATGAGCAAGGCGAAACAGACCACAATCCAGTGCGACAGCATGCTTCCTCTTCCGTTCCCAAATCTCGTCTGAATCCATTCGGCACCTGTGGTAACGTTGGAACGACGCAACCACGCAGAAAGGAACATCATAAGGAATATCTGGTTGAACGTCGGCCAGAGCCATGGAATCCAGACACTTTTTAGTCCATACACAAAAAGGAGTGTCACGAGCCACATTGTCCCAGAAATGTCGAACATTCCCGACGCGTCGGACAGGCCGAGCATGTACCACGGCATTCTCCGTCCCCCCAGTAAATACGACGACTTGTCTTTTTCAGCTTGTTTTTTGCAATAAATGCCGATAAAAACTATGACTGCAATATAGAGAAAAATGATTGCGAAGTCTAACCCTTGAAGTGCCATAATTACTTGTTTAAATATGTTTTAATGTGTGCGGCAACTCGTTGTGAAGCACCTTCGTTGCCAAGTTTGTTTCGTAATTGAGCATAATTGTCCAAAATGTCGTTCCTGAATTGAGGATTAAACAAGATGGAATCCAATGCTTCTGATAATTTCTTTGGTGTCATGTCGCTTTGAAGCAGTTCGGGAACAATTTGATGTTCCATAATCAGATTCGGAAGTCCTAAGAAATTCAGTTTCACAAAGAGTTTGCCCAAATAAAATGTGATTGGGCTCGTTTGATACACTATGATTTCGGGTACGTTCAATATAGCCGTTTCAAGTGTTGCCGAACCAGAAACAACGATGGCCGCTTCGGCTTTTTTCAACAATTCGTATGTCTGATTGAAAACGACGGAGATATTTTGTGCCGTAATATATTTCTGATAGAAATCAAGTGAAAAACGTGACATTCCGGCTACAACAAATTGATAGTCAGTATATTTCTCTGAAATAGACTGCATTGTCCTCAAATTCTCACGTATTTCGTATTCGCGACTTCCAGGAAGCACGGCGACGATTTTTTTGTCGGGAAGGTGGTTCGCTTTTTTGAATGATTCAAGCGAATACTTTTCTTTGAATTGAGCAATGGAATCCAATAATGGATGACCGACAAAGTCAACGTGATAGTTGTGACGGGTTTCGTAGAATGTCTTGACAAACGGCAGTTCTACGAACATATGGTCAATGTTTTTCTTGATTGTTTTTACGCGACTTTCCTTCCACGCCCACACGGTAGGGGAGATATAGAAAAATGTCGGTATGCCGATACTTTTTGCAAAAGGGGCTATTTTTAAGTTAAACCCCGGAAAGTCAACAAAGATAATGGCGTCGGGTTTGTGTTCCGCAATGTCTTGTTTGCAAAATTTTATGTTATTGAGAATGAGTCGGGCGTGTTTCACCACTTCCATAATTCCCATATAATCGTATGTCCTGTAATGTTTTACAAGTTCTGTGTCGGCTGCTTTAGCCATTAGGTCGCCACCCCAGAGACGGAAGGTGGCATTTTCGTCACTTTGTCTCAATGCCGTTATGAGATTGGCTCCGTGTAGGTCGCCCGATGCTTCGCCTGCAATAATGTAGTAGTTCATGCTTACATATCAAGAATGAGTAGGACAATAGTGTATATCATCGTTGGGAAAACAACGCCTTTGGCTGCATTGTCCCAATGAAGGAAATAGAAGAGGGCAAAAACGAACGCAATAGGCAGAATGCACCATAAAAATACGGTTGTTTGTACGCCCCACGAACTCAATTTTTCGATAAATTCCAAAATGGAATTTGTTCGGTTTACCCATTTGTAAACGCCGAAAAAAGCGATGAACGGGACAACAAGTCCGAGAACAAGGCCTACCCAAAAATTGTCGAATTTTTCTTTCATAGCGTATTTAATGATGAGAGTGATTGTATAGATTTTTCATCGGAATTTTCCACTTTTACCGGCACTATGGCTATGTAATCGTGGGCAAGACACCATTCGTCGCTGGTTTCGCTATCGGGCTCCTCGTTGTGGTATTCGCCCGTAAGCCAGTAACAAGTATTGTTGCGAGGGTCGTGCTCTTTTATGAATCGTTCAATCCAAAGTCCTTTGGTCAGGTGACAGACGCGCATTCCCTTGATATTCTTCTCTGGTTTTGGAAAATTCACATTGAGGTAGATATGCTTGTCCAACTTGTGTTCCAACACGTGTTTCACGATTTTTTCAATGTATGGCTTATACGGCTCGAAATTAATGTGTTCTGAAAAATCCAAACTTGAAAATGCAATTGACGGAATGCCATTGATGGCTCCTTCTCTTGCACAAGCGGCTGTACCAGAGTAGATTATGCTGTTGGCACTATTCGAGCCGTGATTGATTCCCGAAATCACCAGGTCGATTTTTTTATTCAGGAGCAGTTGGTCAAAGCCAAATTTAACGCAATCCACGGGCGTGCCGTTCACCGAATAAATATGCAGGTTTTCTTCCTCGCAGATACATTTTGCCCGAAGAGGCACTTTAAACGTTATAGCGTGTGCCATTCCCGACTGATGTTGCTGTGGGGCAACGACGTACACGTCGGCAAACGTTTTCATTAATTCTGTAAGATATTGAATGCCTTGTGCTTCAATGCTGTCATCGTTGGAAATCAGTATGATAGGACGTTTTTGCATACAAATGTTTTTGCTAAGATAGCAAATAAATTACAGACCATAATATTCCTCAAAGAATTTTTGGTATTTGGAAATATCCTTGTCTTGTATCAACGTTTGATAATTCTTCTGTGAGATGATGAATTTTGAGGTAAAGACCTTGTCGATGCCGTCGTATATTTCAGGGTTGTATTCAATAAGTTCAAGGTAACTCATAGCTTGTTTGTTCGTTGACAATGTTTTTACCAAAAGGAGTGCATATTTTGTTCCGATTTCCTTGATTTCAATGTCGAAATTGAAGTTGGTGAAATAGTCAAGATTGTAGTTTATAAAGTTGAATTTCAATCGGTTAAAGTCAACAAATTCTTGTTTTCCGCTTATGACGAAATAATGAGGAACATTATCCTCAAATTCATACAATTCCTTTTCCTCTGGTGTTTCTTCCTCTGATTTTGGTGTGTCTGACTGCGATTGTGACAAGATAGCCGACTCGAACGAAGCGTTGCTTTCGTTGCTGTTCAGGTAAGCAAGAATTTTCTTGGCATACGAACCTTCTTCGGTTTTAGGAAATTCCTTTACATATTCTTCCAAGTTTTTGCGTAGTGCGTCGGTTCCGTTCTGTTTGCCGTCAGACATTGCAAGAAGCAATTTGAACTTCGGAATCAGATACGAATCGCTGTTTTGGGCGATGAGTGTCTTGCATTTTCGGTTGATTGTGGTGAAATCGTTCTTGATGTACGATTTGTAGCAATCAGCATATTCTTTTTCTAACTGTTTGTCACGCGCTTTCAGATTCTTTTGGAAGTCTGGGTCCGATAGTGCTTTTGCATAATTGCTTTCAGGGTATTTTGAGATACATTCGCTTTTTGCCGCGTTTGCCTTCGCCGTGTTGTTTGCCTCGTTGTAGAGTTGATACAGATAATACAACGACATAGGTTTGTATTCGCTGTTGGGGAAACGTTTTATAAAGTCTTCCAACGCGTTGATGGCGTATTGGTTATCGTGAATCAAACTCATATACGTCATACCGATGTTGAACATATAGTTCTCGATTTTGTTGGTCGAAACGCGTTTCAACGAATCGGTGAGAGGCAGGTTTTGAAGATAGTATTCCCTTGATTTCTTGTCGGTTACAAGTTTCTTTTGTTCAGGTTTATCCTCGTCGGAATCTTCATCTTCGTTAGTGTCGGTATTGTCGGCAAACAAATCTATGGTATTCTTGTTGCTTCGTCGCCAGTTGTCTTCGAGAGGACGGTCGCCCCATTTTTTCTTAAATTCTGCCATACCGAACTTCGAAACGCTTTCGTTGTAGAAGTACCATTTTCCCGAAACTTTTTGGTTATTGAACCCAAATTCTTGATTGTACAAGTTTGAATTCATGTTGGCAATTTCCTCTTCTTGTCGTTTTTGTTCCTCTTCCTGACGGATTTTCTCAATGATTTTGTCAATGTAATTATTGCGTTCCTTGGAACTCATATTGGCAATTCGTTGCACGCTGTCCTCGTATTCCACGCCGTGGACGTTGGCTGCCAGAATGTTGAGGTTATCCGATTTGATTTTGATTTCGCCATAATTTCTATACGTTTCGGGAAGAAATTTCATACAGCTGTCGAGATAGGGTTGTGCCTCGACATATTTCCGATAACTATAGTAAATCTCGCCAATCGACAGGTACGAGATGGCTTTTTGTTGTGAGTTCGAAACACTTGTTTCTATTGATTTCTCATAACATTCAATTGCTTCTTCCTCGTCGCCGTCGGTGTAATACACGTTAGCCATGGCAAAGTAAATCTGGTCTTGATATTCTTTGTTTTTCTCGTCTTTCAGCAATTTGTTCAGCGAATGAATCACGTCTTTGCTTGAGGAACTTCCGTCGAATGCCGTTGCCTTGTTGATTTTTGCGTTGAATGCAATGTCGTATTTGGGGTTCATTTTTATGACTTCGTCGTAGTATTTGAGAGCGTTGGCATTGTCACCAATCTCTTGATACAATTGTGCCATAATATATTTGTAACGAATGCGTAATTTCTTTTTTCGAGTGTTGTCAATTGAGAGTGTAAGATATTGAATAGCATCCTCGTACATTTTTTGCTGAATGAAAATATCTGCATAAATAGGGTAGCATTCTTTCTTGATTTTTTCGGGGCAATCATTGTCATCCAAAAGTTTGTCGAGAATCTCGCGTGCTTCGGCATATTGGCCCATTTCAACTTTGGTACGGGCAAACCAGAGATTTGTCTCGTGACAGATAGCCTGACCTTTGTATTCGTTCAGCACGAACTGAAAGTTTTTTTGTGCCTCGAAAAAGTTAGCCTTGTAAAAATGCGATTTTCCAAGCAACAGATAGGAGTCATCCACCCATTTGTTGAACTCCCGTTGTGCGTAAAATGCCTTTTGGCGAGGCGTAGAGGCCGGTCTTTTTGTAATTGGTTTTGATGTGATGGAATGTTCCTTGATGACTTTGCTCGCTTTCTCGTATGCTTTATCCATATCCGATGAAATGCCCGACAAATATGATTTTTCCTTGTAGTAGAAAACAGGCAGAATGTCGTTGAATGGTTCCTTGTAGTTGTGTTCGAGCGTCTTTACACCATTTTTGAACGCCTCTCGACCGTTGAAATAGATGTTGTAACGAGATGTCACATTATGATATGCTCTCGTCCGAAACGTGTTCTTTTTTGTAGAGCAGCAGGCGAGGATACACATCCCCACAACAATAAAAATAATGTAACCGAGTCGTTTCAATCTCAATCGTTAAATGTTAATCTAAAATACAATTGTATTAACTGCAAAATAACGAAAGTATTTTACATAGAGCAAATTTTTTGGAATAATCCCGATAAATGATAGAGTTTTCTGTGGGAGGAGTTTGTGTGCGATTATCTTTATTTTCAAGTCTGGCAAATACCTTGTTCCACCTCGTTTGTTTGAGGTCAAAGAATGCGACCTCAAGATTGAAAATCTCGTTTTTGTGGCGTACCTACGGCACGCTGTTTTATCGTATTGTAATTCTACCAACCAGATGTGCCTACGGCACATATAAAAATCCTCGTTTTTCTGTGCCTTATTGTCTCGTGGAACTAAGGGTAGGAAAAAACCATCCCCGTCATCAAACCAGATGTGCCTAGCACAAATAAAAAAACTTTGTTTTTGTGTGCCTTATTGTCCCGTAGGGACTAAAGGTCGGTAGAAACGTAACGCACCATGTCATTATTTGCGTGCCGTAGGTACGCCACACTAAATTTTTTGAAATAAAAATTGTTCCTGGTATTCTATTCCAAATTTTTCCAACAATTCCTTATACTCCTCTATGAACGAGGTCTTTTTATGATGTTTTTCTTGTGTTAAAATGTAATTGACTACTGCTGGAATATGTGATTTACTATACGAAAATGCTCCGTATCCTTCTTGCCATGAAAATTTTCCCGATATGAACCCATTCTGATTAATCCATTTTGCCGATTCGCCTTTTACTACTTTCATTATTTCAGATAATGATTGCGAAGGTCTTAATCCAAACAATATATGAATATGATCGGGCATACCACCTATTGCCAACATTTTATGACCATTGTTTTTGATAATACCTGAAATGTATTGATATAATCTTTCTTTCCATGATTCCGCAATCAATGATTGTCTGTTTTGAACGGAAAATACTACGTGAAGATGAATTTGTGTATATGTGTTTGGCATAACTATTTTCTTTTAAATAAAACTTTTTTGTGGCGTACCTACGGCACGCTGTTTATTGTATTGTCATTCTTTCTACCAACCAGATGTGCCTACGGCACATAAAAAAATCCCCGTTTTTCTGTGCCTTATTGTCTTGTAGGGGCTATGGTCGGTAGAAAAGTAACGCACCACGTTGTTATTTGCGTACCTACGGCACATATGAAAAATTCCCGTTTTTCTGTGCCATACCGTCCCGTAGGGACTAAAGGTCGGTAGAAATGTAACATCACCGTCATTAATGCGTGCCGTAGGTACGCCACATTTCTCAATGTTTTCACCGTTATCAAACCAAATGTGTTTACGGCACAATTCTGCCAAGTCTCTATCGAGCATGACTTTCTGCCCACGAATTTCGTGGATTTTACTCTTAATGTTGTCAACCGAAATCGGTGTGACGGGCTGTATTTCATTCATTTATTACGATTTTTCTATTTTGAATCCTACGGGTTTTCGCTCTCGGAATGTTTTTCGCACGGCGTTTTCTGCTTGCAGTTCGGCAAGCGTTTGGTTTATCAGTTCCAACTGCGTAGCCGTATCGTCATTGATGTCGTTTTGGTCACGAAGCACACTTTCAATGTAATCGTTTAATTTATCTATACGAAGTGCCAAATTTTCGATTTGTAACATTTCGGATTTCTTTTCTGCAACAAAATGTTTTAGTGCTATGAAAGTTCGCATTATTTGTAGATTTACTTTTATTGCGATGTCCGAAGATAAGACAGAACTTAACATTGAAATTCCTAATTCGGTGAATGCAAATGGCATATACCTTGTTCCACCTCGTTTGTTTGAGGTCGCAATTTGCGACCTCAAAGTTGCAAATTCTGCTTCTGTTAAAACAAACATTGCATCATTAGGAAATCGCTCAATGTTTCGTTTCACTGCTTCTTTAAGTCTTTTAGTTTCAACTTGGTAGAGTACTGCCAAATCAAAATCGAGCATGACTTTCTGCCCACGAATTTCGTGGATTTTGCTCTTAATGTTGTCAACCGAAATCGGTGTGACGGGCTGTAATTCATTCATTTTGGTAATTTTTAGGTATGCAAAGATAACTAAAAATTAGTTCTGTTCTTTTGAAAGGGAGATTTTACAATAAAATATTTATATTTGTCGAAATCTATATTAAGTCATTTATTTAATGCTTAAAATAGTTTATTTTCAATTGTTTAACAAATTAGTACAATATGTAGAAAGAAAAAAAGTAAAATATATAGAGCGTTAGCTTTTATTCTCGCAACAGAAATTTCGCCAAAAATTTATAAGTAGAATAAGTGCAACAAATAGTGTAAAAGATAACCGACGTTTCGGCGTAGGTTAATCTTGTTATTTGTTGCTGGTGTTTGGCGACACCACTGTTGCGGACAAGTTACCTACGCTGCTTGTTTATAACACAAAAAATCAGCAACAGAAATTTCGCCAAAATGACTGAGCAAGAAGAAAATTTACAAATCCGCATCCGTGAATTAGAGAAAGAGATTGCACGGTTGCACACACAAATAAAGGAACAACGTTACGGACTTACGTGGCTTGATGTTCCCGAAGCATTTGAAACCGAATCGGAAAACAAAATTCCCATTCTTGAAGAGGTAAAGGACAAAGCAATTGATGAAGGAGGAAAAACGCCACCTCACATTATTATTGAGGGAGATAACTATCACGCTCTAACGTGTTTAAACTACACGCATCGAGGAAGAATAGATGTTATTTACATAGATCCACCGTATAACACTGGTAGTGATGGATTTACCTATAAAGACAAACGTTTCCTAAAAGAATTTCCCGATGGCTCGCCTGTACCTAAAGAACATCCTTTACGACACAGCTACTGGCTCTCGTTTATGAGCAAACGGCTCGAACTCGCCAAGAATCTTTTGAGCGATAAAGGTGTGATTTTCATTTCGATTGATGATAACGAGCAAGCGAATCTTAAATTGCTGTGTGACAAAGTGTTTGGTGAAGACAATTTTGTGGGAAATTACATTTGGCGAAAAAAATACGGAGGAGGTCAGGCTGTAGATTATTTTTCGACTGAACACGAATACATTGCTGTTTATCGTAAAACAGATAAAATGTATTGGCAAGATGAAGTTATAGAGCGCTCGTCAAAAGAATTTACACATAAGGATGAAAACGGACTATATAAAACTACAAAATTGGCTAAATGGGGAAACACTGCAAGAAGAGAAGATAGGCCTACTATGTACTTCCCAATAATCGCGCCTGACAATACAGAATGCTATCCTATTGCACCTGATGGTAATGATGGCCGTTGGCGAATAGGAAAAAACAAAATGAATCAATTAATAGAAGCAAATCTTATAAAATGGGAAAAGAAGGGGGGAAAATGGATTCCTTATGAAAAAGAATACTTTTATGGTCAACAAAAGACCATAAAAGATAGAAGTATACTATATGAAGTTGCGGAGACAGGAGATGGCTCGAATGTCTTGACTGATATTTTTGGAACGAAAGACCGTTTTCTAAATCCAAAACCTGTTGAAATCCTTTCGAAAATTATAAGAAAAGTATCTAATAACAATTTAGAGTTTACCATTCTCGACTTCTTCGCTGGCAGCGGCACAACGCTTCACGCCGTAATGAAACTCAATGCCGAGGATGGCGGAAACCGCCAATGTATTTTGGTTCAGCAACGCGAGGGCGACAACAACATTTGCGAAAACGTAACCTACGAGCGAAACCGCCGTGTGATGTGCGGCTACACCAACGCCAAAGGCGAACAAGTTGAAGGCTTGGGCGGACGGCTTAAGTATTACAAATCGGCTTTCGTGGGCAAAAATCCAAGCAAATCTGCCACCGACGACGACCGTGTGGAATTGGCACAAAAAGCAGGATGCTTATTGGCTCTTGGCGAAAATACGTTGGATGAAATTACCAGTACCAATTTGTATCAAATTTTCGCCGATTGCGAACGTAAAAAATACACTGCCATATTCTTTACCGAAGAATATATGAAACTGCCCGAATTTGTTGCTGAAGTAGAAAAGTTACAATCTTCTGGTGGCGAAATAGCCGTGTATATTTTCAGTTGGGGACAGCCCGATATATTTGAAAACGAGTTCAATAGTTTAGATGGAATTTCCCTAAAAGCGATTCCTCAACCAATTCTTGATGTATATAAATCTCTAAATCAGTAAATCATGGCTCAATACAATGCATATCCGTTCCAACAAAAAGCTATCGATGAAATGCTTGATAGTTTCAAAAACTTGTGGACGCACAATAATAAAACAGTTGAACTCACATTGAAAGCACCTACGGGAAGCGGAAAAACGTTTATGGTAACACATTTTATTGATGCCCTGAGCCGTCAGCCCGACTGGAACGAAGACGTTGCATACGTGTGGATTACATTCAGCGATGACCTTGCAATGCAAAGTAAAGATAAATTTTATGAGTATTTTTTTCCTACGTTGAGCAACCAATTGCTTACAATTGCCGACTTTTCACAAGGTGTCCTAAAAAAGAACGACATTCTGTTTTTGAATTGGCAGAAGCTTGTTTCCCGAAAAGCTTCCGACCGAACACTGCGTCGTCCCGATGAAACAGAGTTGTTCAAAGAAACGGGTTTCTATTTTGAAGATGTCGCCGAAAAAACTCGTGTTGAAGGTCGCCAAATCATTATGATAATTGATGAGAGTCATAAAAACGTGACAGAATCGGCATATCGTGATGTAATCAATCCATTGAATCCTAAAATTATTGTAAAAGTCAGTG
>JAGCOW010000075.1 GCA_017642535.1 Bacteroidales bacterium | reverse complement strand
TTGGCACCTTGTAACCCTTTCTTGATTACATTTTTTCCTCCACAATGAAAGCAGATTTTTACTCATTTTCTTAAAAATGCTGTAAATATATAAATTTCAACATATTATACGGATTTTAGGTCTCATTTTGACCATTAAGCCCAAATTTTGTACTTAAAATGTAGGGCTACCACAATGTGACAGCCCTGCGTTTATGATGGTTGCCGTAGTACGACATACCTACAAAAATATTTATGTTCATAACCTATTTGTCAAATAAATAAAAGGACATAAAAAAAGCCTCAACATTTCTGCTGAGGCTTGCTCCCAAAACTGGACTTGAACCAGTGACCCTCTGATTAACAGTCAGATGCTCTAACCAACTGAGCTATTTGGGAATGTTGCTTCCTAAAAAGCAGTGCAAATATACAAGTAATTTTGAATAAAAAAATATCTTTGCAAAAAAAATAACTATGAACACAATTATTTTCGGAACAGTTGCTTTTGATGCGATTGAAACGCCGTATGCCAAGACGGATAAAATCATTGGCGGTTCGGGTACATATATCTGTTTTTCAGCGTCTTACTTCGTGAGACCTCAGACTCTTTCTGCCGTGGGCTACGATTTTCCGCAGGAATTTATCCAGAAACTGAGAGACAAGGGCGTTGATTTGGACGGAATGCAGATTAAAAAGGATGAGAAATCTATGTTTTGGGCGTGTCGCTATTTCGACAATATGAACCAACGCGAGACGCTGACAACGGAATTGAACGTGGTTGCAAATTACAAACCGATTCTTCCCGAATCGTATAAAAATACGGAATATGTAATGTTGGGTAACGGAAGTCCCGTGTTGCAACGCAGCGTGTTGGAACAACTTCACCATAAACCGAAGTTCGTTGCTCTCGATACTATGAATTTCTGGATGGACACGATGATGGACGAATTAAAAAAGACCATCGCGATGGTCGATATTATTATTATAAATGACGAGGAAGCCCGTCAGTTGTCAGACGGTGAACGTTGTTTGTCGAAGGCGGCACGCAAGATTTGTGCTATGGGTCCTCGCTATGTTATCATTAAAAAAGGAGAACACGGAGCATTGTTGTTCAGCAAGGATAAAGTATTTAGTGCTCCCGCTCTGCCGCTCGAAGATGTTGTTGACCCTACAGGAGCTGGCGACACATTTGCTGGTGCGTTTATCGGTTACATCGCACAACAGGACAAAACGGACTTCGAGACTATGAAAACTGCTGTGATAGTGGCTTCGGCTATGGCATCGTTCACTGTTGAGAAAATGGGAACCGAAGGTTTGGAAAATCTTACAAGGTATCAAATTGAAAACAGAATTCTTAAATTCAAGGAACTTTCAGAGTTCAAGATCTAACAGTGTAAAACGTGGCCAAGAACGTTCATATTCTTTGCATTGACGATATTTCCGAGGAACTTATTTCCCGTGTGGAACGGTTGTTGCCCGAACGGTACGCCAAGGCGAAGCGTTTTAAGCACGAAAAAGGATTCCTTCATTGTATAGGGGTTGGGGTGTTGTTGTTGCACGTTTTTCCTGACTTACAAGAGGAAATGATTCAATACAATGTACACGGAAAACTGTCGGTGATTGACTACGACGAATGTAGCATTTCGCATAGTGGGAAATATGTGGTGCTTGTAACAGACAAAGAACCTATTGGCATTGATATCGAGGAAATTACCGAAATCAAGGAAAAACACACCCTTGTCTCTCAAAAAGTTTTTTCCCCCGAAGAACGGCAATGGATGCAAGACGATTTGAGTCAGCGTTTCTTTGTGTTATGGACCCAAAAAGAAGCGCTTGTGAAAGCCGTTGGATGTGGAATAACGGTTCCTCTTGCAGAATGCAATGTGTTACCGTTTGAAAAAAGCGAAAGGGTTGATTATGCCCAAAATCGTTGGTTCGGTGCCACTGCGATATATGACAATCACCAAGTAAGCGTTTGTACCTTGTCGCCGATTGATTCGATTTCCTTTTTCCGAGTGAGGTAAAAGAAGAACAAATTTTTACACCTCTTCAACATAATCATAATGCTGATTTCGCAGTTGTGGCGTGAATCCTGCTTCTTTTATTGCCTCGGGCAGTTCGTTTTTCTTGACGGAATATTTCGCTCCAGCTTGCGAAACTACGTTTTCTTCTATCATTATGGAACCGAGGTCGTCGGCACCGCCGTGCAGACAAATTTGTGCCGTGGGCAGTCCCACCGTCAGCCACGACGCCTGAATGTGCGGAATGTTGGGCAACATGATTCTACTGATTGCAATCATTCGGATATATTCGTCTTTGCGAATTTTGAACTCTTGTTGGGTAAGTCTTTCCAACGCTGTTCCTTTGCTGTAGAATGGCCACGGAATGAATGCGGTAAATCCGTCAGAATCAGAAGGTTTCTCGTTTTGTAACTGACGAATTTTTACAAGATGCTCCATTCGTTCTTCAATGGTTTCAATATGACCGTACATCATTGTGGCAGAAGTGGTTAAGTGCATTTTGTGGGCTTCTCGCATCACATTTAACCACGTTTCGCTGTCGCATTTTCCGGGTGAAAGATATTTTCGTACTCGGTCGCATAAAATTTCCGCTCCAGCACCAGGCAGACTGTCTAACCCCGATTGGTGCAATGATTCCAATACCTCGCGGGCTGTGAGCGATTCTCGTTTTGCGATATAGGCGATTTCTGGCGGTCCAAGGGCGTGAAGTTTAATGTTTGGATGACGACGTTTCAGTTCCGAAAAAAGTTTTTTGTAGAAATCCAGCCCCAATTTTGGGTGCATGCCTCCTTGTATCAAAAGTTGGTTGCCTCCGTATAATTCAAGTTCGGCAATTTTCTGGTCGTATTCTTCAAACGAAGTGATGTAAATGCCGTCTTCGTTGAGCCGTTTGTGGAAATTACAGAACTTGCAACCCGAAATGCACGCATTGGTAATGTTCACGTTTCGGTCTATAATCCAGGTTACGACATTATTGGGACGAAATTTCTTGCGAATCTCGTCGGCAACAAATTGCAGTTCCGCAAGGGGAGCGGTTCTAAAAAGAAAAGCACCTTCCTCTATGCTCAATTCTTGCAGATTCAACGCTTTTGTAAGAATATTGTGTTCGTCAAACGACATTTTTACTAATTTTACAACCAATTAAAACGTAATGCAAAAATATGGAAATAGTTTTTGATTCTGCCGTATCGGCGGAAAAATACCAGACAAGAATTTTTTTAGTAAATGCAATCGAAGATGCTGCAAAGTGCAATCTTTCTGATTTTGAACAACAATTGGCTATGGCAAAGTCCAAGCAGTTTTCGTCGAATTATTTGTGGGTGGAAACGGTGGAACGGGTTTCGTACTTTGTCGTTCTTAAAGATGACAATGATGCGGAATACTGCGAAACTGTCCGAAAATTGGGTTGCGACGTGTTCAATGCGTCAAAAAGTTCTCAGGAAAAAGAAGTCGTAATTAAGAATGTAAATTGCTCATCTTGTGTAGTTTATTCATTTTTGGAAGGTTTTACGCTTAGTCAGTATAGTTTTGGAAAATATTCCGAGAAATTACAGAAAAAATCGTTTGAAAAAATTGTTTGCTCTGGTCAGGAATGTGGTGACGTTGCAGAGCTGAACAACATTTTGGCTGGTGTATTTGCTACAAAAAATTTGATTAACGAGCCGAACAATATTTGCACGGCTGAATATTTTGCCGAACAAGCTGTTGAGGTTTTGAAAAATACTGAGGCACAAGTGTTTGTGCGTGACAAGAAGTGGATTGAAAAAGAAAAAATGGGTGGGCTTTTGGCGGTAAATCGTGGAAGCGTGTTGCCTCCTCGTTTTGTGCATATTGTTTGGAAACCAGCGAATTCCAACGAAAAACCAATCGTTTTAGTTGGAAAAGGTATTGTGTTTGATGCTGGTGGTTTGAGTTTGAAACCGAACCAATATATGGAGACGATGAAGTCCGATATGAGCGGTGCTGCGACGGTTTTGGGTACAATGAAGATAGTAGCGACCCAAAAATTGCCGATTCACGTGGAGGCATTGATTCCGTTGACCGACAACCGTCCGGGCGAGAATGCAATGGCATTGGGCGACATTATTACGATGCACAATGGAAAAACGGTGGAGATATTGAATGCCGATGCCGAAGGTCGTCTGATTTTGGCTGACGCGTTGAGTTACGCTGCTTCGTTGAGTCCGCAGCTTACAATAGACGTGGCAACACTTACGGGTGCTGCAAACCAAGCTGTTGGCGAACATGCGGCAGTATATTTCAGTACGGCTTCGGAACAAGAAAATCAAAAATTGGAGAAATCGGGATTCCAAACGTGGGAGCCACTTGTGAAATTCCCGTTGTGGGCGTATTACGATGAATTGATTTCATCAAATATGGCAGATATGAAAAACACTGGCGGACAATACGGCGGTGCGATTTCGGCGGCGAAATTCTTGCAACAATACGTTTCCTATCCTTGGATTCACCTTGACATTGCTGGTTCGGCATATTTCAAGACAAAATGGTCGTACAAAGGCGTGGGAGCAACAGGTTTCGGCGTTCGCTTGCTATACAACTTTTTGAAACAATGTGTACGCTAGTTTTCGTGTAGAAAAAGTGTATATTTGCGACAAAATCAAGCTTTTTTTGATGAAAAAGGTATCATTCGTATTGTTATTGACTGTCATCTTGTGCGAAAAAACATTTTCCCAAGTTGAAGAAGCTTACGATACGTTGTTGCAATATATTAGTGTGGATATTGATGTTGCAAAGGATAGTTTGCCACCATTGATGACGGTGTTGGACGAAACGCTTGTAACGGTTGATTCAACAGCATATTCCGTTGAAGATTTTTTATGGTATTACGATAAAAACCTTAGAATGCACGCTTACGTGTATAATTTTCCTTCGGAATGTATTTGGGATTACATAAATTTAAAGAAGAAAGTTCACGAGGCGGAACAGATGCAGTTGGATACAACACGAGCGTTTCGTGAGGAATTTTTCCAACATTTGCGTCGCACTGCTCACAATCGTATGTATCAAGGTGCGGATGCAAAACTCGACGAGATGGTGAAGACGGAATATGACCGTCTGCATTGGGATTATGAGGTTGCACATATTTTTATAAAATCAAACATATACGATTCTCCTTCTGCAAAAAGGGCGGCTGAAGAGAAAATTCATGCAATTCGGAGTGAAATATATGATGCGGCAACTCTTCCATGTTATACATTTAGAAAATGTGTACAAGAATATTCCGAAGATAATTTGAGCAAGGAATATGACGGAAATGTTGGCTTTATAACGGCTATGGTTTCGCCGTATGAATACGAAGAAGCAGTGTATAACACCAACGTTGGAAACATGGTGACGGTACGTACCTCCGAAGGTTGGTATCTTATTTGGGTTTTACAAAAACGACCGACAAAAGGTGCTGTCGATGCGGCTATTATTATGATTTATCCGCAAAACGACGATGAACAGGGCTGGCTCGAGGCAAAATCGACGATTGACACCGTCTATGCCCAATTACAACAAGGCGTGCCGTTCGACACGTTGAGCAATCGCTATAATTTGAATCCTCAGCTTCGCGAAACCAAAGGCGTGTTGGGTTTGATTGACAACGGAATGCCGTATAGTCGCGAATTGAAGGAAACGTTGTTCGGCTTGCAAAACGACGGCGATTTTTCTGCTCCCATAAAACTGCCCTATGGCTATGCCATAATAAAACGCCGTTGGGCGCTTCCGTTGCAGAGTTTTGAATTTTATAAGGATAATTTTAAGGAACGGATTGAAGCCGACAGAACACGAAATGGCGTGGTTGATGCGTTTTATCAAAATAAAATGAAAGAAAAATACTCGTACAAAATGTATGAAGATAATCTTGAACATTGTATGCAGTACGTTGACGCATCAATTCTTCTGGGGAAATGGACTGCTCCAAAGTTGAACGACGATGAAGTCTTGTTCGAAATTGCAGGTGAAAAATTCGGCAGAAACGATTTCTTGCAGTATTTGGAGTCAACGCAACAAAATCGTTTGCAAGATGTGTACGACAAGGATATGCTTGTCCGTATTCGTTTCGATGCATACGTGACTCGTCGTTTGGAGTTTGCGGCAATGCGCGATTTGGAGAAAAATGACAAGGAATTCCAATACACCATGCAGGAATATCACGACGGTATGATTGTGTATGAATTGATGAATCGTGAAGTGTTCCGTTATGCAGAGGAAGACACGGTTGGCATGAAGTTTTATTATAATCAGCATAAGGAACAATATATGACGGAACCACGTCGCGAGAGTGTTACGTTTACTTGTGACAATGAGAAAACGGTTGCTAAGGTTATGAAATTGTTGAACCAACAAGATTTGTGGTATAATGGCGCTAAAGTGAAAGATGCCGACAAGATTGCCTACTATGAACAAAAAGGAACGCCTCAGATGTATATAATCAATACAATTGCGTCGAAAAATCCCAATGCCGTTTCTGTTGACGTACAAGATAAAATATTACGACATCCCGAGGATGTTCTTATGACCATCACTCTTCTTGAAGAAGACGACGAAGGGAAAATGGCATTTGCAAAAGAACTAAAAGGTATCAGTGATAAGATTTTGGTCGAAAACAATACAATTACGGTGACTTATTATTTCTTTGGCAGCCGCCAGCTCACGTTTAAAGAAGCAAAAGAGCGTGTGTTAGCGAATTACCGAGAGAAAGTTAGGAGAGATTGGGAGAAATCCTTGTACAAACGCCATTTTTCTGAAGTAAATGAAACTATGTTACAAATGTTGAATACATATTATAAGGATATTGTAGAATTAGATATAGAATGAAGAAAATTTGTGTAAATATAAGTGCTATTCTGTGCCTTTTGTGTGCGTGCAATAGTACGTCGGACGACGGTCGTGAAATTCTTGCCAAAACGGAGACGCAAACACTTTACAAAGATGATATTGTTGACATGATGCCTGTGTCTTTGTCGGAAGAGGATAGCGTGGCGTATGTGAAGAGTGCCGTGGAACAATGGTTGCGCTTCACCTTGTTGTATGAAAAAGCTGTCGATAACATTCGTGACAATGACAGTTCTTTGGCAAAACAAGTGGATTTGTTTCGTAAGGAATTGTATATCAATACGTACGAACAGTTGTTCCTGCAACAGAAATTGGATACGCTTATTCCGCAAAAAGAAATTGATGCCTATTATGCAAAGCATAAGAACGAATATCTTTTGGACCATTCAGTAGTGAAGCCGATTCTTATCGTTTTTCCCTTGCAACGGACAACAGAGATAGAAACGGTCAAGAAATTGTTTTTCCCGAAGAAAACAATGGATATCGACGCCTTGAAAGATTATTGCTTTCAGCATTGCCAGAAATTTTCATTCTCGAATCAGTGGGTTGAAATCAATGCCCTGAAGCAGGAATTGCCACTTGAGGTCCGTAACGAGTCGTTCCCCGTGGGAAAAAGTTTGCAGTTTCAAGACACGGCGAATGTATATTTCGTGAGAATTGAGGAACAACTGAACGTGGGAAATTCCATGCCAGTGGAACTTGCTCACGATAAAATCGCTAAAATTTTGTTGCAAAACAGAAAAGTTGAATTATTGAAGAATATGCGTAATCGCGTGTATCAAGACGCTACGCACAAAAAACAATATGAGGTGTTTTACTAAAATTATGAATTAAAAATTAAGAATTAAGAAGACGATATGAAAAAGAATAGAATAATTGCAATTATCAGTATAATTCTTTGTGTATCAATTACTTCGTTTGCCCAAGTGTTGGACCAGATTATAGTAGTCGTGGGTGACGATATGATAAAACAGTCTGACGTTGAGAATCAACAAATGTTGATGGAACAACAAGGCGAATCGTCAACAAAATGTGAGATATTCAAGGAAATGGTCGTTCAAAAATTTCTTGTTGACCAGGCAAAAATCGACAGTGTTGAGGTTTCCGATGGCGAAGTCAATAACGAAATTGACCGTCGTGTTTCAATGATTTCGGGAACAAAAGGTGGCTTGGCTCAACTTGAGAAATTCTATGGCAAGTCGGAGGTGGAAATTCGGAGCGACTGGAAACCTGTGGTGAAAGAACAATTATTGGCTCAAAAGGTGCAAAATACTATCGTTGGCGACGTATCGGTTTCGCCCAACGATGTGCGTTTGTTCTACCAGTCACATTTGGACAGTATGCCTAAAATTCCTACTCGTTACGAATATGCACAGATAGTGATTCAGCCAAATCTTACCGAAGAAGAGGAGAAGGCGTTGCGTAAAAAATGCGAGGAAATTCGCCAGCGTGCCATCAATGGCGAGAGTTTTGCAAAACTGGCTGTTTTGTATAGCGACGACACTGAATCTGCAAAACGAGGCGGTATGTTGGGCGACTACATTTCTCGCGGCGAACTCGTTCCCGAATTTGCCGCCGTTGCTTTCCGTTTGAAAGAAGGCGAGATTTCTCGTGTGGTGAAGACCGATTTCGGTTACCACGTTATTCAAATGGTTGAATTGAAGGGCGAGAAGGCAAAATTGCGTCATATTCTCATCAAACCACAAGTAACTGTTGCCGAAATGCAGACTTCCTATCAGAAAGCCGACAGCATTCGTCGTGCCATAGGCGATTCTCTGACGTTTGAACAAGCTGCCGCACGTTTTTCTACAGATACCAAAACGAATAAAAATGGTGGAATTTATATGAATCCTTATACAGGAACGTCAAAATTCGAGGAAGGTATGATTGAACCAACGATTTGGTATTCGTTGAAAACTATGAAAGTAGGCGATATTTCTGAACCTATTCTTACTTTTGACGACAAAGGAACACAAGTGTATAAGATTATAAAATTGGTTTCGTACGTGCCAGAACACACAGCTACCTTGTTGGACGACTATTCCGACGTAAAAGAGATGGCTCTCGATGAGAAGAAGGAAACGACAATGAATGACTGGTTGCGAAACAAGAAATCTCAAATCTTTATGTCCATTAAGAGCGACGAATATAAAGAATGTGATTTGGATTTTAAAAATTAAGAGTTTAGAATTAAAAATTAAAAGATGGAAAGTAATCGAAGAAAACTCTTATAATTTGTTTTGAATTTAGTCGTTAAAATCAGGGTGGAACTAAAAATTATGAATTAAGAATTAAATGTGACAAGCGTTATAAAAAAGCATTGAAAAATTCAAAACAGTTTCTTAATTAAAATCTTTGTTATTCTTAATTTTTAACTATTAATTCTTAATTTACAAAGTTCTTATTTTTTTACTTTTAATTCTTAATTTCAAAGTGTCAGAGATTTTTCATAGAATAGAGTTGATGCTCGGAAAAGAAACGGTGACGCGTTTCTCCCAATACAAAGTAATTATTTTCGGAATTGGCGGAGTAGGAAGTTGGTGTGCCGAATCGCTTGTCCGCACTGGCTTTTGCGACATTACATTGGTTGATTACGATACCGTTTCCGAAACAAACGTCAACCGACAATTGCCTGCAACGACGAAGAATATCGGTAAATTAAAAACGGAAGTCCTTCAAGAACGATTCTTGGAAATCAATCCTGATGCACGGATTACGATTCGTTCGGAGGCATATTCGCAGGAAAATGCCGATACGTTTCATTTACAAGACTACGATGTCATTGTTGACTGCATTGACAGCACGAGTAGCAAAATGCACCTGATTCGTCAAGCTACCAAAACCGACGCGTTTTTTATCTCCTCAATGGGTGCAGCGTTGAAGATAGACCCTTTGCAAATTCGGGTTGACGAGTTTTGGGACGTACAATATGATTTATTTGCCCGTCGTCTGCGCAAGAATATCCGTAAAGGCGAATTGCCGTCAAAACCCTTTCCCTGCGTGTATAGCACGGAACAAACGTTCGAAGGTTCCGAGGTACAAGAAATCGACGGCGTGAAAAAACGCATAAACGGCTCGTTGGCACACGTCACGGCAGCATTCGGCTTTACCATTGCCGGCGAAATTTGCAAACATTTTGTTGGAAAAGAAACTTACGAGCAAAAACGGTCTTTATAGTAGAGACGATGTGCACATCGTCTCTACTGCATATCCCATGATGATTACAGTAGATTTTAAGTGCACATCGTCTCTACAACGCCCATCAATAGTGTATTTTTGACACTTTAGATTCTGCGAAAAACCTCGTTTTTTACATACATTTTTCCACAAAAAATTTTTACCTTGCACCGAAATTTTTCATGTAGGGACGTGGTGTGCCGCGTCCCTATGGAATAAATGATAACAAATTGAAAATTAAGTGATTATGAAAAATATATTTACAAAAATCCTTTTGTGCGCATTCGCACTTTTGGCAACTTCGGCAGTGTTTGGTTCCCCTTCCGATGTGATTTCTTCGGTAACTTGCGAATCGGGAACAACTAAGTTTACCATTACGCGTAGTACAACAACGTATCCAACCACGGTGTATTATCGCACTATTAACGGCTCGGCAGTGGGGGGCATACATTTTCAAGAAGCTTCTGGCTCGATTACGTTTGCAGCTGGTGAATCCTCTAAAACGGTTACTATTACTCAATTAAATGTGGCTACATCTTCGATAGATGCTTATGGTACATCGGCAAGCCGAAATTTTATATTGCAGGTTTGGAACTCTTGTACAAATCCAAAGTATGCCACTTGTACGTTAAATTGCAATACCGTTGTGAGCAAGGCTGATATATATGATAAGGAAGTAGGTAAAGGTAATGTAGGAAATATCTTCTTGTCATCTTCTTCATACTCAAATTACCAAGTGGCTATTTCAACATTGGAAAGTTATTTCACTACCACTCGAAGGGCATATCTTGACGCTGTGGGTAAAGAGTATAGATATATGGCACGAGTTGCTTTTTCCTTAGCAGAATGTGGAAGCACAACGGCAAACACCAAGTGGCAGTTTATGATTCACAATAGATCAACGGCATTGTCATCTCCAACTTCTCCTGGTGATGGTTGGATGTATATGATGTTCACGCATGTGAATCCTTCTGTTGTAAACGGAAGAGGTGATTATTTGTTTCCTGCTTCTGGTCAAGACGAATTATCTGCAATAACTAATCCAGATTATTGGAGTCATACTGTGAATGATATATTGACTTATCAGAATTATGGATATGACCCTAATGCATATAGTGTTAATGGCAAATATTATATGGAAATGTACCGTGGAAGCGAATATATTAATGCTGAGTTATTTTCACCAACACTTTCGTCAAGTGCCAGTTATGTTTGGTGTCCGAGAGTATATATGTGTTTGAAGGACGATGAATATCCTACTTTGAAAGCTGTCAAGATAAACAATACCATAACCTATGCTTCGGGCGATTATGTACGTGTAGCCCTTGTGTTTGACGAAATTGTTACAGTAAAAACATCTTCGTTTTCCATTCCTGTAGAAGTTGACGGCGCTGAGCAATCACTCACCTATAGTGGTGGTTCTGGAACAAATACACTTTATTTTTATTTCTATCCAACAATAACTTCAAATTCTATTTCAAGTATAAAACCAAAATATTGGTACAATAGCGACGGAAGATATTTTGGTGACTGGTTCGGACATGGATATGGTTTTGGCGATAGTTATGGTAATATTTCTTTGAAAGTCGGTCAGAAATATACGGTTACGCTTAACGCAAACAACGGAACCATCAACTGCAACGAAATTAAAAATTACACCTACGGCGTGGGTGCCACTCTGCCAACAAACGTAACACGCACGGGCTACACGTTTGATGGTTGGTATGATAATTCGTCATTTACAGGTTCAAAAGTAACAACTATTTCCACTACTGCCACAGGCAACAAAACCTACTATGCAAAATGGACGGCAAACAAATATCTTGTGACTTTCGACAACCAGTCGGCAACTTCGCCAGGTACGGCATCTATTTATGCTACTTATGGTAGCACAATGCCTACCATAGTGGCACCAACACGGAAAGGTTACACGTTTGGCGGATATTTCTCCAGCACCAACGGTAACGGCACGCAATATTATTATGCTTCGGGAAGTGGATATAGAACGTGTTATCTTACATCACCAATTACGCTTTATGCAAAATGGACGGTGAAAAAGCCTACAATTACGCTTGACAACCAAGGAGCAACTACGGCTGGAACAGAAACTGTGGAAGCAACGTATGGCGCAGACCTTCAAACAATTACAGTTCCTACAAAAACGGGTTATACGTTCGGAGGATATTACACTGGTACAAACGGTTCAGGTACGCAGTATTATTTTGCCGACGGAACTGGCGTAATGAGGAGCGATTTTGAGGTGGCAACGACGCTCTATGCAAAATGGACGGTGAACACTTACACCGTAACGCTCAACCAACAATCTGCTACAACCGACGGAACTAAAAGCGTGAATGTTAACTACGGCTCGGCTATGCCGTCAATCACGTTGCCGAAACGCACAGGTTACACGTTCGGAGGTTTCTATACAAGCACTGGCGGTAGCGGCACGCAATACTATACTGCTAATGGTGCGAGTGCAAGAAGTTACTTGCTTACCTCAAATACAACACTGTATGCAAAATGGACAAAAGACACGTACACAATCACCTATGTCAACAATAACGGAACAATCAACGGTACGACAACCACTTCATACCAATTTGGAAATACGGTAACATTACCTACTGATGTAACTCGCGACGGTTGCTCGTTCGGGGGCTGGTACAACAACGCCAACTGCGAGGGGGATCAAATATATACAATTGCTTCGGATGAAGTTGGTAACAAGACGTTCTATGCAAAATGGACGCCTAATACTTATGTCGTTCGACTTCACCCAGGCGAAGGTCATATACAAAGCGGTGAGGTGACTAGTTACATATATGGCGTTGGTGCAATTCTGCCTACGGCTTCGTCTATGTCGCTCACTGGTAAAGGTTTTGCCGGTTGGTATGATAATCCAGAATTTGAGGGCGACGCGATTTCCGAAATTACCGTTGCCGATTTTGGTGAAAAAGATTTCTATGCATTGTGGGAAGAAAACACCTATCCTGTGGTGCTCAACACTAACGAGGGTATCATCAATTCGGGCAATGTGGTAAGTTATAAGCACGGTACGGAGAAACTGCTTCCTTCCGATGTTACTCGCACGGGGTACACGTTTGAGGGTTGGTACGAGAACTCAAGCTGCATAGGTACTGCCGTTACTGTGATTCCAGACGATGCTGTCGAAGCAAAAACATACTGGGCTAAATGGCGCGAGCAAGTTTACGATATTGCATTCGAACCAAACGAGGGGACTATCAACGATGAGGTTATTCCAACTCAATACACGTTCAGCGTGGGAGCGTCGCTTCCTGCCAACGTAACACGAAATGGTTACGCATTCGCTGGCTGGTACGACAATCCTGAATTTGCGGGACAGCCGGTTGCACTGGTTCGCTCGTCGGATTACGGTAATAAAACATATTATGCAAGATGGGAGATTAAGACCTACACTATTGCTTTCAACAACAATGGAGGCGAGATAGGGGACGAAGTTGTTCCGTCGTCATATACCTATAATAAAGAAGTGGAACTTCCTTCCGAAGTTTACAAAGACGGATATGAATTCCTTGGCTGGTACGACAATCCTAATTTCTATAATGACCCAATTTCAAGGATAGAAGATGGTGATTTTGGAAACAAAACATTCTATGCGAAATGGCTCGTTGAATCGTATGGTGTAATTTTCGAGACGAATGGTGGAACTATCAATTCAGGTAATATCGCCAAATATACCTATGGCGTTCCTGCCAATCTTCCTACCGACGTTATCCGCACGGGCTACACATTTGCAGGTTGGTGTTCCGACGAGGCACTTACCAGCGAACGTATCGATGCTATTTCCATCAGCGATATGGGAGAAAAGAAATTCTACGCAAAATGGACGAATAACCCCTATACGGTTACGCTCAATCCAAACGAAGGCGTGATTGCTTCCGACAATGTTGATTCCTACGTGTATGGCACCGCTGTGGAACTTCCAACCGATATTGTCCGTGTTGGATACACATTCAACGGCTGGTTCGCAAATCCGTCATATCTGGGTTCGCAGGTTCAGGCAATTTCGGCAACCGACTATGGCGACAAGGAATTTTGGGCAAAATGGACTGTCAATGATTATAAAGTGACACTGAATACTAACGGCGGAACAATCACCAGCGGCGAAATTGATTCCTATATTTATGGCGTTGGCGCAACTCTGCCGACAGCGAAAAACTTTGTGAAAACAGGAGCAACGTTTGGCGGTTGGTATGCCGACGAAGAATTCTCCAGCTCGTTGGTTGTGTCGATTCCTGTGAACGAAACTGGCGACAAGGAATTTTGGGCAAAATGGACTGACATTGACTATACAATTACGTACAATGTCAACGAAGGGCAATTCGCCGAAACGCCTGACGCAACATATACGTATGGCGGCGACACAGTTGTATTGCCTACGCCAAGTCGCGATGGCTATGAGTTCGGTGGCTGGTTTACCAATTCGTCGTATATTGGTTCTCCTGTTGACTACGTGTTGCCAGTTGAGACGGGCAACAAGGAATTCTGGGCAAAATGGAATGTGAATTCATACTCCATTACCTACAATGTTGACGGCGGAACAATCAATAACGGGAAAGTAACGAAATACATTTATGGAACAACAGTTCTTCTTCCTGTTGATGTGACAAAAATCGGCCACACGTTCGACGGCTGGTACGACAACGATGAGTTCGCGGGCGAAGCGATAACGACGATTGCGAACAATGAGACTGGCGACAAGACGTTCTATGCGAAATTTACCGTAAATACGTATAATGTAATCCTTGTAACCAACGAGGGCGTAATAAACTCGGGCAACGTGGAAACCTACGAGTTCGGCAAAGGCGCGACCCTTCCGACAGATGTGACCAAGACGGGCTACACGTTCGAGGGCTGGTATGCAAACACAAGCTACATTGGCGGTACAGTGTCGTCAATTGCCGACAACGACATGGGCGACAAGCAGTTCTGGGCAAAATGGACGATAAATGAGTACGAAGTGTCAGCGACAGCCGAAAACGGAACAGTTGAAGGAACGGGAAGCTACGAATACAAGTCAACTGCGAC
>JAGCOW010000074.1 GCA_017642535.1 Bacteroidales bacterium | reverse complement strand
GACTACTATACGATTTATCGTGTTGATTCGGCGAAGAATAAGTACGACAAGGTTGTTGACGTACCATATAGCGAGTTGAGCGTTTATGAGGACTTGGCTGCGAACCCTATGGAACGTGCGTGGAAGTACAAGATGACGGCAACGGACGTATGTGGTGAGGAGACGGCGATGAGTGACTACCACAGCTCGCTTCACTTGATGAAGGTAAAATCGCTTGGCGTTGAAAACCACTTGATGTGGGATCCATACGAAGGCATAGATTTCGATTCATACGTAATTCTTCGCAAGACGAAGGTGAAAGGTGTGGTGGAAATCGACACGCTGGCAACAGTACCGTCAGATTTGACATCTTATACTGACACATTGCCTGCAAGAGGCACGACGTCATATTACGTGGGTGTGAAACTTCCAGAAACTATCAATCCGAAGACACAGTTCCTGAAAGCAGAGTCTGGACCGTTCGCGATAGCATTGTCTAACATCGCGGAAGTTGAAAACTACGTTGCTGTACAAACCGTCGTGAAATCGAATGCTGAGGTATATGCAATCGGTCATACGATTTATGTGAAGAATGCTGAATATGCGGAAACTGCCGTGTATGACGTGAACGGAGGCAAAATCAATTTCGCAAAAGACGCGGCAGAATACGAATTCGACATTAAACTTGACGGCGTATATCTGGTGAAAGTCGGAAACGAAACGTTTAAGGTTGTGATAAAATAAAAGATATGGCAGAAACATTTGAACAGGCAAAGAAATTATTGATTTCGTTAATCGAGACGTTTTCTATAAGTCGTAGCGAATCGGGTACGGCTGAATTATTGTGTAAGTTTTTCAAGAAGTATGGCGTTGAAGCTCAACGAATTGAAAATAATGTTATTGTCCGTTCAAAGAATTTCGACGAGTCGAAACCTACCATATTGTTAAATTCTCATCACGACACGGTAAAACCTTCCGACGGTTGGGACAATGATCCGTTCAATGCGGTTTGTCTTGATGGAAAAATCATAGGTTTGGGAAGCAACGATGCTGGTGCATCGTTGGTTTCCCTTATTTTTACTTTTTTACATTTTAATGAAGTTGAGAAACCATTTAATCTAATCCTTGTTGCTTCGGCAGAAGAAGAGGTATCGGGGAAAAATGGCTTGGAATGTGTGATTCCAACATTGCCCGAAATCGCGTTCGGAATCGTGGGAGAACCTACAGGAATGCGTATGGCGATAGCAGAAAAAGGATTGTTGGTGTTGGACTGTAAGGCAATTGGAAAATCTGGTCATGCTGCACACTCCAACGGAATCAACGCTATTTACAAGGCAATGGATGACATTGAATGGTTCCGCACGTATCAATTCCCCAAGAAATCAGAATTTTTGGGCGAGGTAAAAATGAGTGTGACTTGTATCAATGCGGGCACACAACATAATGTCATTCCTGGCGAATGTTCCTTCGTCGTTGATGTGAGAAGTAACGAGCTCTATACAAATCAAGAATTGTTCGACATTATTAGTAATGCGGTACAATGTGAGGTTACAGAACGCTCGTTCCGCCTTAATTCGTCGTCAATACAGGTAAGTCACCCGTTGGTGCAAAGTGGTCTGAAATTGGGATTGGAAATGTTCGGCTCTCCAACACTTTCGGATCAAGTATTTATGACGAAATTTCCTTCAATGAAGATTGGACCAGGCGATACACTGCGTTCTCATACAGCTAACGAATATATTTTTGAATCCGAATTGCAGCAAGGTATGGAAACATATATAAAATTGCTCGAGGGATTGGAATTGTAGTATAATAATTAAAATTAAGAGTTAAGAATTAAGAATGAAAGGTTGCTAAGCCGTTAATCTACATTCTATAAAATAAAAACAGATTTTTAATTTTTAATTTTTAAATCTTAATTTTCCCTATCTTTGTTTCGCTGAAAATATTCAGGTAATAATGTATTAACATGGCAGAAAAACATTCTACAACGCTTTGGCAGAAAGATGTGACACCAAACGAGAAGGTCTCAACCTTTACTGTTGGAAAAGATAAAGAATTTGATGTGTATTTGGCAAAAGCCGATGTGCTTGGAAATCTTGCGCATACGCGTATGCTTGAGTCTATCGGATTGCTGACAAAAGAGGAACTCGACGCTGTTCAGGCAGAATTGAAAAATATTTATAAAGATGTGCTGAACGGCAAATTTAAGATTGAAGACCACGTTGAGGACGTGCATTCACAGGTAGAATTTCTTTTGACGGAAAAACTTGGCGATGTAGGAAAGAAAATACATAGTGGTCGCTCACGCAACGATCAGGTTTTGCTTGATATGAAATTGTATATTCGTGACGCCATTCAATCTACTGCCGAGAATGTACAAGATTTGTTTACTCTTTTGCAGAAACTGAGCGAACAATACAAAAAAACATTGATGCCAGGTTATACGCATTTACAGATTGCAATGCCGTCGTCGTTCGGATTGTGGTTTGGTTGTTATGCCGAAAGTCTTGCCGATGATTTACAATTATTATTGGCAGCATATAAAATTGCCAATCAAAATCCGCTTGGCTCCGCTGCTGGCTATGGCTCGTCGTTTCCGTTGAATAGAACAATGACAACGGAATTGTTGGGCTTTGAAACGCTTAACTATAATGTAATGTATGCCCAAATGGGACGTGGAAAAGTTGAGAAAATCACTAGTTACGCCCTTGCAAGCATTGCAGCAACATTGTCAAAAATGGCGATGGAGATGTGCTTGTTTATGAACCAGAATTTCCATTTTGTGTCGTTTCCCGAAGAATTGACAACGGGTTCGAGCAT
>JAGCOW010000073.1 GCA_017642535.1 Bacteroidales bacterium | reverse complement strand
TTCAACAAATAGGACAATTACCAAATGTTCAAACGATTATTTTTTGAAAACCTATGTCCTTGGAGATCCACGCAATTTAGTAAAAAAAAACACTGCTGCTTATACGGATATAACTGTCGAAGAATATAAGGAGATATGGAAGGCTATGGAAGGGAAAGACATTTGTGATACGCTTGCTTCACGTATAATTGACAAAGATCCATATAAAGAAATATATGTATTTTCAAGAACCGATACAATCTTGTGTCAAGGCATATATCAAGAACCAAATTTTGACAAAATCAACGAAATGATAGAATCTGGCGAGTTCTTTACGTATGAAGGTGTTGAGAGGATAAAGTAAAATCACTTGTAAAACCTTTTTAAAAAAATAAAGATATGAAAAAAATAAGCATTTTTCTATTGGTTGCAATCATTGGATTAGCAATGATTTCTTGCAAGAAAAACGATTCTATAGAAGAAGGAAGTCATTATTCAGTAGTTAAATTAAATAATAGTAAGTACTCCGATTGGCTTTTCTTTGGGTATAATTCCGAGAAAGGAAAAGTAACTGCTTATGTGGACTCATCTGATGCTGGTTCACAAGTTTTTAACTTCAAACTTACGTCCTTGAACAATGATTATTTTCTTGTCAACACACAAAGGTTCAATACTACTGCATATTCCGATATTTCTGTTTCTGAATACAAAGAAATATGGAAAGCGACAGAGGGCAAAGATATTTGCGACACTCTAACTTCACGTATAATAGACAGAGAACCTTTTGCAGAAATCTATGAAATTATGACTGATTATGGCGATAGCATAAAAATAGATCGTTTGTATGAAGATATTAAAGATTATAATTATAAAAAGATACTTTTCCCAGAGAAACTAACAGAAGACGATAAGATGGTTTTTATAGAAACGTGCGATGAGATATTAAAAATGATTGAAAACAATAAAGGTGTTAAAAGAATAAAATAACTATTCCTTTTTGTCAACCACCTTAAAATAATAAGGATATTTCTTTACGTATGAGGGAGTTGAAAGGATAAAATAGTTGAAGGGGATTTCTCGTTTGGTTTTGTAGAGACGATGTGCACATCGTCTCTACGTTTTATTTCCCTACCCCGTCATCGAGCGATAGCGAGAAATCTTAATTCTCAATTCTCAATTCTCAATTTATTATGTACCTTTGCGACACAAAAATTACAACTATGAATTTAGATTCTCTTACGGCTATTTCCCCTATTGACGGGCGTTACAGAAGCAAAACCGAAGTTTTGGGCAACTATTTTTCTGAATTTGCTCTTATCAACTATCGTGTTCGTGTTGAAATTGAATATTTCATCGCTCTTTGCAAGGAAGTTCCTCAGCTGAAAAACGTTGATTCTCAAGTTTTTGAAAAACTACGCGACATTTATCGTAATTTTTCGGAAGCCGACGCTACGCAAATCAAAGATACTGAGAAAATTACCAACCACGACGTGAAAGCCGTTGAGTATTTCATCAAGGATAAATTCGACAAACTCGGATTACAAGAATACAAGGAATTCATTCACTTTGGTTTGACGTCACAAGACATCAACAATACGTCGGTTCCTCTATCTTTGAAGGAAGCCATGAACGACGTAGTTATTCCGACTTTGCAAGAAATAATCGATACATTGACGAAAATGGCCGACGAATGGAAAGACATTCCTATGTTGGCAAAAACACATGGTCAACCAGCAACACCAACGCGTTTGGGCAAGGAAATTAACGTGTTCGTTTCTCGTCTTAATGTGCAAATGAAACAACTGAAAGCCGTACCATATTCGGCAAAATTTGGTGGCGCAACGGGTAATTTCAACGCTCACCACGTAGCATATCCTAACAAGGACTGGCACGCATTTGGAAACGATTTTGTAAAAAATCACCTTGGTTTGGAACGCTCGTTCCCGACAACGCAAATTGAGCACTACGACAATCTTGCGGCGCTTTTCGACGCATCAAAACGCATCAATACCATTTTGATGGATTTGTGCAAGGACGTATGGCAATATATATCAATGGGTTACTTCAAGCAACGCATACAGAAAAACGAAGTTGGCTCATCGGCTATGCCGCACAAGGTTAATCCTATTGATTTTGAAAACGCCGAAGGTAATCTGGGAATTGCAAACGCAGTGTTCGAGCATTTGGCTGCAAAACTTCCAATTTCTCGTCTGCAACGCGACTTGACCGACTCAACGGTACTTCGCAACGTGGGTGTACCTTACGGACACGTATTGATAGCACTTGCTTCGTTGAAAAAAGGTTTGGGTAAGATTTTCGTGAACGAAACAGCCATTCACGCCGATTTGGAAGCCAATTGGGCTGTGGTTGCCGAGGCAATACAAACAATTCTTCGTCGCGAAGGGTATCCGAAACCATACGAGACGTTGAAGGAATTGACTCGTACCAACGAAGTCATCAACGAAACGTCAATCCACAACTTCATAGAAACGCTTAACGTAAGCGAAGCAGTGAAGGCAGAATTGCGACAAATCACACCGTTCAATTATACGGGTATGTAAACAACGTAGAGACGTAGCGCGCTACGTCTCTACAAGATTTTTTTACGACTTAAATGATGCCTAAGCATCACACTATCACCAGAATTTATTGTTCTCTTTACTATATTCAAAACCGACACTCGCAAGTCGAGAAACAATTTCCTCCTTATCTATTTGCAAATCTTCACAGAGAGAATCGAGTGAGGAATACTGATCACGCAGTTTCATATTGATGAAACTCATCAGCATAAAAGGATCTTGCGGAAGATGTTCCATTTACTTTACAAATCTTTTTGTCGTTGCGTGCGTAGCCGATTTCAAGCGATATTCCTGCATACGTTTTGCCAATTTTCCCGTACGTTTTTCATACAACAGCAAGCGACTAATCTCAACTGGCGTATATGCATTGAGATTGACGCTGTTGACAGGCGTTTGATGTACCGTATTTTCAAATTGTCCAGGCGTTTTCAACGATTTTAACGTACTACTTACACTCGGCATATTTTGTGCGATACCATTCACAAACTCCAATGGTTTGCCATTTTCTGCCGTAATGAAATAGAAATTATTATCCTCGTTCCCTTCGGCAATGGCATCGTATGCATCGGCCATTACAACCAAGTAGTATTTACCCGTAACTTGTGGCATCCAATATGCTGTAGTATATCCTTCGCCGACCTCATGTCCTGCTGCGACATCCATATTGTTCCAATAACCACCACACGAAGCTTCCGTATCATCTTCTGGCAATACGCCATAATGATCTTCGTTATCGCCATAATCCTTCGTATAGTAGTCTTCATAAATGATTCCGTATTCTTTGGCATTGTTCGCATTGTAATACATATAAATAGCACTCCAGTTTTTAGAAGCAGAAATGTCCAATGTTCCTGAATTGAAAATGCTATATGTTACATTACGCCAATTCGGATCGTCGCTATCGGGGTCTTCGGGATTGTCATAATCGGAATCTACGGCAGAATAAGCCAACAAGTCGTAACCCGACGTTCTGTCTTCCGAAGCAATGGTTGAACCCGAAACCGAAACGCTGTTCTTATTTTGACCGACAAAAGCAGCGAAGACAAAACTATTCAGGAAGAAGTCATAATCTACCCAGATACTTCCGTTATCACCCCAACTTTTACCCCACGAGTTACGCACACGGAATGCGTGTTTGCTATCGTCGTATCCCGTCAAAACCATTGCATGATATGCGTGCTGCATTCCCGGATTTTTGTATGTATCGGATTTTATTACAGCCGAACTATTCCACGACATAAAATTGTCACCCAACTTTGCTCCAATAGCAATAGGACGACCTTGATTCAAATAGTATTTGAAGTTATTTACCGTTTTTCCTTCTGTTTCAGAGCAAATCTTTCGGAAATTGGCAAGTTTGTTTGACGAATTTCCTTTTGGCGAAGTGCTTGTACAACTCAATTTAGAGTACGGTACCGACGAAAGCGAAGCGGCTCCACTTGAAATCAAGGCATTCAAAGCCGGTTCAAAGTTAGTTCCGTTACAATCGCTACCTCTTGAACCTTTAGGAATTGCAGCCCACAAATCGGCAGGACTTGTCTGATTTGACGAACTTGCCAATTGTGTCGAAGTCCAACCATTATCTATTGCATCCAAGGCAGTCTTGAAATTATATCCCGTTGCCCAAGCCACGCAAGTTCCATAACTTCCTTGGTCTCCAATTGGAGGGAATTTTGCCGACAAATCAACTTTTGATGCATAATCCTTGTTGTCCTGATCAGGGTCAATGACAACATCGTCAGGAATATTATCCATATCTTCATCGTCGAAAAGCCATCCACTTGCCGCCTCTACCAAAATTTCGAGCAGCAATTGATTTAATTCTTCATTCTGACAACTTTGAAACAATAACGAAACACTAACCAAGAGTGCAATAAATTTCGTGTTTAATTTACGTAACATAAGCTCTGAATTTTAAGTAAATTATTCGTTTTTTAAGAGTTCTTCATATTTACGGGAACAAGGATATTCCTTATCATCGAATCTAAGCAAACCATAAAAATAAGCATTCTCGTATGTAAACTCAGCAAATTTTATACCAATAAAATCAGCGTCATCAAAAAAGCGTGATTGTATAAACGACGCTTGTTTTTCAACTTGTGAATAATTGAAAATCGCCCTACCGTGGACGCTTATCATGTCAAATTCGGCATTTGCGGAACATAGAAGCCCGTTTGCCAAAAGTTTTCCGTTGATAGTGGCATTTTGCAAAGAAAGATCTTTTTGGAATTTTCCATCCATAATGAAGAAATTTCCACCAAACGACGCATAATTCATTGAGAATGAATCTTCTGCCTCAATCTCTGAAAAATAGGTATCTTTCCCTAAAACGACAAAATTGTTGAAATTAGCTTTCTTGCGGAATTTAGATTGAACGAAACTCGAAGCACCCATCACAACAGCCATCTGGAAATCGCATTCACCACGGAAATCGCATTGTTGAAAAACAAGATTTTCGTTGAATTTTGTATAGATAGGAATTTTTTGTGTATTGTCGCAAGCAGTTACTTTTCCCATAAACACGCAGTTTACGAAAAATACATTTCCCTTGACTACATCCTGAATCGACGTGCTGTTCAGCGGCTGAGGGTTATCCACAGCAGTGAAGTCCAGGTCGTCCATAATGATTTTATTCGTAATCGTTACATTTTTCCCCTTAGCCAACTGCTTGATAATATCTTTTGCGTAAATCTCCTTTTGTTCAGCGTGGGAACACGATGAAAACAATACGCACAAGCACAAAAACACTAATCTATAAATCCTCATTGTACATTTTTTACGATGGTAAAAATACAAAAATAATGATAGTTCGTCATAGTTTCTCAAAAATGTGAAATAAAATTTACATCTTTGCAAAAAATTGACAACGGAAGTAATGAAGAACAAAACGCTCATCGTGCTACTATTATTAGTTTCTTCGTTTTGCGTTGCCCAAGAAAATGACAGTCTGTCTGTTCCTCTCTCCGACACGGCGTACTCTCCAAACATCATAGACAAAGTGATGAGCCACTTTGAATATTCGCGTGGTCGCGTTGCGGTGAAATACTATCCCAGTGCCGGAATTGACCCCGCAAGCGGATTATCGATAGGTGCATTGTCGTTAGTTTCAATTTCGCCGAAAGAAAAAGACAGAAAAAAAATTGTCTTTTTCCGCCCCACTTCAATTTCCACCAACCTTTCTTATTCCACAAAGAAATGGCTCAATTTCAAAACGGACATGATGATTTACGCGAGCCACGGCATCGTGGTCAACACATTAATACAATATCAGATTTCGCCCGATAAATTCTATGGCATCGGCAACGACACGCTCAACACCAATCCCGTGAAATTCGACATGAATGATTTGCTCATTAGCGGCAACGTGTCGAAAGAGCTGACATCAACCGTGTATCTTGGTTTTATGTTCGACATATCGCACCGTGATTACACCTCGCAAGGAGCAAACGACGAGGGTTTGGACGTTCCTGTGCAAAAAAACAAAACGCTCGTGGGCTTTGGTCCTCATTTTACCTTCGACCGTCGCGACAATGTGAATTACCCTGCTCACGGCGAATATATCACATTGGGTATCAAGTATTTCGCTCCTTACACAGAAGATGCATATTCATTTTACGAGGTTGAAATAAACGCTCGAAAATATATCACGCTTTACAAAGATTTTATTTTAGCCACGCAACTATTTTGTGGCATGAGCGAAGGCGACATACCATTCTATAGTTTGTACCAATTAGGAGGAATGACGCGGCTTCGTGGCATTTCCAACAAATATATTTACATTGACAAAAATGCCTATTTTGCCCAATGCGAATTGCGAAAACACATTTGGAACCGTTTCGGTTTAGTTTTATTTGGTGGATTTGGAAACACGTACGAAAAAATGTCGGATGTGAAATTTGACCAAATGAAATATGTGTATGGTGGCGGAATACGTTTTCAAAGCGACACGAAAAACGACATAAATCTCCGTCTCGACTACGGTCGTGGCAGTTTTGGCGACTCCGGCATTTATATGACTATGCGTGAAGCATTCTAATCTTACGAAATAATTGTATCTTCGCAACGAATTTTATAAAACCGATTTGATATTCAAATCACAAAATAATGAAAATGAACATTTTAAAATCTTTGAACTGGAAATCGATTGCAACAAGTTTGGCAATCATAGTAGGATTTGCGTGTATTGTCCTTTTATATTTCAATCCAATTTTCGACGGAAAAACCTTGCAACAACACGACGTCTTGCAATATCAAGGAATGGCGAAGGAAGCCCTCGATTTTGAAGAACAAACGGGCGAACCTCAACTTTGGACAAACAGTATGTTTGGTGGTATGCCCACCTATCTTATCCGTATTACGACTCACAATGCTGTACAATACATTCATAAGTTGTTTCATACAACATATCAGCACCCACAAATGTTCGCAATAATGTATTTAGTTTGTTTCTTTCTTGCCCTTATGCTTATTGATGTACCCATATGGCTTGCAATGTTAGGAGCTTTCTTCTATGGATTTTCAACATATTTTTATATTATTATTGAAGCGGGACACATGACCAAAGCAGCTGCTCTTGGCTATATGCCATTGGTTATTGCTGCAATCTATGCAACTTATATGCAAGGAAAGACATTACTCGGAGCGAGTATCTTTTCTTTGACACTATCGTTGCAACTTATTGTAAATCACTTACAAATAACCTACTACACAGCTTTGATTTGTGGTATATTGGTTTGTTTTGCTCTCTACGAAGCAATCAAAGCAAAAGAAATCTTTAAAAACTTCGTAAAACCATCGTTATTCCTGCTTGCCGGACTTATTCTCGCTGTCGGGGCAAACTGTTGTAATCTCTATATGACGTACGATTACGGAAAAGATTCTATGCGTGGCAAGTCGGAATTGACCGACACCGAGGACAAAAAAACTGGTGGTCTTGACAAAGACTATGCTACGGCGTGGAGTTATGGCATTGCCGAAACAATCGACTTGCTTGTTCCCAATTTTATGGGAGGTGCGTCAATGGGCGAACTGGATGAGACTTCCGAGACATTTAAAACCTTGAAAGCCAACGGCGTACCCAATGCAAAGAAAGTTGTAAAAAGTATGCCGACATATTGGGGAGAACAACCAATCACGTCAGGTCCCGTATATATCGGAGCGATAGTAATTTTCCTATTCATCTTTGGTTTGCTCTATGTTGAAGGAAGCACAAAATGGTGGCTGGCACTTGCATCGCTTTTCTCCATTTTGCTTGCGTGGGGACATAATTTTATGCCTCTCACCGACCTGTTTTTGGACTATTTCCCTGGTTACAACAAATTCCGAACCGTGTCGATGATACTTGTTGTAGCTGAATTTACTATGCCGTTGTTGGCAATTCTTGCGTTGAAAAAATTCTTCGAAGACGAACAAAAAGAGCTCGCTTTCAAGAAATTAGCAATTGCCTTGGGCATAACGGGCGGATTTCTTCTCTTACTCATCTTCACCTCGGGGCTATGGTCGTTTGCAGGAACGCACGACAGCGAAATGTTGCCAGAATGGTTGCTTCCGTCGCTCATCGCAGATCGTAAAGCGATGATGAGCAGTGATTTATGGAGATCATTATTACTTGTAATTATTACATTTGCAATTCTTTCACTCGTTCGTTTCCAAAAACTCAAACAAATTCCAGCAATCTGTTTGCTTTCCGCCTTGGTTATGGTGGATATGATTCCTGTGAACAAACGTTTCCTTAACAACGACGACTTTGTAAAACCAGCGAAGGACTATTTCAAGGCAAATGCAGCAAACAAGACGATTCTTGCCGACAAAGACCCGAACTTCCGCGTGATGAATTTCACCGTAAGTCCGTTCAACGATGCGTCAACATCGTATTTCCATAAATCTATCGGCGGATACCACGGAGCAAAGATGAAACGCTATCAAGAGTTGATAGATTCTTGTTTGTCGAAACGAAACTTCGACGTATATAACATGTTGAACACGAAATACTTCATCATTCCAGGCGAGAACCAGCAACCTGTTGCTCAGCGAAATCCCGAAGCACTTGGAAATGCATGGTTTGTAGAATCGGTTCACATGGTTCCGAATGCCGATACAGAAATCAAATCATTAAAGGATTTCAACCCTGAAAAAGAGGCATTCGTCGATATGCGTTTTACGGTAAACAACCGCGACTTGCAGGTTGATTCGGCAGCGTCTATCACACTTAAATCCTATGCACCGATGGATTTGGTTTACACCTCGAACAACACGCACGACGGTGTGGCAATCTTCTCGGAAATATACTACGACAAAGGATGGAACGCCTACATTGACGGCGAGAAAGTTCCACATTTTCGTGCAAATTACGTATTGCGTGGTTTGGAAATTCCTGCTGGACAACATAAGATAGAATTCAAATTTGAACCACAGACATATTACACGTGTAACAAAATCTCGCTCATATCGTCAGTCATTCTTCTTTTAGGATTTTTGGCAGCCGTCATTTGGGAAGTTCGTAAAAAATTAGCATCAAACGTAGCATAATGGGTATTGTTCGTAAGCAATCGATTATCGGCTCTTTTTGGGTATATCTCGGGGCGGGGCTTGGCTTCCTGACGAGTGCCATCCTATTGCCGCATTTTTTCGATGCAGAACAAATCGGGCTTATCAATCTTCTGATTACTTACGCAACATTGTTTGCACAACTTGCGTCGGCGGGATTTCAAAACACCATTACCCGAATGTTTCCCTATTTTCGGGACGAAAGCAAGAAACACAACGGTTTCTTGTTCCTTACGCTCGTTGTTGTCGCAATTGCGTCGCTCATTATGATTGGCGTGTATTTTCTTACAGAATCGTTCATCACCGAAAACAGCAGTAAAAGTGGTAACTTGATGCAAGAGTATTCTTATCTGATAATTCCACTCTTTTTGTTCATCGTTTTCTTCAACATATTCGACACCTATACTAAGGCACTCTTCAACGCCACACGAGGCATTCTTATGAAAGAAGTGGTTTTGCGACTGCTTACGTTATGCTTGATAATTTGCTATATTTTTCAACTTGTTGACTACCATTCTTTTATGCATTGGTACGTTGTCAGTTACGGCATTATATTATTGTATATGATTGTAACCTTGATTGGCGAGCGTCAGATTTTTCTTCAGCCCGATTTCTCACTGCTTGACAAGAAAATGGTTCACGAGCTGTTTCAGGTGAGTTTATACGGCATAATCATCACTTCGGCAAGCATTGTTGTGATAAATCTTGACCGAATAATGATAGAAAAACTTATGGTTGAAAATCCGTTGGCGCAAGTCGGAATTTACACAACGTGCACGTATTTTGCCACTATGGTGATTCTTCCCAATCGACCTTTGCAAAAAATCACCTCTACACTGGTCGCCGAAGCGTGGAAATTCAACGACATGAAGCAGTTGCAGACATTGTACGAAAAAAGTACGATTACGCAACTTATCATCGGCACGCTTGTTTTCTTTGGTCTTTGCATCAATCTTGACTACATTTTTCAGATTATTCCCGAAGAATATAGCGCAGGGAAATGGGTTATCGTTTTTATAGGCTTATTTTACCTCAGCGATATGGCGGCTGGCGTGAATAAGGACATTGTAAGCAATTCTCCACAATACAAGAAACTTTCGCACTGGACAATAGCTTTGATTTTCGTGATTATCGGACTGAATTACGTGTTCATTCCTTCGTATGGAATTACGGGTGCTGCTGTTTCATCATGCGTTGCAAGAATACTTTACAATTTTGTGGCGTTCAGTTACGTACATAGAAAATTTCAGTTACAGCCATATTCTTACAAACATCTGCTCATTCTTGTCTTTGGTTTGCTTGCGTATGCTATAACCTATTGTGTTCCAGAAACAAATTACCTTATTGCAAACATCATCTTGAAAAGTGGCATTTTAACTTTACTCTTTTGTGGGGTTATTTATTTTTTCCATATTTCAGAAGATGTTGATGATATGGTGATACACGCTTTAAAAAAACTTAAACGATGAAAAAACAGATATTCAATCCGTTTCTGCCATTGCACGAGTACGTTCCCGATGGCGAGCCACACGTGTTTGGCGACAGAGTATATATCTTCGGTTCACACGACAAGGAAGACGGTGAGACGTTCTGTATGTTGGATTACGTGTCGTATTCTGCCCCAATCAGCGACATAAAGGATTGGCGTTTTGAAGGTGTAATTTACAAAGCAAGTCAAGATCCTGATTATCAGAATAGGAAATATATGTATGCTCCTGATGTGGTACGAGGGAACGACGGACGATATTATCTTTATTATTGTATGTCGGGTGAACGCGGCGAAGGTGGCTATCACGGACCAATAAGCGTAGCTGTGTGTGACACACCTGCAGGGAAATATCAGTTTCTTGGATTCGTGAAATATCCCAACGGGAAACGTATGTTGGATTACGTTCCTTTTGACCCGGGGGTAATCAACGACAACGGAGTTATTCGTGTGTACTACGGCACACAATACGATTACGAAGAAGAACCTGATTTCTTTTCAAACGAGGAATACATTCAAAGCGAGATGGGAATGTTTGCAAAATCTCGTGAAGAAATTCTTTCTATGGCAAAGAAAGACAGCGTTATGGGAGCCATTACGGTTGTACTTGAAGACGATATGCTGACGGTGAAAGAAGCTCCCAAACACATCATTCCATATAAAGTGAAAGGAACATCTTTTGAAAAACATCCATTTTTCGAAGCAAGTTCCATTCGCAAAATCAACGACACCTATTATTTTATTTACTCGTCGAAACAAAACCACGAACTTTGCTATGCCACAAGCAAATACCCCGATAAAGATTTTGTTTTTGGCGGCACAATCGTTTCCAACGGCGACGTTGGCATAAACGGCATTACTGAGGAAACACGCCTCAATATGACTGGGACAACTCATGGAAGCATTGAACAAATCAACGGCAATTGGTATGTTTTTTACCATCGACTCACCCATAAATCTGATTACAGCCGACAAGCATGTGCCGAAGCTATTCGCATTCTCCCCGACGGCAGCATACCGCAAGTTGAAATCACCTCGTGTGGATTGAATGGTGGTGCGTTAGAAGCACAAGGAAATTACCCTGCCGCAATTGCCTGCCACATTACCAACGGACAAATGCCTCACGGATCCAATAAAATCTTCGAAGAATCGTTTCCCAACGTCAACAACGACGGAGAAGAACGATTTATAAGCGAAATCGGCAACCAAACATTATTCGGATACAAATATTTTCACTTTGAAAATAACACGAAACTTGGCATTGTTTATCGTGGCACTGCCGAGGGCAAACTCTATGTGTCCCAATCATACAAAGGGAAACGAATCACCACAATCTCCATCACGCCACAAACAACATGGGCACAGGTAAATAGCAATGTGTGTTTCGATAACGGAGATACCGCCCTTTATTTTGAGTTCGAAGGAAACGGATGCTTTGATGTAAAGGAGATTTGTTTCTAATTCGGAGACGATGTGCACATCGTCTCTTCCCCCCAAAAACAAAAAAGGTTGAAACAATTGCTTCAACCTTTCGAGTACCAAAGGCGGGAATCGAACCCGCACGATATTGCTATCACTGGATTTTGAGTCCAGCGCGTCTACCAATTCCGCCACTTTGGCATTTGGTGGTGCAAATATACACAATTCTTTGCTTTTCCAAAAAAAGAGACAAAAAATTGAGAATATTTTTCACGTGATGCTGTAGAGACAATATGTACATAGTTTCTACTATATTTCAAAAATTCCGTTTTTTATGGCATATACCACAAGTCCTGCTGTGTTTTTGGCATTTGTTTTCAAAAGTAAATTTTCACGATGTTTGTCAACAGTTCTTTTGCTAATAAATAGCAAGTCGGCTATTTCCTGGTTTGACAAGCCCTTACAGATATTATACAGCACCTCGATTTCCCGTTCCGTCAAGTCAAGAACAGTTTTCTCGTCTTTTTTCTTGTACATATTGGAAATGATTCTGTCCAAGATTTCGGGAGAAAAGAAATTGTTGCCCTCACTCACCTCTAGTATCGCCTTTTGTACGTCCTCGAACTGTGAGTTTTTCAATAGAAAGCCCTTCACACCTACATCAATCATTTTTGAATAATATTCTTCCTCGGCATACATTGAAAGAGCTATTATCTTCAAGTCGGGATACATCTCCATAGCTGTTTTCGAAGCGGTAATGCCATCTATCACAGGCATTTCTATGTCCATCAAAACGACATCGGGAGCATTTTTTTTGATTTTTTGCAGGAAAATCTCTCCATTTTCCGACTCTTCTATCTGCGAGACGAACTCACAATTTGACAAAAGAAATCTCAATCCTTCGCGAAACAAAGAATGGTCGTCAACAAGATGTATGTGTAATGGTTTCATATTGAGATATTTATAGAAACGTGCGTTCCGTTTTTGTGAGAACTTTCAATGACAAAAGTACCATTTATTGATTTAATTCGTGACTCCATATTGGAAAGTCCCATTCCTTTATGGGGAAGATTATCAATATCGAAACCTATTCCGTCGTCGGTATAGTTGAGCATGACATTTTTTTCGTCGTGACGCAGCACAATGAAAATGTTTTGTGCCTGTGCATGGCGTAATGTATTGGTTATCAATTCACAAATAACGCGATACAATACTGTTTCGATGTTGAAATCGTATCTTGTATTTTTTAAATCTGAGTCAAACGAAACGGCAGTGCTTTGTTTTATCATAATAGTGTCAAGAAACGATTTCACGGCACGTTCCAGTCCAAAATTCGACAAAATATGAGGACTTAATTTGTTGGAGATTTCCTTAATCGTTATGATTGCCTCATCGATGGCAAAGTTTGTTTTCAAAAGAATCTGCTTGTTTGATTCGTTGGCAATGTCCTTATTAATAGCCGAAAAAGCCATTTTGATAGACGAAAGTATAGGCCCCAGTCCATCGTGGATTTCCTTGGCAAAAGTTTGCCGTTCATTTTCCTCGGTTTGCACAATGGCCGAAAACACACGATTCTCGTTCTCTTTGGCAAGATTCTCCATCTTTCTGATGTAGTTAAAAATCTTTTTCACGTAAATCGTCCCCGCAAAAATCAGGAATGACACGACCACAGAAATCCAATTGCTAAGCATCGACACTTCGGAGAAATGTTCTTTGGGCAGTTGAGCAATAAAAATCAACTCATAAATACGCTGAATTGCCATCAAAGAGAATGCCAACGACAGCAAAATCCACGATATGTTGTATCGAGTTCGCTTAATCAAACTGATTGCGAGTATCGAGGCACCCAATTGCAAGGCAACCGACAATGAGAGAGCAATGAATATCAGCATACTCTTTTTTTTGCCGTAAAGGTATTCTTATTTTTGAGAGATTGTTTTGAAATGATTGACAAAAAAACAATATTGCTATATTTGCAGAGTATAAACGTAAAATAAAAACATTAGAAATAACAAATCAAACATTTTGAAATTAAGCCAGCACCAATAATTATGAAAGACGAATTGAGTTGGTCGCATTATCGCCGACTGATAAACGTTGAAAACGAAACAGCCCGCGTTCCTACAATAATTCGTATGAAATAAATGTGCCGTTAGGCACAAAATATTGGTAGAAACAAAAATCTTCTTATTTCTTTTCGTGCCGTTAGGTACGAATTATTTTATAACTCATCACAAAAAACGTACCTTACGGCACGTTTAATAAGAAGAATAATTTCATATTCTACCGATATGAAGTGCCTAACGGCACAACCTCCTTGTTCGAAAGGAATCTTGTAGGGCAGTCGTATTACGGCAGCCATTCTAAATGCGGGGCTGCCACAATGTGACAGCCCTACAACAAAAAACAATCTTTCCAGGTAAACAGAAAAACCTTCATATTTTTCAATTGTCAATTCCCAATTCTCAATTTGAAAAATATTTTTACATTTGCAGTTAAGAGATTTAAAAATATGGTACGTGTTTTAATCATTTCATTGTGCGTTGTTTTAGACATTTGGCTTCTGCATCAGATTTGGGTGGCAGAAAAAAACAAACGCAAAACAAATGAAAAACTTTTGTGGACAATCACAACATTGCTTTTTCATGTGGCAGCGGTGGCAGTGTATATATTCCTTGACACCACAGGTTCTGATGAGAAAAAAGAGGATGATAATTCATTAAACGAATAAAAAATAACGTTATGAGAAAGATTTTCATATTGGTTTTGATTGTTGCTGGCTTCACTTCGTGTATCGACGATAACGAACTGATGTTTGAGCCAGTTGGCACTATCGACAAACTTGTTATTCGCGACATCGTGCCAACGAGCGTTGACACGTTGCTGGTACTTGGACAAAATGAAGAAAACTATACTGAGGTATATCTATGCAAATCCACGTCAAGTGGACTAAGCAGCACAAAACGTTGTAGAAGCAAGATTGTGTACAACACCATCTGTTTCAACGAAGGGAAGGTCTGGATGGGTGGCGAAGATATGAATCTTCGCAGAAGTTCCGACACGGCAAAAAACGTTCCCGACGGTGGCGATCTGAAATTTACTTTTACCGATTGGCGACAAAATTGGCCTGCCGAACTTTCTAACTTAAAGGGACTTTCGGCAAAAGACGGAAATCTGCAGTATATGTATGGCACCGATGACTTGTTCACAGGAAATTTCTATGTGTACGAGAGCGACGACACGGTATTTTCAAGCACGCAGACGCAATGTGGGTTAAACGATATGTTGGTATATAACAACGACGTGTATTTGGCTGGCTACGGAAACATCTTTCACGTTACCGAAAATGGTCAAAAAATGAATTTGGAAAACATAGGCGGCGAAAATTTCACAGGAATCACTATCGTTGACAACAAATTCCTTTTTGCTTGCACCTATTCTGGAAAAGTTTTCCGTTCGGAAGTTGGAAGCGGAGAATGGGAAAAAGTGTATAACGAAGGTAAGAAACTTCTTCATATTCAAGCAAATAAATATGGCGACGTGGTTGCTTCGGGTGAGAACAAGGATTTGTATATCTCAAACGATTCTGGCACGAACTGGAGAAAAGTTCATTATGACGAAGGAAATAAAATCACGTATATGGGATACATAGCCGATAAAATTTACATCGGCACGGAGAAAGGAACCATCATTCGCCTTTCACACGACGGATTGTCCATACACGATTAAGAAATTTTGAAATTAAAAATTAAGAGTTAAGAATTAAGGATGGCTGAACTTGTCAAAGCTGTTTTTAATTGAAAACTGACAACTAAAATTGTATGAAAAAAACTTTTTTGCTTTGCGTGTCACTTCTTTTAGGGGCTTTTGGCACGTATGCCCAAGATTTGATACTCAACGAAATAGTTGCAAAAAACGCTCTTTCGTACGCAAATAGCGCTGGCAAATCTCCCGATTGGATAGAATTACGAAATGTGTCCTCGCAAACAATCGACTTGTCGGAATATAGCATTACGACAGGAAAAATGCGAGATGTATCGGTTTCATTGGGGACAGGAAAATTATCGGCTAACGGATACTACCTTATTGAGGCAACCAAAGGCAATGCCAATGTGGTACAATGGTCGTCGGTGGTGAATTATGGCGACGCGTTTTCTTATATTGTTCCTTCAGAAAATATTCCAAACTGGACATCTCCGTCATTCGACGATTCTCAGTGGAATACGGGCAAGACTCCTATTGGTTACGGCGAAACCGACATTGTTACTGCTGTTACCAACGCTCGCTCCGTTTTCATTCGGAAGAATTTTACAGTCACACATCTTGATTTTGTAACGCAGATGATTCTTCATATGGACTGCGACGACGGATTCATCGCATACATCAACGGGAAGGAAATTGCCCGTTCAAATATGAACAGTACCAATTTCGATGCGTTTGCCACCACCTACACCGAAGGCGTTATGAGAAATAATGAAATACCGCCCTCGTACAATTGTTCCGACTGTATTTCGGCGTTAAAAGAAGGCGAAAACACGCTGTGCATACAAATTCATAATTGTAGTAATGAATCGTCGGACCTCATCGGTATTCCCATTTTGAGCATCGGCTATTCCGAAAAGGTTTCCAACGTAAATGCGCTATCAAAGTATCTCGACTTACCTTGTGGCAAATCGTTGACGTTAGATGCCTCGTCCGACACGCTATTTCTTATGAAAGGCGACAAAATTATTGACAGTATTTCGTGGAAAAATCTTCCCGTTGACGTTTCCATAGGAAGAAGCACTACTGATTATAAGACAACATATTATTTTTCAACCACGACGCCTCGTAGTGCAAATTCAGGAGCAATGTATGTGGCAAAAACGCTTTCAAAGCCAAAGTTAGATATGCCAGCGGGCGTGTACGAAGACGAGATTTCGGTCAATGCTTATTCGAGCGACAAACACGTGATTTTACGCTATACCACAAATGGCGATGAACCAACAACATCTTCATCCTTAGTGACAGGAGCAATTCATTTGTCAAACAATGCAAACATAAAAGTAAAGGCATTTCGTGACGGCTATTTGCCAAGTGCAACCATGATTGCGTCATACCTTTTCTTGCCTGATATCACGTTGCCAATCGCCTCGCTTACCATAAAACGAGATGATTTTTTTAATTACAAAACAGGTATTTATGTTACAGGTCCCAATGCGTCATCGGAAGAGCCGTATTACGGTGCGAATTACTGGCAAGACTGGGAACGCCCCGTTCATTTAGACTTTTTTAATGAAGACGGAGAATGTGTTGTTTCGCAAGACTTGGGTTGTAAGATTGGCGGGAATTGGAGTCGTGCCCATCCTCAAAAGACGTTGAAATTGTATGCTCGCGACCAATACGGCAAAGACAAGATTGAGTATCAGTTTTACAAGGACAAACCTATTTCGTCATTCCACATGATTTTGCTTCGCAATAGTGGAAATGATTTCAACCACACACAAATGCGCGACGGCTTAATTTCGGTGCTTGCTCGGGAAATGGACATTGACCGACAGGCATATCAGCCCGCAGTGGTTTACATCAATGGTGAATATTATGGCATACAGAATGTCCGCGAGAAGCAAAACGAGCATTACATTGCCGAAAACTACGGCTACGACAAGGATGACATTGACATAGTGAAAAACGGTTGGGAACTGCAAAACGGCTCGGATGACGATTATTGGGAAATGCGTGATTTCATTGAAGACAATGATATGTCGTATGCTCCAAACTATGAAAGGGCAAAATCTCTTCTCGACATTCCAAGCTACATTGACTACTATGTGCTTGAAACCTATGTCGTGAACGAGGACTGGCCGAGCAACAACTTTGCCTGCTGGCACTCACGTTCTCAGAACACACCGTGGCGATACCTTTTGTTTGACTGCGATTTTGGTTTCGGCATCTGGGACTTGAATGGGAAAGTCAATAAGAATATGCTTCAATGGTGCACCGCCACCAATTCCGACCATTATGCAAATACTCCCGATGCAACGGCTTTGTTACGCAGTTTGATGCGAAGCCCCGAGTTTCGTCGCGATTATATGAACGCCACTGCCGACCGACTGAATACGACACTTTCGCCTAAAAATATACGGGAAAAGATAGACTCAGTATATAGTCTGATTGAAGAAGAAATGCCTTCGCATATTGCTCGTTGGGGTGAGCATCGACAAAAGGGTTGGGTGGATGACATGAGAAGTTTCGGTCAGCAACGCGAGGCGATTATGCGACAGCAAACGGAAGAATTCTTCTCGACCAACGGCAGTTACACTTTGACGCTGAATCTGTCGGAACAAGGAGCAGGGAAAATCCATCTGAACACGATAGACGTAAAGACTTTCCCTTGGTCTGGTTCATATTTCAACAACAATACCATCTTTTTGACGGCTATTCCGAATCCAGGATATGAATTTGTCCGTTGGGAAGGCGCGGTAAATTCCACAGAACAAGCAATTACCGTGACCACTGCCGAAGCTACCAGTTTGACCGCCGTATTCAATTACGTCGGCAACGAGCCACAAATACGTTTTACCGAGGTTTATTATCACACGTTCCAAGACGGAGAAACAGAATGGATTGAAGTGCTCAACGAAGGCGAATCGGCAGTTGATTTGTCAAACTGGAACATCACAATTGACCGATATAATCAGTCGTTCACGATACCCGTAGGAATTTCGATTCAAGCCGGTTCAATGTTGGTTTTTGCAAATGATGCGAATGCGTTCCACAAACAATATCAAAACGAGGAACAGAATTTTGCTTTGGGTAATCTCAACATGAAATTCCCCAAAGACTTTGCCACTATTACGTTGCAAGACCAAAATGGTTATACCATTGCACGAATGTCGTATTCCGACGAACAAATCTATACTTTGAAAGCCGACGGCTATGGTTATTCCTACGAATTAGACGAAACAGGCGTTTGGCGTTCTTATACCTATGGCGGTACACCAATGAAAACGGCATCGGCACTTGAGGAAAACAATTTCAAAAATCCGATTATCAATGAAATAAATTATGCCTCGTCCGACAAGGTGGATTCAGGTGACTGGATTGAGATTTATAACCCGAATGATTCGGATATTTCACTGAAAGACTGGATGATACAAGACAAAGGTGGCAAAATCTCGGTGATTTACGATGCGGTGACCATTCCGCCACAAGGTTATGTGGTTTTTGCCGACAATCCCGAAAAATTTCATACCGTTTTCCCCAACATAACGTGTTATCAGCTTGATTTGTCGCTAAACAGATATGTTGACGCCGTCAAGTTGTATAATCAAAATGAAGTACAAGTTGATGAAGTTTCGTACTCAATGTTTGACACAGAATGGACCAAGGGAGCATTTGAAACAGGCAGAACATTGTCGCTCTGGTCGGTTGACGCGGACAATGCGGACGGACGTAATTGGAAAGCGAGCTTGATTATTGGCTCGCCAGGCATGGACAATGACTATTACATTGCAGTTCCTGAGATACAAGATATTGTGGAGATTTATCCCAATCCCTGTTCCGACGTGTTAAACGTTTCACTTGACGGAGCATTTTCTTTCGAGTTGATTTCCGTAACAGGTCAACAAATTTTGAATGGCGTAGGTGAACATTCAACCCAAATTTCCGTTTCCGAAATTCCAGCGGGAACATATTTGTTGGTAATTCGTCATAAGGATAAATCCTATATAAAATCGGTGGTTATTCGGTAGACATATCAAGATATTAAAACTTATTAACACCCTGCCGTTTATATAAATATATTCCCTACTTTTGGGGCGAAAAAAATAGACAATATCTATAACTATGAAATTAAGTAAATTAGCGTTTCTCTTAGGGTTGTTAATCGTAAGTACTACGGCTTTTGCACAGTACGATGACGATGAAACGGTACAATCTCGTAAAAGTACACACAAAAAAGAAAAAGTGAGTTCTCCCAAAGCTTCAAAGGAAACAAAAAAAATGAAGCAACAGGACAATTTCAAGTCAAGTGTGAACAAAACCACGCACTTGAGCAAGAAAGAACAAGCTAAGTTGCAGGCAAAAAAACAAAAAGAACGCGAAGAACGTTACCAAGATAATCGCGATCGTACTCAAAACAAAAAGACGGTGAAACGAATGAAACAAAATGAGAAAAATTCGTACCGTTACAATTCGCAAAAAGGAAAATCGTGGAACGAGCGAAAAGGTAAGGCACAAAATACCAAAGCCCGAAAAGCTTCAAGAAAGAAGGCAAAAGAATTAGAAAAACGCCAGGATGAAGCTCGTGAAAAATACGAAAACAAAAACTACACTCCGGGCGGAAACAAAACGACCAAGAGCGGAAAAATCAGAGAATTTTACAATCCGTTCAAACGTGACAAGAAGAAATAATCTCACACATTATTCTTTTCATTAATTTGATTAAAAAGACTATCTGCGTACATTTGCGATAGTCTTTTTTGTAATGTGCAAATAGATACAATATGGAAGAAAAAAACTTGTTCTTAATAGATGGTCACGCTGTTTTGTACCGTTCATACTATGCGTTCATAAATTCACCTCGCATCAATTCCAAAGGTGTCAACACATCAGCCATTTTTGGGTTTGTAAACACACTTAACGACTTGATTGTCAAACAAAAACCATCACATATCGGTGTGGTTTTCGACCCAGTGGGGAAAACGTTCCGTCACGAAATGTACGAGCAATACAAGGCAAATCGTCAGGCGTCACCCGAAGACTTGAAAGCAGCCATCCCCGAAGTCATCGAGATTATCAAGGCAATGAATATTCCCGTGGTGCAAAAGGAAGGCTACGAAGCCGACGACATCATCGGAACGCTTGCAAAACAGGCAGCTCGCGAGGGATTTATGGTGTATATGGTTACGCCCGACAAAGACTATGCTCAATTAGTGGAGGAAAAAGTTCACATGTATCGTCTGGGGCACTCGGGTATCGACATTATGGGACCAAAACAAGTGATGGAAAAATTCAGCATCCAACGTCCCGACCAAGTCATTGACCTACTCGGACTTTGGGGCGACAGTTCCGACAACATTCCCGGAGCACCCGGCATCGGCGAAAAAACGGCAAAACAACTCATAGCCCAGTTCGACAGCATTGAAGGCATCTACGAAAACATTGACAAACTAAAGGGCAAGCAAAAGGAAAATCTTGTTAACTACAAGTCGCAAGTGCTGTTATCCAAGCAATTGGCTACAATTTGCACGACAGTTCCCGTAACGTTTTCAGATTTTAATTTTGAAAAAGAGCCATACAATGTTGACGTTTTGAAAACAAAGTTCAAGGAACTTGAATTTTTCGGTTTAGCTCAAAAAATGTTGCAAACGACGGAAGTTCCCACTCAAACAGTAGCAAAACCAGCCCCAAAGCACGTGGATTCAATGCAATTGGACTTATTTGCCGAGCCACAGGAAACGCCGAAAGCTCCCGCAACAATTAAAAATAACGCCTCATATCGCATCGTTACTGACATTGAGGCATTTGCGAAGAGCATATCAAAACAACTTGCGTTCTCATTCGTACTTTGTGGAACTTCAGTAGAATCAATAAAAGCTAAAATTATCGGCATCGGCTTCTCGTGGAAAGAACACGAAGTGTATTACCTACCCTTCCCATTAGACGAAAACGAAGCGAAGAATACCGTAGATAAATTAAAACCTATCTTCGCATCGTGCAATAAAAAATATTCATACAATGTAAAATACTCTGTTTCAGTACTTTCACAATACGGAATCACACTTGGAGGTGAATTGCACGATTGTATGTTGGCTCACTATGTTTTGCAACCTGAATTAAATCATAGCTTTAGCACTATCGTTCGTCAACATTTACACGAGGAAATCACTAATATAGAGCTTGTTACGGGCGAAAAATACAATCAGATTCAATTTGCCAATATACGAGTTGAGCAATTGAAAAATTATTTTGGCGAGCAAGTCGATGCAATATGGCGAGTAATGCCGTTGTTGGAGAAGGAATTACACACTTTAGGGCAATACGACTTGTACGCCAACATTGAATGTCCGCTGGCTCCAGTGTTGAGCAAGATGGAAATGGCAGGCGTGCGAATCGACACAGAAGTCTTGCGTGAATTGTCGAAGAAAATCTCTTCGGACGTTTCACACATAGAAGAAAAGATTTTTGCATTGACGGGCGAACGGTTCAACATAGCGTCACCCAAGCAATTGGGAGAAATGCTGTTCGACAAACTCGAGATAACCGACAAGACAAAGAAAACCAAGACGAAACAATACGCCACTGGCGAAGAAGTGCTCGACAAGTTGCGTGACGCACACCCTGTTGTTCCGTTGATTTTGGAATGGCGCGAAATGAAGAAATTGCTGTCAACTTATATTGACAACTTGCCCGCATTGGTAAATCAGCATACGGGCAACATTCACGCTTCGTTCAATCAGGCGGTGGTAGCAACGGGACGATTGAGTTCCACGAATCCCAACTTGCAAAATATTCCTATTCGTACCGAAATGGGACGAGAAATCCGTAAGGTGTTCATTCCATCTAAACCCGACAATTATTTCCTTTCGGCAGATTATTCACAGATAGAATTGCGTCTGATAGCCCACTTTTCGGGTGACGAACATTTTGTAAAAGCATTCCAAGACGGCGAAGACATTCACCGTGCCACAGCGGCAAAAATCTACGGTGTTTCGCTTGACGAAGTTACGTCGGACCAACGACGGAAAGCGAAATCAGCAAATTTTGCCATTTCATACGGGACTACAGCTTTCGGATTATCACAAACGCTCAACATTCCTCGCAAAGAGGCACAGGAACTGATTGACAGCTATTACGCAAATTATCCAAAGGTAAAGGCATTGATGGATTCCTATATTCAAAATGCACGAGAACTTGGGTATGTGGAAACAATGTTCAAACGCCGTCGTTACACGCCCGACATCAATTCACAAAATGCCACGATACGCGGTTTGGCGGAACGAAACGCCATAAACGCCCCTATTCAGGGGTCGGCAGCCGATATTATAAAAATTGCGATGATTCACATCCAAGAAAAAATTGACGCTCTCCATTTACGTAGCAGAATGATTTTACAAGTTCACGACGAATTGAATTTCGACGTATTCCCCGATGAACTGGAACAAATGAAAACCATTGTCACCGAAGGAATGCAAGGTGCCGTATCACTTTCCGTTCCTTTGATTGCCGAAGTCGGTGTCGGGAAAAATTGGCTGGAAGCACATTAAAATGAAATAATACAAGAAATTTACAAGAAAAATCGTATTATTGCATTGAAAATTATCGTTATGAAGCGTTTTTATACCCTTTTAATACTCACTCTCTTTTGTGTTTGCACATTTGGACAAACACGTGAAATTACAGGTAAGGTAACATCTGCACAAAATAAGGAACCGATAATAGCAGCGACCGTTGCCGCAATGCAGAAAGGCGATGCGGGGAACTACATCCCCACAAGTTATGGCGCATTCACCGACATTGACGGTTCATTTGTGCTTGAAATTCCTAACGACGCTGCTGCCATTGAGGTAAGTTATATCGGTATGGAGACAAAGCTTGTTCCCGTTACTTCGGAAACGCATTACGAGATTGCCTTGGGTGAAGACGCCATTGCCATCGAAACGGTTGTGGTAACAGTTCCTTACGGCAAGCAGAAGAAAGAGGCGTTTACCGGTTCTTTGACCTCGATAAAAGCCGAAGATATTATCGCTTCGCAACAATCAAGTTTTGAAAAATCATTGCAAGGACAAGTTCCGGGCGTTGTGCTGACAACCACTTCGGGACAACCGGGTTCTTCGTCGGAAATTCAATTGCGTGGTGCTGGCTCTATCTCGGCAGGAAGTTCTCCGTTGATTGTAATTGACGGTGTGCCAATGTTTTCGGGCGAAACATCGCAAAATTCCGATGCTTCGTCGGTTCTGACCTCGTTGAATCCAAGCGATATTGAAAGCATTTCTATATTAAAAGACGCGGCTGCCACGTCGTTATACGGTTCACGTGCATCGAACGGTGTCATTATGGTGACGACCAAATCTGGTAAGTCGGGAAAAACAATCTATAACTTTTCCACCTCGCAAGGCGTGGGCATGATTTCCAAAGGCAAGTTCGAGTTGATGGATGCGGGCGAATACAAGTCATGGCTTACCGAGGCAATGCGAAATGCAGGTAAAACGAATGAACAAATCGCCGAGGAGCTGTTGGACGATACGGCAAGTACCGATTGGTTCGACGAAGTATATCGGAAAGCGTGGAACCAGTCGTATGAGTTTTCTGCACAAGGTGGAACCGACAATACCACTTTTTTTGCTTCTGGTCAATACAAAAACGAGAAAGGTATTGTTACAGGAACAGACTTGAAACGTGCATCTGCCCGCTTGAACCTGACGCATAAGGCATCGGACAAGTGTTCTTACGGAATGAAATTGAATCCGTCATTCACCACGCAACATAGCACCGTGGAGCCAGGATATACGTCAAGTCCCGTAACCACGGCATATACGGCAAAACCGACGGTTGCCGTGAAAAATGGCGAGAAATACAATTTCACGAATAAGTTCTATAACCCTGTGGGTATCATCAACTTGAATGAGAATTATAACAAAACGAAACGACTTCTTGGAAATGCGTTCGTAGAATATAAATTTCCTTTGAATCTTGAATTTAAGACAATTGCCAACATTGATTACATCAACGTTGAGGAGTATGCGTATCTGCATCCCGAAACGCCTGATGGTTCCGATAAAAACGGCGTTTCGTCATATTACTCCACAAACGTCACCACGTGGACATCGTCTTCCACCTTGCGTAGAAACTTTCATTTGCTGAAACATTCATTCCAGATTATGGGTGGTTTCGAGGTGGAATCAAATTCATTGAACTATTCCAACATGATTGCGTCGAATTTTGCTTCGGAAAATATGTCGAGCATTGCGAATGCGTCACAAATGGAGCAAATGAACGAATACGGAAGAGCAGCCTCAATGTTGTCGGGGATTTCAAGTTTCCAGTACAATTATGCGGCAAAATACTATCTGAGCGCAAGTTTCCGTGTTGACGGTTCTTCAAAATTCAGTCCGTCAAACCGTTGGGCTCCATTCTGGTCGGTTGGAGGTTCGTGGATAGTTTCTGACGAGCGGTTTATGCAATCACTTTCGTGGATTGACAAGTTGAAAGTTCGTGGTAGCTACGGTACTTCGGGTAACTCCGACATTGACGATTATTTGTTTATGCAGTTATACACCTTCGGTCAAAACTACATGGACGAGCCTGGTAGCACGCTTTCTACTATGGGTAACGAGAACCTGACATGGGAGAAAAACCACAATGCCGATTTTGGTATTGACGTCAAATTTATGAAACGATACAATCTGAGCGTGGATTTGTATAACAGAAACACGTTCGACTTGCTTTTGGCGGTGCCAGTTTCAATGACGACGGGTTACGAGAGCCAGATGCAGAACGTGGGCTCTATGGTAAACCGAGGTGTGGAATTGTCGTTGTCGGCAGTGGCTGTCAATCGTGACAAATTCAATTGGACCACAACGCTCACATTCGCTCATAACCATAACGAAATCACCGAATTATATGGTGGCGACACGATTGTGGTTAGTACCAAGATTCGTACCGTCGGTCAGTCATTGCAAACATTTTATTTGGCAAAATGGGCTGGCGTGAATTCAGCTGACGGTTCTCCAATGTGGTACGACGCAAACGGAAATCTTACCAAAGATTACAACAAGGCTCGAAAGGTAATTGCCGGCACTGCCGATCCGAAATTCACCGCTGGTTGGACCAACAATCTTACCTATGGCAACTGGGCGTTGAACTTCATGTTCTATTGTAGCTATGGCAACTTGATTTTCAATCAGTTGAACAACGAACTGATTGCCGATGGTGCCACAACGGAATTGAATCAGTCTGCCGACGCTCTTGATTATTGGAAACAGCCAGGCGATAACGCAAAAAATCCTAAAGTTGTTCAAAATAACGGTAGCAACGGTAACAGATTCTCTACCCGTTATTTGGAAGATGGTTCGTACATTCGTCTGAAAAACATTCAGTTGAACTATACGATTCCTTCACAAGTGTGCGAGAAAGTAAAATTAAGTCGTTGTATGATATATGCCCAAGTTCAAAATCCGTTTGTATGGACAAAATTCAGCGGTCTTGACCCCGAAACTCGTTCAAACGGAATCTATTACTACGATTATCCAAAACAACGCTTGTTCTTGATGGGTGTAAATCTTTCATTCTAAACCACCGGCACACTCTGAGCTTCCCACAAAAATAGTATGGTGAAAACCTCATCAATACGCTGTAATGCTCATCATCAGTGTATTTTTGACACTTTGAAGATTGCTAAAAACCTCGTTTTCTCCATACATTTTTCCACAAAAATTCTTACCTTGCATACCAAATTTTTCTCGTAGAGACGATGTGCACATCGTCTCTACTATAACAAAATGAAATACAAATAAATATGAGAATATTTACCTCAAAATTCCTTCTTACGCTTTCTGCGTTGTGTATTGCTTTTCTGGAAGCTTTCGCCGACCCCGATCTATATACCATTTCGGTTACCAACGGGAATGTGTTTACTATCTCGCGTACCGATGCTTCGGCAGCAAGTTACGTTGACTACTACACGCAAAGCGGTAGTGCCATTGCAGGCATTCACTTTGAATCGATTTCAGGTCGGTTGGAATTTGCCAAAGACGAAACAGAAAAAACGCTTACCGTGCCGGCATTAGAGGTTTCAACAATAGACAACTATGTATTGACAACAGAGAAGCACACCTTTTTTCTTTGCATATACAACAATCACATGCCTGCAATGATGGCCGAGGGTTCTTTCAATAATACGAAGTTAATACCCGAACCCTCTGAGAAAAACATACTTCTAAAAGAATATTTTCTGGGAACTGACGATTATACAACGTATATCACGTCGCCAAATTTATTCGATACCCTTCCCGATACCGATGTTGACAAAGCGTATTTCATATTGTCAGAACAAACACCTCATTATAAATTCAATCTGCAATTATACATGCAGTTAGTTTATGCGGGATGGTATGATATTTCTTTATATTTTCTTAATGAAAATGAGAAGCAAATTGTATATAAAACAACTGGTGAAATCGATGACATTCCAGTATTGAAAGTTCCTGGTACAAACGCTACAGAAGAAGAATTTACTGAGGGATACAGCGATTTATGGCAGAGTTCCGAAGGATATATTCTGACAAATGACGGCATTCAGAGCGTTGGTTTAAAAGCAGACGCACATGGAAGTGGTGATGATTATTATAGGGTATATAATCTAACACTTAATTATAAGTTTCACGATGCTTCTGCCCCTGTCATCAAAGGAATCTACGTAAATACCGACCACATTTATTATAGCGGCGAAGGCGTGTATTTGTCGGTTCGATTCAACGAGCCGGTTCAAAGTTCGGTTTCAAATGCAGTCGTACGTATTGATGGTAAGGATTACACGTTTTCATATAAGGGTGGAAACGGCACTAACACCTTGTATTTTTATTGCGACGACATAACAACGACAAAAATGTCGGGCATTACGGGAACCGTTACGCTGAAGAGTCTTGATGGAACCGTGCGCGATGTGAACGGCAACCAATCTACTTTTGCCGACATAACCTCGAACAATACGTGCCAGAATTTCAAGATGAATCTTATCTACACTGTCTCGCTCCAGACAAATGGCGGTGCCATACAAGGCGGAAAGGTTGACAGATATACGTATGGCGTTGGAGCAACGCTTCCAACTGTGGTTGAAAAAGACGGTTACGAATTTGCCGGCTGGTACGACAATGAAAATTTCTCTGGTACGCAATATACCGAAATCACAGAAGATGACTATCTCAACAAAACATTTTACGCAAAATGGATTGAAAAAAATGTCTGTAACATACAAGTTGAAGAAACAATTAAGAATGCTCGTTGTTTTGGCGAATCTAACGGCGAAATTGCCCTAACCATCACCAATGCTGCCGAACCATACACGACGAAATGCTCAAACGAGGTTTTTACTGATGATGTCCTTCGTAATCTAAAAGCTGGAGACTATCTTATTGAAATAACAGATGCCGAAAATTGCTCATTCACAAAGACATACACGGTAACAGAACCGAATCTTCCAGAAGTTTCAATTGCGAACGTAACGGCAACTGCCTGCAACGAAAATAGCGGTGCGGTAATCGTCAACGGTGACGACAATCTCACATACCGTTGGAACACTGGGAACGAGACAAAATATTTGTTGAACGTGAACGCCGGCGATTATTCTTTGGTTGCAACCGACGGAAATGGCTGTACAAACACGGTGCAAGTCACGGTACCGCTCATTACGCCGAAACAACCCGAAATAGCCCTTGTGACAGTATGCGAACAGACGGGGAAAAACTTGGTCGTATGGCTGAAGGAAGAAACAAACCTGATTGACTTCTACACGATTTATCGCGAAAACGACGAGGCAAACGTGTATGAGAAACTTACGACCATTCCATACGGCGAACTGAGCGTATATGAAGACAACGAAGCCGACCCGAACATCCGTGCGTGGAGATATAAAATTTCGGCAACAGACGTGTGTGGCGCCGAAACAGAGTTGAGCGAACATCATAAGACCATGCACATTACGAAGAATGCCGGATTCGACGGCTCGTCAAACAATCTGATTTGGGATAAGTACGAAGGACTTGACTTCTCGACATTTATTGTGATGTGCAAATACAAAGAGAACAATAACATCGTAACCGACACGCTTACCACTTTGCCGTCGAATGTGACCTCATACAGCGATGTAAAACCGAAAGAACATATTTTGTCGTACTTTGTCGGCATAAAATTGCCCGAAGTCATCGATCCCAAAACACAATTTATGAAAGCAGAATCAGGACCATTTGCTCTTGCAATTTCCAATATTGCCGAAGTTGAAAATACCGACATTCCTGATGCAGTTGCCGAAATGAGTTCAAACAGCAATATTTTTGCCATTGGCAAAACAATCTATGTGAAAAATGCAGAAGGAGCAAAAGCAACTGTTTACGATGTGAGTGGTCACAAAATAGCTTTTGCTGAAGGACGTGATGAATATACATTTTTCATTAAAAATGACGGTGTGTATTTTGTAAAAATTGGTGACAAGACATTTAAAATTATTGTGGAATAATCAGTAGAGACGTGCCATGTCGCGTCTCTACTATAACAAACTGAAAAAATATAAAGTTATGAGAACCTCTGTTAAAAAATTCATTCTCACCCTCGGCATTTCTTGCGTGGGTTTGATTTCGTTTGGGCAAACGGTTACAATTGGGTATGGCACTGAATCAAGTGGTTTGTTCCCATATTACAATTCTTATAGATATGCCGTAACGCAGTCTATCTATACGGCGAGTGAAATTGGCAATGCAGGACAAATTGCCTCAATTGCGTATAATGTGGCAACTGCGTCTTCGTATGCCGACCAGGATGTGAAAATCTATATGGGACACACGGCTCTTAATACGTTTGCAAGTACAGCATCGGCATTAACCGAGGACGATTTGACTTTGGTGTACGAAGGTACTCTAACCTTGGGAACTTCTACAGGTTGGGAAAAAATTTATTTAAAAAATGTTTTCGAATATAACGGTGTGGATAATTTAGTGATTGCCGTTGCACGAAAAACCCCAGAAAATGGAACTCTTAACGGGACATTGGAGTATTATTTTTCAGATGGTTCTACTCTAAATTGTAATGATAACAGCGATGAGTCCTTTGGTGAGATTTCTCACTCAATGATTGGAAACTGGGGATCTCGTCCTAATATACAAATTGGATTTGCACCAGCTTTGGTTGACGAATATTACCAAATAGGCGATGCAAATGATTTATTGTGGTTCGCAAATTATGTAAATTCAGGACATGCGACAATAAACGGTAAACTTACTGCCGATATTGACCTAACCGATGTTGAATGGACTCCAATAGATTATGAAGGAACATTCGACGGGAATGGCGACACGATTCGAAATTTAACAAATAACATTGGTTTGTTTAGGACACTTGATGGAGGGACGATAAAAAATGTCAGTTTGGTAAATTCTTCCATAACAGGGACTGGTTTTATTGGTGGAATAGTTGGTGATATGATGAGTGGAACAATATCAAAATGTTGTTACAAAGGTACTGTCTCAGGTGTTATTGCCGTGGGTGGTATAGTTGGTCGTTGTTGGTCGGGTAGAATAGAAAATTGTTATAGTATGGCAGATGTAACAGCCACAATATCAAATGCGGGGGGTATCTGCGGATATAATGCCGATGCTACAATCACAAATACGTATGTTGGTAAAAATAAAACCATAACGGCAGGCACCGAAAATGCAGGGGGTATCTGCGGTTACAACGAAGGCACATTGACTTCGTGCCATACAATTGATATTTCTTCCGTATCCTCACCTACATATTGCGGTGGATTGGTAGGGCAAGACAATGGTGGTACATATTCTAATTGTACCTATTATCAGTATGCTGCAATGGATGGTAATTCAACACGACAAAATGGTTTGGGAAATGAAACGGCCGGTTCCACAACGACCAACCCGACGGGAATTTCTTCCAAAGATAGTGATTTTAAGTCTGCAGTTGGGTCGGGTAATTATTGTTATTTGCTGAATGGTTCGCAAAATGCCGGCACAGTGTGGAAACAAACCATAGGCGATGATAAATATCCTGTTTTAGACACCACCCATTTGCCAGTTTATAAAATAGGTGGTCGTGCGTATGCAAACAAAGAAATAACTTTTTCTGGTGGTTCGGGTGACCCTTGGACTCCATTCCAAATTTCAACTGCCGAAGAATTGAAGAATTTCGCCTATTTAGTTAATCTTGGAAATTCATCTCTTTCTGGCGCCCTTACAGCCGATATTGTTTTAAACGAGAATGTATTGGACGAAAACGGCAACCTGCGAAGCGACTATAAAACTGCTAATCTGGAACAATGGACTCCTATGTCTTCGTTTAGTGGAAGTTTCCTTGGTAGCAACCATACAATTTCGGGTTTATATATAAACTCTTCTCTGGAAAAAGTTGGATTATTTAAAGAAATTATTTCTTCAGGAAGAGTCTCTTATTTAGGAATAGTTGACAGTTATATTTCGGGGAGTAGCTATGTTGGAGCTTTAGCGGGACAGACATACGGTGCAACAATTACTTCGTGTTACAATACAGGTGTTGTTGAAGGAAGTTCCTTTTACGTTGGAGGTTTGATTGGTATGGCGGGAGGAACCATAACAAATTGTTATAATACGGGTAATATTAGTTCTAAAGGAGAACGTGTCGGAGGTATTGGAGGTTGTTTCGGATATTATTCTGGTTCTGCAACGGTTACAGATTGTTATAATACAGGAAATGTAACAAGTACATCTTCAATTGGACTAGTAGGAGGACTTGCAGGAGTTTGTGTGAACAGCACAATCTCATTTTCTAAATGTTATAACACGGGAACTATTATAGGGAAAGATAAAGTAGGCGGTTGTTTTGGCTATTTAAGCAGTTCTTCTCATTCAGCGACAAATTGTTATAATACAGGCTCTGTGGTAGCGACCGGTGGAGATGCAGGCGGTGTTGTTGCAAGTAATGCAGGGAAAGTAAGTTATTGTTTTAATGGTGGTTCTGTAGCAGGAACAGAAAATGTCGGAGGTGTGGCCGCTACAAATACAGGGACAATTTCATACTGTTACTATAATTCCGATTTTTGCTCGCACGGCGGCATAAATTCCGAAGATGTTGCGAATTCCGCTCAAGCATTGACATCTTCTAATTTTACATCAAGCACACTGCCTACAAATTTCGATTCTGAGGTTTGGACAGCAGGAAATACGCAAGGGGCATCGGCTTCAATCATTTCCGAAGATGGGATCTTGGGATATCGCATTGTTGGCAAGTATCCTTCCATTACAGGCGTAGGTTCTGCACAGGAGATAGTGGTAAAATATGTAAATGTCGGCACCGAAAAGCAACCGAACTGGATTTCTAATTTTATTCCAATCTATACTATTACTGATTTCAAGAATATAAGATACAACTTGTCTGCTACATACGTGCTGATGAACGATATTGTGGAAACAGAGAATTTCTCAAGTCTTAACGTATTTACACCTACGGTCACTTGGCCGACCATAGGTCCGTTTACAGGAAAAATCTATGGAAATAACCACACGGTTTCGGGTGTTTATGTAAAAGGTGAGGGTTCTACCCGTGTGGGCTTAATCAATACTGCCGACGGTGCACTCATACGTGATTTAGGTCTTATTAAAAGTAAGATACAAGGAGAGATGCCTGGAACGTATGCCGGTGGTATTTGTGGATATATGGAGGGAGATGCAACAATCTTGAATTGTTACAATAGTGCGGAAGTAATTGGTATGGTTGCCGGCGGTATAACATCAAAAGGATACCATGCAACAATAACGCAATGTAAAAATTATGGAACAATTACGTCGATGGCATCAGAACATGCCGACGGTATTATAGGTGGTATCATAGGAGAATTATATTTTACAACGGTTCAACAGTGTTATAATGAAGGAACAATCACTTCTGATTTAAAAGCAGGAGGTATTGCTGGTGAAGGAGGATATGACAAAATATACAATTCTTATAATGCTGGTGCAGTTTCTGGTCAGATGGCTGGTGGTATATTAGGTACAAAAGGAACCGTTGGTGGTCATAGTAATTGCTTGAATATTGGAAATGTTTCGGGGACTGTGAATGCAGGTGGCGTTTTAGGTTCTGGTTCTGCCAGCTCTGGCGCGTTATACAATTGTTACTACGACATCAACACTTCAAATATCGAAGGTGGTATTGATGGTTCAGATGCTCAAAATATGGCAGAAGGAATTGAAACAGATGATTTATGTCTTACGTTACAAGCAGGTTTTTCTTCTGATATTTGGGCTATCAAAGAACCTGTTATTGCTGGCAATAAAAAGTATTTGTATTATCCGTATTTGAAATGTTTCGGCGAGGAATCTGCGAAATTGGCAACATATCGCCCAATTAGCAGAGTGGTTCTAAACCAAAACGGAGGGACGTGTACTCCGCTTACACAATATATTGAGCGTGAAGGAGCTACATTGCCACAAGATGTAGTTCGCGAAGGTTATACCTTCGGAGGTTGGTACACCAACGCAAGTTGCACAAGCGACGAATTTGCCGAAATTCCTGTTACCGCCACTGGCGAACAAACATTCTATGCGAAATGGACGGCAAACGATTATGAAGTGTCGCTTTGTGCTAATGGAGGAAGTATCAATAGAGGAAACGTAACAAGTTACACTTGTGGAACATATACGACGTTGCCGAGTGATGTGACACGTACTGGTTACACATTCAAAGGATGGTATCCTGCACTGACGTGTAATGTTTGTGATTTGGTGTTAGATTCTGTCCCTCCTTCATCAAGAGGATTTGCTATAATATTATTATATCATGAACGTGAATTTAGCGAACTGGGTATATCTAATCAAGAAGCCGTCGAAATGGTTTACAACGCTCCAAGTGTAATAGCGAGCCAAATTTCAATAGATGATGCAATGTATTATAAACAAAAGTTGGAGGAATACGATGCTGTTGTTTCTTTAGAATCTTTTGGATTGCAAGAGGGGGAGTTGTTATGTGATCTTGTATTGGAATCATATGGAAGTGATAAATTAAATGTGGTAAAAATCGTTAGAAATTATACAGGATTAGGTTTGTTGGAAGCAAAAAATCTTGTTGAAACTGCTCCTGTCACGATTCTTACTCAAGTTCCATTTGCCACGGCACAAGCAATGAAGGATGAATTAGATGGTTTGGGTAGTGCTGTTGTTTCTTCTTTTGCAAACAATACAGGTGGTCAACCCATAAGCATTATTTATCCAACAGACTTAGGGGATAAACAATTTGGAGCGAAATGGGAAGCAAATAAGTATGCCGTTAATTTACAAGAAAATGGAGGAACAAATACAAAGAATATTGATGAATATACTTATGGAATTAGTGTGACCTTGCCTGACGAAACCGAAATTACTCGCGAAGGTTATTCATTTGCAGGTTGGTATAATAACTCAAATTTTTCAGGAAGCGAAGTAACAAAAATTTCTTCAATCGAATATGGCGATAAAACATTTTATGCAAAATGGACGCCCCAAACGTATGAGGTATTATTAAATCCTCTTGGAGGAAAAATCAATGTGGGAAATATTACAAATTACACGTATGGAACATATACGTTATTACCCGATGATGTTACCCGTAGGGGATATACCTTTAAAGGCTGGTATCCGATTCAATCATGTGATGTAGTGTTAGAATCGTGTAAGAAGTCTGTTAGTCTTATCGAAAAGGTGCAGGATCTATATGGGATTTCATTAAGTGATGCTATTGATACAGTAGATAAATGGGTTGCAAATGTGCCACTTACTATTGCTACAAATGTTTCGTATGATGACGCTATTTCTTATAAGAAACATATACAATCAGTTGATAATATAGTTTCTATTGAATCAATAGTTTTATCAGACGGAGAACCTTTATGTGACTTGATATTAGAGAATTCGGGGGATAATAAGGTCGAAGTAATAAAACTTGTGAAAAAATATTCAGGATTAAGTTTACTTGAAGCAAAAGCGCTTGTTGATGCGGTTCCTAATGCAGTCCTTACACAAGTACCTGTTGAAACTGCTCAAGCGTTAAAGAATGATTTTGATGCTATGGGAGATGTAGTGTCCTCTTTGGAAAACTATACAGGAGCAACAGCAACTACGACTATTTATCCTGTCGATTTGGGAGATAAGTATTGGGGAGCAAAGTGGAATGTAAATAGCTATAGTGTAAACTTGCAAGTTAACGGCGGAACAAATACTAATAATATTGAGGAATATACCTATGGAGTTGGAGCAACCTTACCTGATGATACGGAAATCACTCGTGAAGGTTATACATTCGCAGGTTGGTATATGAACTCCAACTATGACGGTGTAGCAATTGAGGAAATTTCAACCACCGATTTTGGCGACAAGACCTACTATGTAAAATGGTCTGTAAACACGTATGACGTAACATTAAATACCAACGGTGGAACCATAAATTCTGGCAATATTGCTTCTTACACCTATGGAGTTGGAGCAACCTTGCCAACCGATGTTACTAAAACGGGTTTCACATTCCTTGGCTGGTACAATAATTCATCGTGTTCAGGTTATCCTGTTCTTTCAATTGCTTCAAATGTAGCCGACGACAAAGAATTTTGGGCGAAATGGGATACCATTAACTACACTATTACATACAATGCTAACGAAGGTGCATTTGCTACAACTCCTGCCAATTCATACAAATATGGCGATGAGGTAATTTTGCCGACCCCGACTCGCGAGGGTTACGAATTCGGTGGCTGGTACAATAACTCGAACCTTGTCGGAACCGAGTTTACGGGAATCGCGGCTACCGAAACGGGCAATAAGGAGTTCTGGGCAAAATGGAATGTTAATTCGTACACCGTTTCCTTCGAAACAAACGGTGGAACAATCAACAACGGAAATGTGAAAAACTACATCTACGGCACGACCGTAATTCTTCCAAGCGATGTGACAAGAACAGGTTTCACCTTCGACGGCTGGTACGACAATGCCGAATTTGAAGGCGAACGCGTTGCAATGATTTCGTCGGTCGAACTCGGTAATAAAGCATTTTACGCAAATTGGATTGTAAACACTTATAACGTAACTCTTGTAACCAACGAAGGCACAATCGCCGAAGAACAAAATATAGAACGTTACGAATATGGCAAAGGCGCGACCTTGCCGACCGACGTGACGAAGACGGGCTACACGTTCGACGGCTGGTACGGCAACACGAGCTACATTGGCGGTACGGTGTCGTCAATCGCCGACAACGACATGGGCGACAAGCAGTTCTGGGCGAAATGGACGATAAACGAGTACGAGGTTGCTGCGACGGCCGAAAACGGAACTGTCGAAGGAACGGGCAGCTACGAGTACAAGTCGACGGCGACCTTGAAGGCAATCGCAAACGAGGGCTACGAGTTCGTGGGCTGGAACGACAATGAGTTGAGAGACGAGAGAATACAGTTGACAGTAACGAAGGACACGACATTGGTTGCCAACTTCAAGGAGAAAGAAAAGGTCGAAATTGTCGGCACACTCGAAATACCAACCTTAAAAACAGAGCGTGAAGCTGCTCCAATCGACCTTGCAGGTTTGTTCACGACTACCGAAGGCGGCGAAGTGACCTATTCAGCCGCAAGTTCCGCTCCAAACGTGGTAGCGGCAACGGTGAGCGAGGGCAAGCTGTTCCTGACTGTGTATGAATACGAGGGCGAGTCGGAAATCACCGTGACGGCCACGTTGCCGAACGGCGAGAAGAATGCGGTGAAGGCGACTGCGACTGTCGTACTTGCCTGCAACATCCAGGTTGAGGAGACAATCACGAACGTGTCTTGTTATGGCGAAAGCGACGGCGAAATCGCCCTGAAGGTGACGAACGCGGCTGAACCGTACACTACATTGTGGACGGGTGCAACCGCAACGACTGACACTATTAAAGACGTGAAGGCTGGAAACTACGAAGTCGTGATAACAGATAACGAAAACTGCACATTCACAAAGACTTACACGGTTTCTCAACCAGAAGAGATGAAGCTGTCTGCAAAAATCAAAAATCCAACGTGCGATAACGCCGACGGTTCAATCACAATAACTTTGACTGGTGCCGAAAACGCTTCGTTTGCATGGAGCAACGAATCTACAGCACAAAATGTTGCAAATCTTGTAAAAGGCGACTACTCTGTCG
>JAGCOW010000072.1 GCA_017642535.1 Bacteroidales bacterium | reverse complement strand
GTGGGGTAACTTGTTGTGGCATTCCGATGCTGTAGAAGACGGCAAGTTCGTCGGTTCTTGGGACGGTCGTTACGAGGGCAAGATGATGAAGTCCGACGTTTACATCTGGAAGATGGAGGCAACGTTCCTTGACGGACAAGTTTGGGAAGGCTTCGATGTAGGTCACGGTAAGAAAGCTAAATTCGGTAGCGTGACTTTGGTTCGATAGAATCTTTTGAAAAGATAATTAAGGGAAAGGGTGACGGAAATGTCCGTCACCCTTTTTCTTTTTCTCAAAAACGCTAGCAAAACGAGGCAAGAAATCTCATTATTTTACTGCTGAAAGAATCAGTTCTTTCCTTAATCCCATTTTGTTGAATGCGAATAACCGTTTCTCAATAATCCAAATGTGCCGTTAGGCACAAAATATTGGTAGATACAAAATTTCCTTGTTTTTTTTCGTGCCGTTAGGTACGAAATTATATTATTTCCTTAAAAATATACCATTCGTTGTAATCAATACCGAATTTGCTCAACATGTCCTTATATTCATCTAAAAACGTTGTTGTTTTGTGATGTTTTTCTTGAGACGCAATATATTGAATAACCTGTGGGATTTGTGATTTACTATAAGAAAATGCCCCAAAACCTGACTGCCAAGAAAATTGTCCTTTAACAAAATTGTTTTTATTTATCCATCTTGCAGAATTGCCTTTTACGGCTTTCATTAATTCTGATAATGCTTGCGTAGGTCGCAACCCTATTAGGATATGAATATGGTCTGGCATTCCGCCAATTGCTAAAACCTTATGCCCATTAGATTGAATAATGGATGTAATATATTGATATAGATTATTTTTCCATAAATTTGAAATGAGAGACAAGCGGTTTTGTACCGAAAAAACTACGTGAATGTGGATTTGTGTATATGTGTTTGGCATAATTTTTTTTGCAAAAATACAAATACGTACCTTACGGCACGTTTAATAAAAAGATAAATTTTCGTATTCTACCGATATGAAGTGCCTAACGGCACAAATTAAGGATGTAATTTTTGTAGATAATAAAATTTCGTGCGATTTAAAGATGTTGTTTGACTGTTCTGTTATTGCAAATCTTTGAGTTCCCAAAAATTTTGCTATTTGCTTTTGCGTCTCTAAGGTCGTCATTATAATTATTTCAAAACATTTCCTAAAAAAAATTGTAATGTGAATATCATAACGATAATTTTACTATTTTTGCAAGGTTTGAGATTTTCCCTCGACCATAGTTAGTTAAGTATTAATTCATTTATAAAGGTCAACAAAATGGCAAATTTAGATTTAACAAAGTACGGCATTACTGGTGCAACGGTAATCGCTCACAATCCTTCTTACGAATTCCTTTTCGAAGAAGAAACGAAAGCTGGTCTTACTGGTTTCGACAAAGGTCAAGTAACTGAACTTGGTGCAGTTAACGTAATGACAGGTATTTACACTGGTCGTTCTCCTAAAGACAAGTATATCGTAATGGATGCAAAATCAAAAGACACTGTATGGTGGACTTCTGATGCTTACAAAAACGATAACCACCCAATGTCTGAAGAAGTTTGGGCAAAAGTAAAAGAAATCGCTAAGAAAGAACTTTGTAACAAGAATTTGTATGTAGTTGACGCATTCTGCGGTGCTAACAAGGATTCTCGTATGGCTGTTCGTTTCATTGTTGAAGTTGCTTGGCAAGCTCATTTCGTAAAGAATATGTTCATCCAACCAACTGCTGAAGAATTGGCTAACTTCGAACCTAACTTCGTAATCTACAACGCTTCTAAAGCAAAAGTTGAAAACTACAAAGAACTTGGTTTGAACTCTGAAACATGTGTTGCTTTCAACGTAACTTCACGTGAACAAGTTATCATCAACACTTGGTACGGTGGTGAAATGAAGAAAGGTATGTTCTCAATGATGAACTACTACTTGCCACTTAACGGTATGGCTTCAATGCACTGCTCTGCAAACTGTAACATGGACGGTAAAGAAACTGCTATCTTCTTCGGTTTGTCGGGTACAGGTAAAACAACTTTGTCAACTGATCCAAAACGTCGCTTGATTGGTGATGACGAACACGGATGGGATGACAACGGTGTATTCAACTTCGAAGGTGGTTGCTACGCTAAAGTTATCAACTTGAGCAAAGAAAACGAACCAGATATCTACGGTGCAATCAAACGTAACGCTCTTCTTGAAAACGTTACTGTTGATGCTAACGGTAAGATTGATTTCAACGACAAGAGCGTAACGGAAAACACTCGTGTTTCTTACCCAATCAACCACATCAAAAACATTCAACCAGGTTCATCTGCACCTGCTGCTAAGAATGTAATCTTCTTGTCGGCTGATGCATTCGGCGTTCTTCCTCCAGTATCAATCTTGACTCCAGAACAAACTCAATACTATTTCTTGAGCGGTTTCACAGCTAAATTGGCTGGTACTGAACGTGGTATTACTGAACCAACTCCAACATTCTCAGCTTGTTTCGGTCAAGCATTCTTGGAATTGCACCCAACGAAATATGCTCAAGAATTGGTTAAGAAAATGCAAAAATCAGGTGCTAAGGCATACTTGGTAAACACTGGTTGGAATGGTACAGGAAAACGTATTTCTATTCCTGATACGAGAGGTATTATCGATGCTATCCTTGATGGCTCAATCCTTAAAGCTGAAACAAAACAAATTCCTTTGTTCAACTTTACAGTGCCAACAGCTCTTCCAAAAGTAAATCCTGCAATTCTTGATCCTCGTGATACATACGATTGCGCTTGCAAATGGGAAGAAAAAGCAAAAGACTTGGCTGCTCGTTTCATCAAGAACTTCGAGAAATACACAACTAACGAAGCTGGTAAAGCATTAGTTGCTGCAGGTCCAAAACTTTAATAAAAAGTTTGTTTCATAATGAAAAGGTCTCAGTCGAAAGACTGAGACCTTTTTTTTGTGGAAAATGTGGTTAAATCTTCTTTTGTTAATTTGGGTTTTATAGTTTGTTTTTTACGATTTTTGTCCATAAAATTTGTATTATGGACGAAGTAAAGAACGACGGAATGCAGTCAGAGGAGCAAGAACCTGTACAGGAACAAGCAATCCAAAACATTCAATATATAGATGATTATTTCAAGGACTGGTTTATTGACTATGCTTCGACCACTATTACCGAACGTGCCATTCCTTATTTGGAAGATGGTTTGAAACCAGTTCAGCGACGTGTTCTTTACACAATGCGTCGTATGGAGGATGGTCGTTACAATAAAGTTGCAAGCATTGTGGGGGAGACAATGAAATTGCATCCTCATGGCGACAGTAGTATTTACGATACGTTGGTCAATCTTGGACAAAAAGATTTGCTGATTGATACGCAAGGAAACTGGGGTAATATTTTTACAGGCGATAATGCTGCTGCTGGACGTTATATTGAAGCACGTTTGTCGCCATTTGCAAAAGAAGTACTATTTAATGCGAAGACGACAGACTGGATGCCTTCGTATGACGGCCGAAATCAGGAACCCATAACATTACCAGTGAAATTTCCCTTGATTTTGGCACAGGGAGCTAAAGGTATTGCTGTGGGAATGGCTTGTAAAATCTTGCCTCACAACTTCAATGAATTGATAGATGCAAGTATTGCTTATTTAAAGAATGAGCCGTTTGAACTCTATCCCGATTTCCCTACGGGTGGTTTGATAGAAGTGTCAAAATATAATGACGGACAAAGCGGAGGACGTATTCGTGTTCGTGCAAGGATTGAAAAACTCGATAATAAGACATTAGTTATTACCGAGATACCATTTGAGGAAACAACCTCGTCGGTGATTGATTCTATCTTGAAGGCCAGCGAAAGCGGTAGATTTAAGATTAAACACGTTGATGACGAGACGGCATCAACGGCGAAAATCGTCATCTCTTTGCCGGCAAATGTATCGGCCGACGAAACGATAGATGCGCTCTATTCTTGTACGAAATGTAGCGTGACGATTTCTCCTAACACCAGTGTGATTTATAATAAGAAACCAATATTCCTTGGAGTTTCCGACATTCTCCGACGAAATACCGATCAAACGGTTGATTTGTTGCGACGCGAATTGGAAATTACCTTGGAAGAATTAAAGGAATCGTGGATAAAAACGTCGTTGGAGAAAATTTTCATAGAACACGAGGTGTATGAAAAAATCAAACCTTGTAAAACCGAGGAAGACATTCTCACAACGATTGACAAGGGTTTGAAACCATATGTGAAGGATTTTTGGCGTAAAGTGACAAGGGAAGATTGCGTAGCTCTTTCAAACATTCCTATCAAAAAGATTTCGAAATATAATTCGTACAAAACCGAGGAATACATCAAATCGTTGGAAGCCGAGATGGAAGAGGTGAAAAACAACCTTGAACATATTATAGAATATGCAATTCGGTATTTCAAACATATTAAAGAAAAATACGGAGCTGGACGGGAACGAAAGTCGGAAATCCGTGTGTTTGAGCAAATTGAAGTTGCCAAGGTTGTGAGTGCGAACACGAAATTGTATGCAAACTTCGAAACAGGTTTTGTGGGAACAAGTTTGAAGAAGGATGAATTTGTATGCGATTGTTCCGACATTGACGATATTATAGTGTTCCTGCAAAATGGTAAGTTCCGAATCTCAAAAGTGTCTGACAAAGAGTTCTTTGGAACGAATATCATCCACGTTGCCGTGTTCCACAAAAACGACGAACGTACGATTTACAATGTCGCTTATCGCGATGGGAAAACAAATGTAACTTACATCAAACGTTTCCCTGTAATGGGCGTTACTCGTAATAAGGAATACGATTTGACTTTGGGAACGCCGAAGACGAAAATATTGTATTTCAGTGCAAATCCTAATGGTGAGGCAGAGATAGTGAAAGTATATTTACGTCAAGATTTGCATTTGAGAAAACCTGTTTTTGAGGTTGATTTTAGCACCTATGCGATAAAAGGGAAATCGTCGAAAGGAAATATCTTGACAAAATATCCGACTTCAAAAATTGTGAAAATAGAGGAAGGCATATCAACACTTGGAGGCCGGAAAATCTTCTTCAACGCGGAAACCAAACGTTTGAACGATGCTGGATATGGTTCTTTGCTTGGTGAATTTAAGGGTTCCGATAAGATTTTGGTAATTACCGAGGATGGTCGTTTTGCTTTGTCAACATTTGATTTGAGCAATCATTTCGACTTCGCAATTGCTCGTATTGAAAAATATGATCCGAAGAAAATCTGGACGGCAATTGTGTACGATGCAGAGCAAGATTTGAATTACATTAAACGCTTCAAGATTGAGGAAACGTCGAAATATGTGAGTTTCTTGCCAGAATCGGAAGGATCGAGATTGGTGAAGTTAAATGACGACAGATTCCCGCAATTGTGTTTGAGTTTTGGCGGAAAACACGCAAATCGTGATATGGAATACATTGACGTTGATGAATTTATCGGCGTGAAAGGGTATAAGGCAAAAGGGAAACGTGTTTCAAACTATACGATAGATATGATGGAATTCGTGGAACCATTGGAGAAGGAACTTCCGCCCGAAGAACAGGAGCAGGAACCGTCATCGCCTCATTTCGAGGATTGGAATACAGAAGAACCGCCATCGGATAATCCGGAATCGGGAAGCCAGATGTCGTTATTTTAGTAAATTTAAAACAGCAAACTGAACGTGTATGAAAAAAACATTTCATTTAGGAACAGGAATTAATGTGAGCCATTGGCTTTCGCAGTCGGAATCTCGTGGCGAAGCTCGTGCAAGTCAAATCAGTAAAAAAGATTTTGACAAAATTGCCGCTATGGGTTTTGAGCACGTGCGTCTTCCAATTGACGAGGAACAAATGTATGACGAAGATTTAAATCGTCACGAAGATGCGTTTGCATTGATGAAAAATGCAATAGAATGGACGTTGGAAAACAATATGAATATTATTGTTGACTTGCACATTACCCGTGCCCATTATTTCCTGACGGAACACGAAAACACGCTGTTCACCGATCCTGCTGCTCAACAGCATATGATTGACATGTGGAAGGATTTACAGTCGTTTCTCAAAGAATATCCAACCGACCGTCTTGCATACGAGCTTCTGAATGAGGCAATTGCACCATCGCATGAAGCGTTGAACGACCTTGAGGCACGTTTGATTGCGGCTATTCGAGAGAAAGAGCCAGAACGATTCATCGTGGTGGGTTCGAATTGGCAGCAATCGGTTGTTACTATACCATATTTGCAAGTGCCAAAGAACGACGACCATTTGATTATCAGTTTTCATTACTATAATCCGTTGTTCATTACGCACTACGGAGCATGGTGGACACCTATGAAGGATTACAAGGACAAAGTTGAATATCCGGGCGTGTTCTCTCCGTCGGCTTCGTTTTACGAATCGCTTGATTATAAAATTGTCAACCAATTCAAAAGCGACGAAAGTTTGTGGAACAAAGACTATCTATTGAAACAAATTCAACCATGTATCGACAAGGGCAAAGAATTGGGCTTGCAAGTGTATTGTGGCGAATTTGGCGCATATCCGTACTATATTGATAAAGAACCTCGATTGAATTGGTATAAGGATGTTTGTGCGATTTTCAGGGAGCACGGCATTGCCAATGCACATTGGTGCTACAAGGCAGATTTCCCGATAGTTGACGACAATGGTAATCCCAACGAGATACCAGCGATATTGTTGAACAAAGAAATTTGATCTGCTGAAAATTTTATTCTAAGCAATCGTCCAAATCTCTAATAATTTGTTCTTTATCCATTTTCTGTCCGATAAAGACGATTTTTTCCATACGGTCACCGTATGTTTCATCCCAATCGCGGAGGATTCCCGGTTCTTGTTCTACCAATTTGTCAAATTCTTCTTTTGGTGCTGTTGCGAACCACAAGCCAGCTTCGGTCAATTTCTTTTGCACGCCGGCTTGTTCAAACAGATATGACATATCTCTGTTGTCGTTGAAATAGCAGACGCCTTTTGCACGAATTATGGTTTTTGGCCATTTTTCACATACATACGATTCAAATTTCTTGGTGTCAAATGCCTTGCGGCGATAATATACAAAGGTTCCTATGCCATATTCTTCCACTTCGCCACCTTCGTGGTGATGATGGTGATGGTGGCAATGAGGGTCATGACATTCTTCGGCACTATGGTCGCAATGTTCGTGGTCATGGTCATCATGATCGTGATGATGATGTCCTTCCTCCTCGTGATGGTGGTGATGATGGTCGGCTTTTGCCTCGCGTTCCTCCTCTTCGGTGGCCTTTTTCTCAATTTCTTGAATCCACGCTGCGGAAATTGCCACTTTGTCGTAGTGGAACGTCTTGGTATTTATGATTGAGTCTAATTCAACGTCGGCATAGTTTGCCTCAATAATTTCAGCAGTTGGTTGCAATGCTTTTATAATTTGTTTGATTCTTCCCAATTCGGATGGCGAAACCTCGTCGGCCTTGTTGAGAATGACTTTATTACAAAATTCAATCTGTTGGATAAGAAGATTTTCAATATCTTCCTCATCTATATTTTTCTTGGTAAGATTTTCGCCACAAGCAAATTCGCTCTGCATGCGAAGTGCGTCAACTACCGTCACGATGCAGTCCAAACGAGCGAATCCGTGTTGCGTATATTCGTCGCCCATTTGAGGGATGGAACAGATTGTTCGTGCGATTGGTTCTGGTTCGCAAATGCCGCTCGCTTCTATCACAATGTAGTCGAAACGGTTCATTTTTAGAATGTCGTTGATTTGTTCCACCAAATCCATCTTCAACGTACAGCAGATGCATCCGTTTTGTAGGGCGACAAGACTTTCGTCTTTTTTGCCGACAACGCCACCTTTTTGAATCAAGTCGGCATCGATGTTTACTTCGCCAATATCGTTCACGATAACGGCAAATTTCACACCTTTTTTGTTTGCCAAAATATGATTGACCAACGTGGTTTTTCCGCTTCCTAAATAGCCAGTTAAAAGTAAGATTGGAGTAATAGTGTCCATTGTGAAAAAATCTTAGTTGTTATTTTTTTAGAAACGATGTGCACATCGTCTCTACCGAAATTGTCTCTACTTAAAGTTTTTCAATCCATCGAAATCAAGCGTCGCGAAATAATCGTTCACTGTTTCGGCACGGCGGATGAGTTTTACCGAGCCGTCGGTACGAAGCAGTAATTCTGCCGAGCGGAGTTTCCCGTTGTAGTTGAATCCCATTGCGTGACCGTGTGCTCCAGCGTCGTGAATGGCAAGAATGTCGCCGATTTCGATTTCAGGCAAGTTGCGTTGGATAGCAAACTTGTCATTGTTTTCGCACAGCGAGCCAGTCACGTCATATACGTGGTCGCACGGCTGATTTTCCTTGCCCAACACGGTAATGTGATGATATGCACCATACATTCCCGGACGCATAAGGTTGTTCATACTTGCGTCGCAGCCAACGTATTCGCGGAACGTGTGTTTCAAGTGACGAACCGTCGTTACCAAATAGCCGTATGGCCCTGTGATGAAACGACCTGATTCCAAATATAATTTCACTGGAGCAAGACCGTTAGGAACAAGAATCGATTCGTATTCTTTGCGTATGCCTTCGCTAATTTTGAACACGTCAAGTTTCTTTTGCTCAGGACGATACGGAATGCCAAGTCCGCCACCAAGGTTGATGAAATCGAAGCGAATGCCCAGCTGTTTGTGAATTTTTACGACAAGATTGAATAAAATTCGTGCTGTTTCGGCAAAATAATCCTCGTTCAATTCGTTGGAAGCCACCATAGTATGAATACCAAAGCGTTTCACGCCACGTTCCATCAACATTTTGTAGCCGTCGAAAAGTTGGCTTTCCATGAAACCATATTTTGCTTCTTCGGGAGTACCGATAATGGCGTTTCCCGATTTAAGATTTCCCGGATTATAGCGGAACGAAACCAATTCTGGCAAACCAGCCACTTTCTCTAAATAGTCGATGTGGGTAATGTCGTCAAGATTGATGATTGCGCCCAATTCCTTGGCTTTTTTGAACTCATAATCGCCCGTGTCATTCGACGTGAACATAATGTTTTCGCCGAGATTTCCAACTTGTTCCGAAATAAGCAATTCAGGATACGAACTACAATCGCAACCAAAGCCGTGTTGAGCCAAAATCTTTATCAAATAAGGATTTGGAGCCGCTTTCACTGCAAAATATTCGTGAAATCCTTCGTTCCATGCAAATGCTTTTTTTAATTCTTCAGCATTTTCAATTATTGCCTTTTCGTCGTAGATATGGAACGGCGTAGGATATTGTTTTATGATTTCCTGAATTTGTTCTTTTGAGAACGGAACTGTTTTTGCCATTGTTTTTATTTTTTTGCGTGGCAAAAATACGGATTCTCAATAGAAATCAATAAAGAAGGAGGAATTTATTTATTGTGAAAAAATGTTGCTACAAACAGATTCCTCCCTTCGCTTCCCATCCTCTATGCAACCGTCTTTCCGAACGAAGTGAGGAATCTTTTTATCGTCTCCAAAGTTTTGATTTTCAACAAACTAAGAAAGTGTATTTTTGACACCGATAAAAATTTCATAAAAAAATGTTTTTTGTTTCATTTAAATTTTCTTTACCTTTGTAATACTAATTCTACCTAATTTAACTTTACATAAAAAAATGAAACTTTCTCAGTGTTCAATTTTTTTGCTTTTGACAGCATTCATTTCTTCGTGTACAGGAGAGCACGACGAAGACATTTCAAACGTAATTCAACACAAAAATTCCGAAAAGACTATCGCAATTTCAGGTATAATCACTTCGGAATACAGTAAACAGACAATAGTTGTTTCACGGTCAATAGACTTTAGTGAACTCTATTTGTCTTCCGATGGTGATCCCAATAAATTTAAAGACGCTTCTTCAAATAAAAGAGTCAGTGGAGCGAAAGTATCTGTGGAAGTAGCAGGGAAAAAGTACGAGTTTAAGGAAATACATGATTCAATTAATTATTATGGAATGGCATACGTCGAAATATATTATGAATCCGTTGATTCGTTTGCTGGCATTCCCAACCAAGAGCATAAACTTGTGGTGGAAGTTGAAGGAAAAACATATACCGCCACAGATGTGATGCCTCAAGTTTCGGAGATTACTTTTAATGAAAATAGCCCTCTCTATCTTTATCTTTGGGAAGGACGTGGGTCTGGAGACACTGCTACGTGTTACCCAGAATATCTGTTTGGGCAACAGGAAGCGTTTATCATGGGATTTGTGCCCATTCCTACCCCTGAGGCAAAACAACTTTTTGGGTGGCAAGACCATTTTAATTATAATGAACTGATTCCTAATTTTGGGCAACCATGTTATTCTTTCCGACAATTAGCATCACCACAATTAATAGGAGCAGTAAGTGAGAACTCTTTTATAACAAGAATCAATCCAGGGAACATCGAAAACATGGATTTAACAGACACCGTGGTGGTTTCAAAAATGTCGTGTTCCCCTCCGTATGAATATTTCTTGTATTGTTTATTTCAGAACCTAAAAGCGAGTCAGTACGATTTTGGAGAAATATCGTCAAATCTGCCTACCAACATCTCAAATGGCGGTGTCGGATTCTTTTCGGCATGCGACGTAAAAAGAAAAGATTGTAACAAATGGGAACTAACACGTTTAGCGCATTCCATTGGGAAAATCGTTGAACATTAAAAGTTAAAAGTGATTGAGATTGTAGAAATCAATTTGTTTAAGCCACATATATAAATTTAAAAAGATGAAGACATTTTATAAGCATATATTCTTGTTAACCTATGTTACAGCAGGATTTTCGGCTATCGCACAAGATTTTTCTGTTTCGGGTTATGTAAAAGATAGTGCAAGCAGCGAAGTTATTGTAGGTGCCACAATATACGAGGCGACGACCAATACGGCGGTCATTTCGAACGAGTATGGATTTTTCAGTATGCGTTTAAAATCTGGAGCATATACCTTGGAATGCAGCAGCTTGGGGACAAAGTCACAGACTCAGGATATTCAGGTTTCCGACAATATGCGTGTAATCTTTCGTTTGCCAAGTCAGTCTTACGACATCGACAAAATTGAGGTGCAAGGTCGCCAACACACATCCGATGTTTTGACAAAACATCTTTCTGCAAAACAAATCGAACTTACCCCTTCCACATTTGGCGTACCCGACGTTATAAAGGTGGTACAGACCATGCCTGGAATTAAAACGATAGGCGACGGAACCACCAGCATGTACGTAAGGGGTGGTAACCGTGACCAGAATATGATTCGTATTGACGAGGCAAACATTTACAATGTTTCGCACATGTACGGATATGTTTCTTCCTTTAATCCCGATATGCTCAACGAAGTACGTTTTTACAACAGTTATTTCTCGCCCGAATATGGTGGAAGAATTTCCTCGGTGCTCGATGCACAAATGAAAGAGGGAAATCAAAATTCATTTAGTGGAAGCGCCTTGGTGAGCGTATTGACAGCAAATGCGACCGTAGAAGGACCTATCAAAAAGGATGTTGCTTCCTTCTTTGTGGCTGGAAGACGAAGCACATTGGACATTATACACAAATTCAGTGATATTGTCAATGTGCCCGCTTTTTACGATGTGAATGCGAAGGTCAACTGTAAAATTAACGACAAAAACCGCATATTCCTTTCGAGCTACATCAGCTCTGATTATCAGAAATATCCGCCATTTTTGGAGAGCGACGCTCTCAATGTGAGCGGCACCGCACGATGGATTAGTGAACTGCGTCCGAAGCTGTTCCTAACCACATCATTAGTGGCAAGCAAATACAGCAACAAAACAAATTTTTTGGATTCCACAAAGCGCACATGGTTGGTTGGTGTGAACGAATACACCGCTAAATCAAAGCTCAATTGGTATATTTCGAATAACCAAAAAGTATTGGTGGGACTGCAATCGTCAGTCTTCCATCTCACTCCGGGAAACACGGGCAATGCTGCAAACAGCATTTCCGATATGCAGTTATTTGAACCATCGCTGTTTGCGAATCATACCATTTCTGCGAACAATTGGACGTTTATGTACGGACTGCGTGTTACCCAATACCACAACTTCGGGGAAGCCACATGGTACACGATTGACAACGGGTTAGCAATTGCCGAAAACAAAGAATCATCGGGAATTTGGAATAGTTACACATGTGTGGAACCACGTGTCCACATAGCGAAGAAAATCAAGGATTCGGAACTTTCCGCATCGTTTACCCGAACATCGCAGTCAATGCAGTCACTGTCGAACAGCAAGTTGAACTATTCGTCGCTCGAAACATGGTTCTGCTCGTCGCCGAACTTAAAGCCAATGGAGGCGGAGAATCTCTCCATTGGCTACACCCTGAAGAAGAAAAACATAGGATTGCTCGCCGAGGCATACTATCGAAATATTCATAACCAGATAGACTACATTGACCATGCATATTTGCTCGCAAATCCGTATGCAGAATCACAGGTAAAGGCGGGGAAGGCACATGCCTACGGATTTGAAATTGCAGTTAATAGAGAGGGGGAACGCAATCAAATTTCCGCCAGCTATTCGTTCGCGAGAGTTTTATATGACATTCCCGAAATTATGGATGAGCAGTATCGTGCACCATACGATATGCCACACGATATAAAACTGCAAGTGACGCAGCGAATCAAGGAACGTTGGTCTTGTAGCGCGTTGTGGGTGTTTGCAAGCGGTCGTCCGGGGACTTTTGCACAAGGATATTATGAGTATAAGGGAGCGAAAATTCCAATCTATAATAAACGAAATTCAGATTCATATCCTGTATATCATCGATTGGACGTTTCATTGCATTACAATTGCAAACCACACAAACATTACGAGCAAAGTTTTTCAATTGGAATATACAATGCGTATGGTAGAAAGAACGTTCTATACTACGATTTTACAGATTATGCATACATTGGAGGAAATTTTACGAATATTGAGGAGCAATATAATGTTAAAGCGTATTATTTTAGTGCTTGTGTCCCAAATTTCACTTATAAGGTAAGCTTTAAATAATTGAAGATGGACAAAAAGCCCATATTTAATGCTTTATTTTTAACTTTTAATTAAGAAATATTTTCTATTTTTACATCAACCTATTAACGAATCATAATTAGTAATAAGATTAAAAATAAGGCCGTAAAAATAGACTATGAAAAACATTGAAACACAAAAGCTTGCACCACAAAGTGGTGAAATTGTCCTCTATAATCCCGATGATACAATCCGTTTGGAAGTTCGTATGAATGAGGAGACCGTATGGTTGAATAGGAACCAGATAGCACAATTATTTGGTCGTGATGTGAAAACCATTGGCAAGCACATAAACAATGCCCTACGTGAAGAATTAAATGGATTGTCAGTTGTCGCAAATTTTGCGACAACTGCATCTGATGGAAAAACATATCAAGTTGATTATTATAATCTTGATGTGATATTATCCATAGGATACCGCGTTAAATCACGACAAGGCATACAATTCCGTCAATGGGCAAACCGCATCTTAAAAGAATATCTTCTAAAAGGATACAATATCAACCAGCATGCTGCTGGTTTTGAACACCGTATAGAATATACTTTACAAGAGCACACTAAACAAATATATGAATTACAAAAACAGGTTGACTTTTTTGTTCGTACCGCCTTGCCACCAGTAGAAGGAATCTTTTTTGACGGGCAAATCTTTGATGCCTACGAACTTGTCTGCCGACTAATAAAATCTGCAAAACACCGTATTGTGCTGATAGACAACTATGTTGACGAATCAACCTTGCTTATGCTTGAGAAAAGAGACAAAGATGTGACGGCAACCATTTACACACACAGCATTGGCGAGCAGTTGCAACTTGACATTGAGCGCCACAATGCACAATACCGACCAATTACTGTTTTACGCCTCAAAAAGTCTCACGACCGATTCCTAATTTTAGACGACGACGTGTATCACGTTGGCGCTTCGCTTAAAGATTTGGGCAAACAATGGTTTGCGATTATGAGAATGAATGAAATTCAAGCTGGGGATATTCTTGGGAAAATATAGGACGCAAAGTCAGAAAATAACACAAGTCAAGACTTAGAAAAAAAAAATTGTTGGTTTTCATACTTTTTGAAAAAAGTATAATACATTTTTTTTGAGCGATAAAGAGAAAAAAAATTTTTGATAGAGAGGAAAAATTTTAAAAATGGGGAGAGAAAAAATTTTCTCTCGAGAGAGAAAAATTTTTTGGTCCACATAATGCTACAAATTACATTC
>JAGCOW010000071.1 GCA_017642535.1 Bacteroidales bacterium | reverse complement strand
GTCACAGTCGCCGTCGAGCCGCTGCCCGTCACGCCGTCGCCGGACCACGTGAACGTTCCGTCGCCGCTGTCGGATACCGTCGCCGACAAGTTTATCGTCTCGCCAGAACATACCGCAGCAACATCCGACGTCAGCGTCTTTATCTCCGGCTTCGCGTTTATCGTAATGGTTACAGGTGTCGCATCAGATGAGCATCCGTCTAATGATGCAGTAACACCATATGTACCACTTTCATTCACAGCACTAAAATTTCGAATTGCACCTGCAGCAGAAGCGCCATCAGACCAAATAAATCTTGCATCACTTTGGTCACTTGCGGCCGTTAATGTTATAGTACCATCATCTACACAAATTGTAGTAGGATTAGCAGTAAGAGTTGCCGTTGGAACTGGTTTAATCTTAATCGTAGCAGAACCAGGAGTTGATGTTGCCGTACATTTTCTATCCTTTAATGCCGATACCGTGTAAGTATATTCCCCAATTGCAGTCGGTGCAGGAATCGTGTATGTGTCAGTTCGTGCCGTTACATCCGTATATGTTTGTGTACCATCACTATACGTGAATTTCCAATTCTTTCGACCTGTAAATGTGAATGTTACATCACTTAAACTTGCAACATCGTCAACACAAACTTCCTGTGTGCCACCAGCAATCGTAACTTCAGGCGTCACATTCGACAATACAGTCCATTGTGCTTGTTGCTGACAAGATGTAAGAGTCGGAAATGCAACATCTTTTACAAGAACGAAATAATCATCTTCTTGACCAGCTGTAGTATAACTGATATTCAAAGGCAACGTGGCCGCTGTCGTCGGACCAGCAACAATATTTGCATCGGAAATACTACCTTTGTACCAAGTATAGCTGAAAGTGGTTGCATTTGCTTGCTCAGACACTGTCAATTGACCAGTTTCCCCAGGACAAAGCAATTCGTCACCATATATTGTCAACGGTTTGGGAGAAGAACATGTCGGACAATCCATAATAACCTCAACCGATGGAGAGATAGAATAATTTTTACAATAGTTTGTCTGCGAGAAAACCGATGTCGTATTTAACGTATTTGCCGTAGCGGCAACAACACGAAAATACACGGACTCTCCTGTTCGCAAACCATCAAAAATCTGTGATTCTTTTGGGTTTTGAATCGTATATGTACTTGAAGCAGATTTTGTTATATCAACCCAACTTGTTTCTACATCTGGCGTTTTGGAGTATTGAAACAAATACTGTAATGTTGAACCATAATACGAAGACAACAAATTACTTGCCACCGAGCCAAGCACCAAGGGGTCTGAGCAGACGTAAGTGATACGTTCCAAATCATCTACATTTGAGAACAAGTCCAAAGCAGGCGATGAACATGCCATAATTTTAATATCGTCAATACACAAGTCACAACCCTTATCCCAGAAATTGTAACCGCTACCGTCAGAACCACTATATATCTCAAAAACAATATCCGTTTCCGTCAAAATCAGGTCATCTATAACGACACGTTGCCAACCAGCACCTTTCCCAGGTGAGAAATTCTCCACTTTTCCCAAAACCGTTCCCTGTCTATTCTTGATATACAAAGAAATGATTGGCGACGTACCGTCGGACATATTACCAACATAACACTCAAACGTCAATTTCTTTCCTGTACATAGTCCTGTAATTTCATGTTCAAACACATTACCTTCGAAATTGTGTTTCACATTCATAAACAGACAGGCACTATTCTCCACTCCGTCTATCATACTGGAGTGGTCCTGTGTAATGGCACCGTTACCCGTCATCCATGTTGCCCAATAGTCAGTTTTGTAACCTTGACTCGTAGGAACGACAACAGCATACGAACCATCGTTTACCTGTCCCGTTGCATCGAAAGAACCCGCACCTGAAGGCATTGAGAATGGGCAGTCATTTCTATGCATAATCCAATTTGACGGAGTAGTACTTGTTGTTCCGTCAGTTGAAACATATTCGTGTTCTCCTGTGAAATGGCCGAAATCCTCAAAATACACCGTCTCACGCGAAGAATATACGGTATTACCATCAACAACCGTTTCACAACAAGTAACAGTCGTAACTTCCAAAGATGGTGTTGTTACTCCATTAACTGTAGCGCGATAATACATTTTCGACGCAGTCACCTCGTCGTACAAACTTGATTTATACGAAGCGACCGACCAGTTAGAACCATTTGAAGATTTTTCCCATTTAATGCTTGCACTTTCTCCATAATCCTTATCAAGACTAAGCAATGTTTGTTCTCCGCGGCACATTTCCTTACCTTGTCCGGAAACAACGAACGGATTAATCGTACCAGAAATTTGAATGTCGGAAATACCAAAAATTGAATTAGAATTGAAGTTATATCCTAAATGCAATTCAAAATTAACAGTAGATTGTGCTGCCCCAAGAGTTCCGCTAAACGTGAGAGTTTTTTCCACACCGACATCCGTTGGATTGAGAGTTCCCGAATTCGTTGCGCCATTCATGTTTCCATAATCATCAGGGACACCCAACAAGAATCCCAATGATTGATCCCACGAATTTGTGCACGTAGTATAAAGCAAATACACTTTCATAGTGACAGAATACGACGTCCCCGGTTTCAACCCGCTCACTGAAAAAGAAAGCAGATTGGCATTTGCACTTTTGCCTTTAATAGATGATACGTACATATCATCTTCAATGTCGGGAAACATTTCTCCATCTCCATCCAATTGATACGGATTGGGGACTATTGTCCACGCCGCTTCACCGTTTTTTATATCCGAGCCATCTGTAACATAATTAAACGCCGACGTTAACGCTGTCGCACTTTCTGCGCCATATTTGTTTATAGTCGAGAAATCCCATTGTCTCCACTCGTCCGCCGTCATATATTTTGCTTTCTGACTAAAATCTGTTCCTGCAACAACACTCTGCCCGAATGCCGTTGTGATCGAGGCAATTACTAAACCTGCTATTACAAATAAGCGTTTCATAGCTTTACAATTTTCAGAATTATACTTCTTTATCCTAATAACTTATAGACTCAAAAGAGCCCCAAAAAGTTTCAAAGTGTAAAAATAACACTTTTACATAAAAAATCAAGCTTAAATGCCTATAAATCTAAATAAAACTTGTTGCAAAAAATTATCGAACTAGAGTCACGCTACCGAACTTGGCTTTCTTGCCGTGACCTACATCGAAGCCTTCCCAAACTTGTCCGTCAAGGAACGTTGCTTCCATCTTCCAGATGTACACGTCGGACTTCATCATCTTGCCTTCGTATCTACCGTCCCATGAGCCCACGAACTTGCCGTCCTCTACAGCATCCGAGTGCCACAACAGGTTACCCCACTTATCGAAGACTGAGATTTCGCATGTCTTCAGGTTGTAACCCTTAGGTTGGAACGTTCTTACACTGTGTGCAGGGTTCGATGGTGAGAATGCCGTTGGGACATACAACGAAGACGTGATGTTCACGAAGATGCATTCCTTATATACGTCCTTACACCCGAATGAGTTCTCTACCGTCAGTATCGGACAGTTGTAACCGTAGATGTAGTTGCCTTCCAGCAACGGGAAGTTCCTCTGTGCGTAGTCAACCACAGTGTCGATGTCGTCCTCCGACTCGCCAATGTGACCGTAGTTCCAGAACAACGTGTATGTCACTGGTTCTGCCTTCAATTCTCCCTCTTCGTTAGTGTACCACAATGTATCCTGTACTGTACTATCGGTCAACTCTATCAAGTTCGATGCACCTGGC
>JAGCOW010000070.1 GCA_017642535.1 Bacteroidales bacterium | reverse complement strand
TAATGGCTTATCAAAACGCAATCGTATGAAATTTATTGACCAATATTTTTACAACAAACAAAAATCCAGGTCTCATTTTGACCATTAGACAATTTTCTTGTCTCTTTCAGGTCTCATTTTGACCAATAGGCCAATTTTTCAAGGTGTTCTTCCCTCGCAAATTATTTTTTTAAAATTGTTAATAATTTTTCATAAGAGCGAGAGCAACGAAACAATGAAATATTCTAAATTCGTTGCGTAAAAAAATACAAATTTATGGGTGGCTTTTTTGGTACTATCTCAAAGGAAAACTGTATAACAGATTTGTTTTACGGTACCGACTACAATTCACATTTAGGTACAAAACGCGCGGGTTTGGCGACATTTAGCAAGGAAAACGGATTTCGAAGGACAATCCACAACATTGAAAACTCGTACTTCCGAACAAAGTTTGAAGATAATTTGCCAAAATTGAATGGAGAGATAGGAATTGGCGTCATTAGCGATACCGACGCTCAACCAATTGCCATCAACTCCCACCTTGGCCGTTTTGCCATTGTTACAGTTGCCCGATTGGACAATATGAAGGAACTTGAGGCGGAATTGTTGTCGAAAAATCTGCATTTTGCGGAACTAAGTTCTGGTGACACGAATCCTACCGAAGTTGTGGCAATGCTTATTTGCGAGAAGGACAACTTTGTGTCGGGAATTGAAAATGTGTATGAAAAGGTGAAAGGTTCTTGCTCGTTGCTGATTTTGACCGAAGATAGCATCATCGTTGCTCGCGACAAGTTGGGAAGAACGCCTGTGACGTTGGCGAAAAAGGATGGTGCATACGCCGTTTCAAGCGAACCTACGGCGTTTCATAACCTTGGATATAGAATTGATAAGTTTGTAGGACCGGGCGAAATCATCAAGATGACTGCCGATGGTTACGAGGTTCTTCGTAAACCAAACGACAAAATGCAAGTTTGCTCGTTTATGTGGGTATATTTTGGATTCCCGTCTTCGGATTACGAAGGTATCAATGTTGACAAAGTTCGCTGCTCATTAGGACAAGCCGTTGCAAAGAGCGACCCGACACAGGCCGACTTTGTTTGTGGTATTCCTGATTCTGGTATCGGGCACGCCATAGGATATGCAATAGAAAAGGGCATTCCATATAAACGAGGTATTGTGAAATATACTCCGACCTGGCCTCGTAGTTTTATGCCTGCAAATCAGGAAACTCGTAACCTCGTGGCTAAAATGAAGTTGATTCCGAACCGTCAAATGCTTGAAGGACAGAAGGTTGTGTTCTGTGATGACTCCATAGTACGTGGTACGCAATTGCGTGGAAATGTTACGGAAATGTATGGTTGTGGTGCAAAGGAAATTCATATGAGAATTGCTTGTCCTCCGTTGGTGTTCTCTTGTCGTTTCTTGAATTTCTCTGCATCGAAGAAAGATACGGAACTTATTACTCGCTCGTTGATTGAAAAATATGAGGGGCGACACGATAAGAATTTGGCTGAATATGTTGATGATACTTCGGATAAACACAAGAAAATGGTTGACGAAATTCGTGACCGCTTTGGTTTGACTTCGTTGAAATTCAATACAATACAGGATTTGGTCAATGCGATTGGGTTGCCGAAGGAAAAACTTTGCACCCATTGCTTCGACGGATCAAGTTGGTTTTAGAAGATTGCATCGTCTAATGAAGAAACGGCAACCATGTGGTTGTCGTTTTTTGTGATTTTAGAAATATTACCTATAAATGATGATTGTCTTTTTTCAGAGAAAATAACATTTTTGCAAAAAAAAGTATGGCAGAGAGTTTATATGCATTGTTGAGGTTGATAGTGGAGATGACTCCCTATTTGATGTTCGGTTTCTTATGTGCGGGAATATTGCACGTTGCAGTACCACAATCGTTTTATAAGAATTATTTGTCTCAAAATTCGTTTAAGTCCGTCGTGTTGGCTGCTTTGTTTGGCATACCGTTACCATTATGTTCTTGTGGAGTTTTGCCAACAGCCATGTCGTTACGAAAGGAAGGGGCGTCGAAAGGTGCTACTACTGCGTTTCTGACGGCAACGCCGCAAACAGGGGTTGATTCCATATTGGCGACGTATTCGGTATTTGGATGGGCATTCACCATTATTCGACCAATTGCGGCGATAGTTACGTCGCTGTTTTCGGGAGGTTTGGTCGCCGTGTTTAGTAAGGATGATGACGACTCGGTTGCCGACATAGACGATGATGGTTGTGACGACGATTGTTGCAAGAACGAACATGCGGCAAAAAATAAGGTTGTGGAAGCATTACGTTACGGATATGTTTCAATGCTGCAAGATATTGGGACACGTTTGGTTATAGGTTTGCTTATCGCCGGACTGATAGCAATCTGTATTCCTGATTCGTTTTTGTTGCAATTTTCGTCAATGCCGTTGTTAGAAATGGTTGCTGCCACGATAATTGCCATTCCTATGTATGTTTGTGCCACAGGTTCTATTCCCATTGCCGCGGCTCTTATGTTGAAAGGATTGACACCTGGTGCCGCACTGGTGTTCTTGATGGCAGGTCCTGCCGTAAGTTTTGCGTCGTTGGTCGTGGTGAAAAAGGTGATGGGATTGAAAACGATGCTGATTTACTTGGCAAGTATCATAATAGGAGCATTCTCCTTTGGATTGATGATTGATTATCTGATGCCGTCGGAATGGTTTTCGGAGATTCAGATGGTGAAGGATTGTTGTGATGTGCATTTCCCAATTGTAAACGTGATAATCACCATTGTATTTACTTTATTATTGCTGAACGCGATTTTGAAAAAATACGTGCATAAATCACATCGTCACGAATGTGAATGTGCGCATGATATTGTTGTGTTCCGTGTTGAGGGAATGAAGTGTAATCACTGCAAAGCCAGTGTTGAAAAGAATGTTGCAAGCGTACACGGAGTTGAATCAGTTACTGCCGATATTGCGGAAAATACGGTAACGGTACAAGGTCACGCTGATTCCGAGGAGATTAAGAAGGTTGTGGAATCGTTAGGATTCACGTTTTTAGGGAAAAAGTGAACGTGAATTTTTAAAATTCGGCGTATTCAATCTTGCAGAGTGTTAATCCACACGCAGGAATTGACTTTCCTGCTTTTTGTCGGTCTTTCGCGTCTATAATTTTTTGAAAATCAGAGATAGAGATCTTTTTCTGACCAATATCCAACAATGTCCCGACAATAGAGCGTACCATATTGCGTAAAAAACGATTTGCCGAGATGGTGAAAATCAGTTTGCTGTTTTCGGAGACCCATTCGGCGTGTGTTACGGTACATATATTATTAGTAACGTCGGTGTGTAATTTGCTGAAACTGGTGAAATCTTTTGTGCCAAGCAATAGTTTGCAGGCGTCATTCATCAATGCAACGTCTAATGGTTGTGGAAAATAGTATTCCGTTTCGAGTGCAAAGGGATTTTTCTTCTGAGTTATTGTGTATGTATATGTTCTCGAAAGTGCCGAGAAACGGGCATGCAAATCATCTTTTACGGGAAATATGTCATAAATGACAATGTCGTTCGGCAAGATTCTATTCAATTTATATCGCAAATCTTGTGGTGAAAAAGAGGTATTTGTGTCAAAATGAGCATAATACGACGATGCGTGAACGCCAGAATCTGTGCGACCAGCTCCCGTGACAGAAATTTCTTCACCCAAGAGTGTCGTCAGAATAGACTCTATATTTTCCTGAATAGACGGTGAATGTGGCTGCCGTTGCCAACCACAAAAACGCGTTCCGTTATATGCAAGATGAATGAAATACCTCATAATTATCAGCAAAAATATATGTTTCTGGCATTTTGTTTTATTTTGTTGAAAAAAAATTAGAATAGCTTTTTTTTTATTTGATTAAAAATTGTACTTTTGTTTCTTGGAAAACTTTATGGAATTTCAGTTTGTTCTGATATTGCAAGAAAATCCGAATTTAGGATGGGTGCTGGCCCCCTTTGAGTTAATCAAAGAGGAGGGGCAGGCATTTTATCAAATGTCGGAATATATAACGCCTTCGACAAATAAAAAATACCTGCAACCGCACGAGGTTCAGATTGTCGAAGTTTTGTCGCATTGCTTGGAGTCATATATCTATAATAAGCCAGAATTTGCCGACTATATCCACAAAAAAGACACGTTGAAGGATTTCATTACGAAAATCAAATTGCGTGATGAAAAGTTTACCAAAGGAAACCCTCGTCGTGTGTTCGACGGAAAAATCCGTCCGTTTGTGGAAGAATGTCTGTTTGAGGCATTTATGTTGGCTCGCGAACATCAAATTCCTATTTATAAAAAGGTAAAAGGAGCCAATTTTTATCCAGAAGATAGAATTGCTGTTTGTGACAAGAATCCAGACGTAACGTTTATTTTTAGAAAAAACGGTACCGAATTGGAACGTCGGGTACGTGTTGTGCAAGACGGCAAGGAGGTGAATACTGATAAGACGTTTATCTTGTTGTCGAACACGCCAAGTGCGGTGCAAATCGGTTCCACATTCTATCATTTTCCTAACATAAACGGAAGGGTGTTTGATCCTTCGGTGCGTGCTGTGCAGCAAAATGTTCGCGAGGAGTACTATAGCACGTTCGTGTTGAACTGTATTCGCAACTATAAGGTTGAGGTTTCGGGTTTCAGTTTGACGGACGCATATGTGAAACCGCAAATTTCGGCTTCGGTTGTTCGTGACGTGTTTGGTAATGCTCACGTGGAATTTTGTTTCACCTACGGTTCGTGGAAATTTACCGACATAAATAATGAACGTCAGTTTGAGGTTGCGTATAAAAATGTTAATGGTGAACCTCATTATACTCGTTATCAACGAGATAGAGCATTTGAGAAAATGTTTGTCGCCGATGTTGAGGCCACGGGCTTGGTTGAAAAAAATGGCTTGTGGAACTTGGCTGGCGAAGATGGCGACGCATATTTCAAACTACTGCATTGGACTCAGGCAAACAAAGCTCTTTTTGATACGTATAAGATAGATGTCTTTGCCGAATCAGACCAGAAAATCCAGAATTTGCAGGCAAAACTTGAAATGGAGGTTGTGTCAAATTCCATTGACTGGTTTGATGTTCACGCAATTGTCACATTTGGAGAATACAAAATACCGTTCAAGAAACTGAGAAAAAACATTCTGAACGAAGATCCTGTCGTGCAATTGCCTAATAATCAGATCGGTATCATTCCTACGGAATGGTTTGCAAAATATAAGGAATTGTTCTTGTTCTCAACAAAGAACGGCAATCCTGACTATTTCTCGGTGAAAGCCGTGCATTATAAGACAATTCAACGTTTGCCGGTAACATTGTCGGAGGCATTGAAGACGAAATTGATGCACATTGAGACCAATGGTCTGAAAGACAACGAGGTACCAGCCGAGGTGCAAGCAAAATTGCGTCCGTATCAGATTGAAGGTTATCGCTGGTTGAGTTTCTTGGAAGCAAACAATTTTGGTGGTTGTTTGGCCGACGATATGGGTTTGGGAAAAACGTTGCAGACAATTTCGTTGTTGCAAAAAGTGATAAACAACCAAAAGGCATCGGGAAATCGCAAACCGAGTCTGATAGTTTCTCCTGCGTCAATCGTCTATAACTGGTTCAACGAATTTGAAAAATTCACGCCGGGAATCAAGGTGTTTAAATATATAGGAAATGACAGAAATCGTGAATTTTCGTATTTCAACGAGTATGACATTATATTGACGACCTACGGACTTTTGAGAAATGATATTAAGAGTTTCGAAGAATTCTCATTCTATTATATTGTTCTCGACGAAAGTCAGATGATTAAGAATCCTGGTTCGAAAATCTACACGAGCGTGTTGAAACTGAATTCCGACAGAAAATTGTTGTTGACGGGTACGCCGATTGAAAACACATTGATTGACTTGTGGACGCAGCTGAACTTCGTCAACCGTGATATGTTGGGTAGTTTGAAGTTCTTCAAGGATTACTTTGTCAAAGGTTTTGAACGCCACGACGAGAATGTGATTACCCAATTGCGACGAATCATTAAACCGTTTATTTTCCGTCGTGAAAAGCAGGAAGTTGCGAAAGACTTGCCACCAATAACCGAACAGGTACGTTATTGTAAAATGTCGGATACACAACAGAAATTATACGAGACGGAAAAGTCTAAAGTCCGCAATATGATTTTTGAATCTATTGAGAAGGAAACGTTCCAACGCTCTACTATCAACGTGTTGCAGGCATTGATGCATCTTCGTTTGTTGGCGAACCATCCTATGCTTGTGGAGGGTTGTCACGGAACTTCAGGAAAATTCGACGAAGTTTTGCGTATGTTGCCTAACATTATTCACCACCATAAGGTGCTGATTTTCTCGTCGTTTGTTCGTCACCTTGATCTATTCAAAGACCATTTTGAGAAAGAAGGTTTGAAATATGCCTATTTGATTGGTAGTACCACCAATCGTGAGGCGGTTATAAAGAAATTCCAGGAAGACGATGATTGCAAGTTGTTCTTGATTTCAATCAAGGCGGGTGGTGTAGGTTTGAATCTTACCCAAGCCGATTACGTTTTCATTCTGGATCCGTGGTGGAATCCTGCTGTTGAAAATCAGGCAATTAGCCGCGCTCACCGTATTGGGCAAACCAATAATGTGACCGTATATCGATTTATTTCGGAAAATACGATAGAGGAAAAAATTCAGAAATTGCAACAACGGAAAACACAACTTGTTGCAAATTTCATCCCCGACGAACAAACAATTCCGTTCTCTCAAGAAGAAATTTCTTTCTTGGTGGAATAATTCGCTTATTTCAGTTTACAAACAATTATGCTGTGACCAAGTCCAAGTCCGTCGTGAATGGTTTCCACGGTAAGACCTGCATCTTCAACACAACGAATCATGTCGCCAGAATAATACATCTTTGAGTTTCCGTTTGCCAACGCTGTGAAATAAATGCTGATTTGTGTCAGGCAATACGAAGCCGTTTCAAAACGCTGACGGTCCCACAATGTTTCCATAATATACAAGCGACTGTCGGCGTTCATTGATTTTGCAGCACGGGTGAGGATGCTCGTGACTTCTTCTTCGGAGAAACAGTCAAGGAACTGGCTCATCCAAATAGCGTCGAAATTGGTCGGGAAAGGAACATTTTTATCCAACAAATCGGCCCCGTGACCAAAAATTCTGTCGGCTCCGTCAATCCCTTTGGTTTGCTCGCGCATCATGGCCAATTGCTGTGGCAAGTCCATAATGGTAACTTTCACGTTCTTGTCGAAACCAACGCACTGCAATGCCCAGCGACCGGTGTTGCCACCCACGTCGAGCAATGTTTTTGGTTTGTTTGCGAAAACAATCTCCAATGCTTGTTTGAATGAATTATCGGAATAGAAATGGTCGAATCCAAACCAACTTTTCTGAACTTGTGCAGGAAGTTGTGAAAGACCTTCGTAAATCGTCTTCCACGTGCCAAACACTTTCAATCCTTCGGGTTTACCGTTGATTAACGCTTTCTCCAAATCAAAAAGCCCCAAATAGTTCACGTCGTGGTTGAAATCCATATTCACACGAGCCATATCGTCGTGAATCAAGAACCAGCCAGCTTTTGCAAGATGGAATCTGTTGTCTTTCAATAAAATAGTTCCTATAGTCAAGGATGATTCAAGCAAACATTGTACGGCGTAACGTGAAAGCTTCGTTTTTTCAACGATTTCGTCCATTGTCAGCCCGTCTTTTGCGTCATCTAACATCTGAAAAATGCCGAATTTGACCATAAGTCGTGACACTTGGAAAACAACAGGTCCAAAGGCGATTTCTTGTGCCAGACGTTGTGCTTGCAGAGCTGAAAAACGCTCTTTTGCGTATATTTCTTTTTGAGGAGATTGTAAATCCATTGTAAATCTATTTGTGCAAATGTATGCTTTTTTTAGATAGAATCTGTTTTATCTTATAAATATCTGGCTTCGACAAACTCAGCCATCCTTAATTCTTAACTCTTAATTTTTAATTGTTTTATGAATCATATCAAAACACTATTTTAGTCAAAACGAATTGCTTCCGACGGCGATATTTTCGTAATCAGAATTGATGGCAATATAAGCATTGCCGACGTGAGAATAAACGTGCCGACGTTTAGCATAATAATGTACAGAATGTTGATTTTTATGGGAACATACGACATAAAATACACTGTCGGGTCGAGTGTGAACGGATGGAAAAACAGTTGAATAAAGCATAGTCCCAAGCCAACCACGTTTCCCCAGAACAATCCTTTGGTGATAAGCATGCTACCCACATAAACGAATATCTTACGAATGCTCACGTTTTGTGCACCCAATGCTTTCAAAATGCCAATCATTGTTGTTTTTTCCAAAATGATGACGAGCAGTCCCGTAATCATATTCATTCCCGCCACGAGAATCATCAACGCAATGATGAGCCACGCGTTCATATCGAGTAGCGAAAGCCAGTCGAAAATCTGCGGCGTCTTTTCTTGTAAGGTTTCTACCCGAAGCCGTTGCACGTCGGGCGAGATGTCGAAGCCACAAATTTCCTCAATGCGTTCTTTGTCGGTATCCAAATGTTTGTAATCTTTGAGAAAAACCTCGTAACCCGAACATTGATTGGGCTCCCAATTATTCAAATCTTGTATATGGCGAATGTCGGCGAGGATGAAACGGTCGTCGATTTCGTTGAGGTGTGTTTCATAAATGCCTGTAACGATAAAACTACGTTTACGTACTTTTTTATTGGAATCGTTGGGAACGAACGAAGTCGTAAACTTATCACCTACAGATAGTTGTAATAGATTTGCAAGAATCTTTGAGATAATGACATTGTCGGTTGTCGTGTCTTGGGGAAACGAGATTTTCTCTCCGGCAACAAGGTGATTTTCAATAAATTCCCAATTATACGAATTGTCAATACCTTTCACTATGATTCCTCGTGCTGTGCCGTGAACTTTTACGATTGCTGGCTTGGTTGCATATATTTGTACGTGTGTTACAAACTCTTCATTAGCAACGTTTTGTATCAATTTTTTATCAGTGTGAATGGGCAACGATTCAAACGAAGTGTTTGCGTCAAAATTGACAATCTCAATGTGTGACGAAAAACCGAAAATTTGTTCCGATATGGTTGATTTGAACCCTACGATGACCGAAACGGCAATGAGCATAACGGCTAAACCCAAAGCAATTGCAATAATCGCGATATTTACGATAGGTTTTGATATATTTGCCGTATCTTTATGCGGTAAAATTTGTTTTGCTATATAAAGTTCAGTATTCATACGTGGCAAAGATAATGAAATGATGAAAAAACTATTGTATTTCTGTGTGTTACTTTTGGGGACAACCTCGTGTTTTTCGCAAAATACGTCAAAAAATGATGTCTCTCAAGGAAAACTTGTGTTGGATAGTGTTGCAGTTCGACCTATTGTTGGTGCGGAACGGATGGGGGAATATCTGCCGTTGTTGCAAGGCAAACGTGTGGCGGTGGTTGGAAACCAGACATCGATGGTGGGAAATATGCATTTAGTCGATACATTATTGAGATGTGGAGTTCAAGTTCAAAAGATTTTGACTCCTGAACACGGTTTTCGTGGCACTGCCGACGCTGGAGCAATGGTAGCCGACGGTGTTGACAATGTAACGGGCTTGCCTTTGGTTTCGTTGTACGGCTCGCATAAAAAGCCGACGAAAGAAGATTTGGCAGATGTTGATATTGTTGTGTTTGATATTCAAGACGTTGGTGCCCGTTTTTACACCTATATTTCCACTATGCATTATGTGATGGAGGCCTGTGCCGAAAACAACGTGAAATTTTTGGTGCTTGACCGCCCCAATCCCAACGGTCATTATGTTGACGGTCCCGTGTTGGATATGAAATATAAGTCGTTTGTTGGAATGCACCCTGTTCCCATTGTTCACGGAATGACAATTGCCGAATATGCCCGAATGATAAATGGCGAGAAATGGCTGGCAAATGGCGTTCAATGTGATTTACAATATGTTATGTGCGAAAATTATGACCACACAGTTCGATATTCTTTGCCAATTGCTCCGTCACCGAATTTGTCAACCAGTATGGCAATCGCATTGTATCCTACGTTGTGCTTGTTCGAAGGTACGGTGATGAGTTGCGGACGAGGCACCGACAGGCCGTTTGAAATGATTGGTTGTCCCGATTTTGCCGACACCTCGTTTTTCTTTGTTCCCCAAAGCAAGCAGGGGGCTTCTAAACCAATGTATGAAAACCAAAAGTGCTACGGATACGATTACAGAACTAGAACTATTTTGTATGGCGTAACTTCGATACGAATTGGCATTTGGAAAGAGATTTATAAAAATTATACGGGCACAAAGCCGTTTTTCAATAGTTTCTTCACGAAATTGGCTGGCACGCCCGAATTGCAAAAAATGCTGGAGGAAGGCAAGAGCGAACAAGAAATTCGTGATTCGTGGGAGGAAGGTCTCACGCAATTTAAACAAATTCGGAGTAAGTATTTGTTGTACAAGGATTAGGACTGAATCTGACTTATAGATTTATGTTTTTTTCTATATATTTGCAAAAGTATAATCGTAAATAAAAACAGGGGTGTATTTTGTGGTGGTGGATGGAAATAGTGTGAAGGTTGTCGTTCGGTAAAGAGATCTCTCACTCGCTACGCTCCGTTCGAGATGACGGGGCTTAGATGGGGATAAAAGGAAAGAAAGGGAAAAATTGCGGTGCAATTTTTCCCTTTCTTTTTTCTTCTTCCTGCCCTAAAAGTTCGTCATTTCGCAGCCGAGCAAAGCGAGGCAAGAAATCTCGTTATCTCACATCCGAAAGAATCAAATCATTTTCCAAAAATTTCAATGTGCCTTAGGCACAAAATATTGGTAGGAATAATGTTTCCTCATTTCTTTTCGTGCCGTTAGGTACGATTTTTTTTGTTTATGAGACGCTATATATTGAATAACGTACCTTACGGCACGTTTAATAAGAGGGGAAAATCGTTTTCTACCGATATGAAGTGCCTAACGGCACAATCTCCTTGTTCGAAAGAAATTCTGTAGGACTGTCGTATTACGCCCCCCCTCAGTTTGTTGAAGGAGAAACGTCTTGCACGAGACGAACAGAATGACCTATAGCACGAGGGTGATCCCAGCAAACTGTGCCAAGTTGGTAGAAATGTAAATGCCATGCACGCTCTTCGGTAGAAGCCGACGAAGACCAATAAAGACCTTCGTTCCAAGCGGATTGTTGGGTGCTGGTGCCTTCTCGAAGTCCGGCAGCTGGCAAAAATACAGCTCCGTTCGCTTCCATTTCTGCCCATTCGGCAAAAGTGTAATCGTTTGCTTCCCAAAGAGTTGTGTCTGCTATAAACGGTATTGATTCTGGCTGTATCCATTCGTCAGGTAACAATATCAGCCCATTCATACCTCCTATCTTCCCTGCTGAGAATAATTCTGTGCAACGAGGACGTTCTGTTAAAATATATGCCCATTCGTCTTTGGTTAGTGTTCGCCAAGTATTGGCGGTGTTGCCACCATTTGAAATTTTATTGTAGGCACCCCAGTCACAAAAGAGTTTGTCACCTGTCAAATCGAAATCGTATTCGGAAGCCTCGCCTGGATTATAATTCAAGCTACAACTGTCGGTACTATAGGGCATATACGTTTTTGCCCCGCTGTTCCAACCTGACGTTGCCCATCCGAACAAATCTATCCAACCAGAATACGAGGAAGAAATGTTTTCGTTGTCGTTTCCAATAATATCATATTGATTTTCTGCAAATCGCCATATGTTTGTACTTGCTTGATATTGTAAATTTCCTTGTGAGAAATACACTTGTTTGTCTAATCCTATAGAAAAGGGTTTAGGTTCATAGACGCAGGCAAGTTTCTCACCATAGTTTTGGGGTTCAATTTTAGTTTCTTTGTCACAAGCACAAAAGATGACGGAAGTACAAAGTAATACACTTGTACACAGAGTTTTAGCATTAATTTTCTTCATGTTATTTTGTAAGGTTAATGTTTTTGAAAATGTTTTTGTAAAAATACTTTTTTTTATGTGTACTGCAATACGTGCTAGAGGTTTCTTGTAAAAAAAAATCAAACGACGATAATTTTTGTAATTTTGCAATGCAGTAGGTCGTTCTATCGCTCCCGAAAGGGGGAGGAAAGTCCGGACAACAAAGAGCATTGTGCCTGTTGAAAAAACAGATGTGCGTGAGCGTATGGTATGGCAGAAGAAAATAACCGCCAGAGCAATCTGG
>JAGCOW010000069.1 GCA_017642535.1 Bacteroidales bacterium | reverse complement strand
CGTTTCTGCATTTCAGGGTTGCTTCGCTGAATGGCGTTCAACTCTATCGCGTTGTTGTATTCGCCTGTGGCAACCGACGAAACAGCGCCACCGCCCATTCCGATGCGATAGTTGTCGCCACCAAGCAGCACAACTTTGTCACCGACTTCGGGTGTGTCTTTCAAGCTGTCGTTTTTCTTTGCATAGCCAACGCCACCAGCCATCATAATAACCTTGTCGAAACCGTATTTCTTATTGTTTTCAAAATGTTCGAATGTCAAGACGCTACCGCAGATAAGCGGTTGACCGAATTTGTTACCGAAATCGCTCGCTCCGTTCGATGCCTTGATAAGAATGTCTTTTGGCGTCTGGTAAAGCCACGGACGAGGTTTTGTCGCATTTTCCCAAATACGTTCGGGATTGTTCAAACGGGTATATGAAGTCATATACACTGCTGTTCCTGCAATCGGATAAGCCGCCTTTCCGCCAGCGATTCTGTCGCGAATTTCGCCGCCTGTTCCCGTAGCGGCGCCGTTGAATGGTTCCACAGTAGTAGGGAAGTTGTGCGTTTCGGCTTTCAACGAAATTACCGATTCGTAATCTTTTATGGTGAAAAAGTCTGGCTTGTTCTGCGTTTCAGGTGCAAATTGCTCAATCATAGGACCTTGGATGAAGGCGCAATTGTCTTTGTATGCAGAAATAACACGATTCGGATTTTGTTCCGTCGTTTGTTTTATCATTTTGAACAAAGAAAACGGTTTTTCTTGTCCGTCAATGACGAAGCTGCCACCGAAAATTTTGTGACGGCAGTGTTCCGAGTTCACTTGCGAGAATCCGAACACTTCGCTGTCGGTAAGTTTTCTTCCAAGTTTTTTTGCCAATCCTTCAAGATACGCAATCTCATTTTCGTTGAGAGCCAAACCTTCTTTTTTATTGTATTCGTTCAAGTCATCAATAAAAATGATAGGGTCGGGTTCGTGGTTTATGGTGAAAATATCTTGGTTCAGACCTTCGTATTTGCGTTGCAACATCGGGTCGAACGCACTATTTTCTGTTTGCGGAACGTATTCTTCTATACGTTTAATGCCCGAAATGCCCATATTTTGGGTGATTTCAACGGCGTTGGTACTCCACGGGGTAATCATTTCGCGGCGAGGGCCGATGAATTTGCCGTCAAGAGTTTGTGCATCAATGATGTGAGCGTTGCCAAACAACCACGAAAGTTTTTCCGTTGTTTTTTCGTCAAAAGCTGAATCAGACTGTACAGCAAGGATTTTGTGCTGTTTGTCTTCGAAGAAGTATATCATATTTCAAAAATTTTTGATGCACAAATATACAAGGAAAAACGTGTGGAAATTGCGATGTTAATAAATAGTTATTATTCTTATAAAATGTCATGCCAAGATTTTTTTTTGTAGCGAAAAGACATAATAATATAGTAGCATAAAACATATTTAAAAATCTGTTTATAATTATACAAGAATCTTCATTTCAGTGTGCGTTTTTTATGTATTTTTGTCACGCTTAACTTAATATTATACTGATGAATAGAGATACTACAATCTTTGATTTAATCGAGAAAGAACATCAAAGACAGTTGCGAGGCATAGAATTGATTGCTTCAGAAAATTTCGTGAGTGACCAAGTAATGGAAGCTATGGGTTCCTACTGCACAAACAAGTATGCCGAAGGTTATCCTGGCAAACGTCATTATGGTGGTTGCGAGGTTGTCGATGAAATTGAAACATTGGCAATTGAACGATTGAAACAATTGTATGGTGCTGAATTTGCAAACGTGCAACCTCACTCGGGTGCTCAGGCAAATGGTGCCGTTTTGTTGTCAATTTTGCAACCTGGTGACAAGTTCATGGGCTTGGATTTGAATCACGGTGGTCACTTGTCTCACGGTTCACCAGTAAATACGTCGGGTATGATTTACAAACCAGTCCCGTATTTCTTGAACAAGGAGACTGGTCGTGTTGATTACGACGAAATGGAAAAAATCGCTTTGGCTGAAAAACCGAAGTTGATTATCGGTGGTGGTTCTGCATATAGCCGTGAATGGGATTATGAGAGAATGCGTGCAATTGCTGACAAAGTTGGTGCAATCTTTATGGTAGATATGGCTCACCCGGCAGGTTTGATTGCTGCTGGTTTGTTGAAAAACCCTGTAAAATATGCTCACATTGTAACGTCAACAACGCACAAGACATTGCGTGGTCCTCGTGGTGGTATTATCTTGATTGGAAAAGATTTTGAAAATCCATGGGGTAAAACAACGCCAAAAGGTGTGGTTAAGACTATGGGACAATTGATTAACTCTGCTGTATTCCCAGGTATGCAAGGCGGACCTCTTGAACATGTTATTGCAGCTAAGGCAGTTGCTTTCGGCGAAGCATTGACTCCTGAATTCAAGAAATATCAAGAACAGGTTAAGAAGAACGCTGCTGTAATGGCTCAAGAATTTGTTAATCGTGGTTACAAGATTATTTCCGACGGAACCGACAATCACTCAATGTTGGTTGACCTTCGCCCGAAATTCCCTGAATTGACAGGTAAAGTTGCCGAAGAATCGTTGGTTGCTGCCGACATTACGACAAACAAAAACCTTGTTCCTTTCGATACTCGTAGTGCATTCCAAACTTCTGGCTTGCGTTTCGGTACGCCGGCTATCACCACTCGTGGCGTAAAAGAAGACGGAATAAAGACGATTGTAGAATTGATTGACAAAGTTTTGTGCGATCCAACTGAAGCAACAATTACTTCGGTTCGCAAGACAGTAAACGAAATGATGGCTCAATATCCATTATTTGCTTGCTAATATATTTCTTTTGAAAAAAATGACGATAGACAACCTTATTGAACAGGAATTGATTCGCGCCGTTTCTGAATTGTACGGAGCGACAATCGAGTCAAAAAATATTCAATTACAAGAAACCAAAAAGGAAATCGCAGGGGATAAAACCGTTGTGATTTTCCCTTTGGTTCGTTTTTCAAAAAAATCTCCCGAAGAAACCGCCAATGAAATTGGAAAATATTTGGTGGATAATATCGAAGCCATTGAGTCTTATTCGGTTATAAAGGGATTTTTGAATCTCACTATTTCGGTGAAATACTGGTTGTCGTTGTTACAAGATGCTCTCAAGCAGGGTGAAAATTACGGAAAAAAAACAATAACTGCGGATTCTCCAACTGTTATGGTGGAATTTTCTTCGCCTAATACCAATAAACCACTGCATTTAGGGCATATTCGCAACAATTTGTTGGGATATTCAATCTCGCAAATTTTGGCTGCAAACGGTAATCGTGTGATTAAGGCAAATTTGGTGAATGATCGTGGTATTCACATTTGTAAGTCGATGATTGCGTGGAAATTGTTTGGAAACGGCGAAACCCCGCAGTCTTCGGGAATGAAAGGTGACCATCTGGTGGGAAAATACTACGTGATTTTTGACCAAGAATATAAAAAGCAAATTGCCGACTTAATCAGTCAAGGAAAGTCGGAAGACGAAGCCAAGGCCGAAGCACCGATTTTGTTGCAAGCACGCGAGATGTTGGTGAAATGGGAACAAGGCGACGGGGAAGTGTTGAAACTTTGGAAAACAATGAACGGTTGGGTTTACGAAGGTTTTGATGCTACCTACAAACGTATGGGTGTTTCGTTCGACCACGTGTATTACGAATCACAAACGTATTTGTTGGGCAAAAAAGTTGTGATGGATGGTTTGCAACGTGGAATCTTGTTCCAAAAAGAGGATAAATCCGTTTGGGCTGACTTGACAGGTGATGGCTTGGATCAAAAGTTGCTTTTGCGTCCCGATGGCACTTCGGTGTATATGACACAAGATATAGGTACGGCAATAGAACGTTTCCGTGAATACGGCGAGATGGGCGAGCTTATCTATGTTGTTGGTAATGAGCAAAATTACCATTTCCAGGTGTTGAGTTTGATTCTTCAAAAATTAGGATATTCGTGGGCAAACAGAATCTATCACATGTCGTATGGCATGGTTGAATTGCCAGAAGGCAAAATGAAATCCCGTGAAGGAACTGTTGTCGATGCCGACGATTTGATGGAATCAATGTTGCAAGATGCAAAGGCAATTTCCGACGAATTGGGGAAATTGAACAGTTTGCCAGCAGAAGAGGCCGCCGAAGTACACGAAATTATTGCACAAGGTGCGTTGAAATACTTCATCTTGAAAGTAGAACCTCGTAAAACGATGTTGTTCAATCCAAAGGAATCAATTGATTTTAACGGAAATACGGGACCATTTATCCAATATACTCACGCACGTATATGCTCGTTGTTGCGTAAGGCAAAAGAGCAGGGCATAGAGGTGAACGAGAATTTTTCTGTTAGCGAATGTAATGATAAGGAAAAAGAATTGTTAAAAACAATCTCTCGTTATGGCTACGTGATTGAGACGGCTGCGAAAGACCACGCTCCGTCGTATATCGCAAATTATGTCTATGATTTCGTGAAATTGTATAATCAGTTCTATCACGATTATTCAATTCTTAACGAGGAACATCAAGCAACAAAGGCATTCCGTCTGGCGCTGTCGAAGGAAGTTGCTACAATTATCGCATCAGGAATGAATTTGTTGGGAATTAAGGTTCCCGAAAGAATGTAGTTTACAACTTATTTCCAATAGAAATCTTGCCCGTGATCGTTGATTTCGCTCACGGGTATTTTTTTCAGTTCATTTTCTTGAAGAATGTATGGCTCGTAACCTAATTCGGTCAAAATGGCGAAACATTCTTTACGATTTTCTTCTCCGCCAAGTTCCGACTGAATAAGCGGTTTATCCCGTTTAAGCAGTTTTTTCATATTGGCAAAAGCAACGTGCTCGTAACCTTCAATATCGATTTTGATGAAATCAATTTTGGGAAGGTTTTGAAATAATGTATCTGGAACTTGCATCTGCACCTCAAATGTTTTCTCGCATTGCGAACGAGAATCAATGATTTTTGTCATTCCGTGGTGAACAGTTCCGTCAACGACAGGCATTCCCATCGTTACCATTTTTTCTTCGGCGCCCAAAGCATAGGGGAGTAATTCTATATTGTTGAAATCCGTTCTTGCCACGTTTTTCTTCCAAATTTCACCAAAAAGTGGAATTGGTTCTATAGAATAAATTTTTCCTGACGCACCGGCAAATTTGCTCATAAAATACGAAAAATAACCAAGGTTTGCACCAATGTCGATACAATGTGAGCCAGGTTTAACAATCTGTTTCAAATAATGAATTTCAGGATATTTCTTTTTTCCAAAACCTATTGAAATTAAAAAAATATAGACTCTACTGACAACTTGTAGGTATGCTTTTAACCCAAGTAATTTGTATAGTATGTATTTTATGTGTTTCATAATTCAATTGCTTTTTCTTTGCGCATTGTTGAAGGTTGTTCTATTCCGAGTTCGCTCACTTTTTCTTTTATCTCTTTAAACACCAGTGAGAATGTAATCGTAAATAATTCAGACTGAGTGATTTTGCTGAAATCACCAAACGTACCCTTATAATTTTGATTTAGAAAATCGTTGAAATAGTATGTTGCCTTTACGTTTAATCCAATAGGTGTTTGAACTCCGACGAAAACCGATGGAATCACGTTTGGAGTAGTATTGCTCAACCATTCACCTTTTTTGGTGATATGTTTTTTATCAGTTTTCTCATAGTATTTCTGACGATAGTGAAACGCCCAATCAACGCCGCCACCGCCGTAAAACCATAAACCTTTGTTGAACACCCCAATTTTTGCTGCTGCCGAAATCCCGGCAGTAAAAACTCTTCGCATTACCTTATAGTATGAAACAGAGTCAATTATCTCGTCTTTTGTCTTTATCCCGATATTTTTGATTGACACACCAGGCATGATTCCAAAATGTTGATTGAAATTCATGTGCATATAGTATGGCACGTTCGTGAAATATGATGCACGAATGCCATTCCGTGCCGTGTTGTCTTGAATGTTTGTTTGAGTAAATTGCAGAATGAGCTCTGCTGGATCGGTAAAATATATTTTCTTGTTTGGATTGAGATATATCAAAGAGTCTTCTTCTTGTGAGAAAGCAAGAATACCTATGAGTAAAAATAAATATATCGTTATAAATTTCTTCATTTGATAAGGTTATCTATGATTTTACCATTTGCCATATTTGGCCGTGATATTTTAGTTATTTGGCACAAATTTACGATAATATCGGTGATTTCAACAGGTTGCGTGATTATTTTGGAGTCAAATTTCCATCCATACCAAAAAAGAGGAACGTGCGTGTCGTAATTGTAGGGCGATATGTGGGAGCCGACAGTTTCAACAGATTGTTCTTCCCAATTTGGCTTCAAGGTAAGCAGAATGTCGCCCGAACGTTCGTAATTATATGAATTATCCAATAGTTTGAAGATTTCATTCGTACAAAAATCGTGGTTCGATAACAAACTTGAGCCAACGGCGTTTTGTATTCCCGTCAGCTTTGTCAAAAAATCGCAACAGGCGGTTTCCACTTCGGCTAACGTATTGCTATGTCTTTTTATCGCTTTCTTGTTTAGGTAAATTTGCAGATTCTGATAGTGTTCTATCCATTCGTCTTCGCCAAACGTAATGTCAAGGTATTTGTCCAACAAATACATTGATTCTGTTGGCTTGAAAATGCCCGAATTTGTTGATTTTTGCGTTTCGCTTTTTGCCGAAACCGACATCCCGTGGTTTGAGGTCAGAATGAAGACAAAATTTTCTTTTCCGATATGCGTTTCTAAATAATTGAGCAAAAACATCAACTCGAAATCAAGGCGAATGTAGGTGTCTTCTATTTCTTTTGAGAGACAACCGAATTTATTCCCGATTTCTTCCGTTGCCGTGATTGCTATCGTGAGAAAATCAGTGCAGTCGCTTTTGCCAAGTCGTTCTTTCTCAATAAGTTCAATGGCAAAATCTTTTACGTATGTGTTGCCGAATGGCGTGGTTTTGAGTATTTTGTATGGTTTGTATCTGTCTTTTAGTTTTTGTAATGAATATGGAAATGTAGTCTGATTTCGTAATCCAATTTCATATTTGGCATTATCAGGTGCCGATTCGTTATATTTATTTATAGGTTGAAATGTATTCCACGTTCTATTGCTATATATTGTGGCAAGTCCCTTGGCGTTAAATTGCGACAACCACGCAGGAAGTACAGGGTTGTAATACGAACTTGTCACCCAGTTTCCGCTGTATTCGTCTAACCAAAAGGTTCCGCTTGACTTGTGTCCGGAACAAAGTACTGCTGATTGTGGATCCAAACTGATGGTGAATGAGCGTGAACGTCCGAACGATTGGTTCATGAGTTCTTCGCCGAATGTGGAACCGATAAGTTTTTTTGCTGAAACTTGATATTCCTCGTGCTGTTTTCCACCGACGCAAAAATATGTCGCATCGGCAACGCAATGTGTTTGGGAATGTGAATTCCTATTATACCACGTATTTCCTATAATTCCATGTCGTGCTGGCGTTGTTCCGGTTGCAATGCTGGCAAAAGCGCTTGAGCTATGTCCGTAGGCAAAATTTGTATGTGCGTCAATACATTGCGTTCCGTCGTACATCAGTTTTTTGAATCCTCCGCTTACATAATGCTTGTTGAAACGTTCCAAGTATTCATATCGCATTTGTTCAACGACGAACAGCACGACAAGTTTGGGTTTTTCGGGCGGTGTAACCGTGTTAAGCGCGTATCCATTGACGAATATGCATGACAATAGAAATATGGCAAAATTTTTCTGGAACGGAACGGCGATACGCATCAATTAAAATGCTTTGAGACTCAAATCAAGACTGTTGATGTGATGTGTAAGAGCTCCTACCGAAATGTAATCTACACCTGCTTCGGCGTATGCGCGAATTGATTCTTTGGTAATTCCTCCTGAAGATTCTGTCTTGCATTTTCCATTGATTAATGCAACGGCAACTTTCGTTTCTTCGGGGGTGAAATTGTCAATCAAGATTCGTTCAACGTCAAATTTGAGTATTTCTTTTATTTCGTCTAACGTGCGTGCTTCCACCTCAATTTTTAGGTCTTTCCCTTTTTCCTTAAGATACTCTTTCGTCTTGGTGATTGCTTTTGTCACACCTCCGGCATAATCAATATGGTTATCCTTTATCAAAATCATGTCGTACAACCCGATTCGGTGATTTTCGCCGCCACCAGTCTTTACTGCGTATTTTTCCAGCAAACGCAAACCTGGTGTGGTTTTACGGGTATCGAGGATTTTGGTGTTCGTGCCTTCCAACAATTTCACGTATTCGTGTGTTTGTGTGGCAATTCCACTCAATCGTTGCATAAAGTTCAATACAAGTCGCTCGGTTTGCAGAATCGAGATTGTTTTTCCTTCAACAACAAACGCAATGTCACCTTTTTTTATAGCGTCGCCATCGTGTAGAAACTGCGTCATTTTTAATGTTGGGTCGAATTTCGCAAAAATCTTTTTTGCTAATTCAACACCACAAAGAATACCGTCTTCCTTTACTAATAATCGCGCACGACCTTGTAAATCGTGGGGAATACACGACAACGTCGTATGGTCGCCGTCACCAATATCTTCTTTGAACGCTATGTCAATCGTTGCATCAATAAGTGGACTGTCTATCATAATTCTAGATTTTAATTGGGTAAAAATAAGATTATTTCTTGATTTATGGAAATTTCTGATTGAAAGAACATATCTGCACAGAAAAAAATGTACTTTTGAAAAAATGATGATTATGAAACGATTATTTTTAGTGTTATTTGCCCTTGTGGCATTGCTTTCGTGCGAACGTCGCGATGTTGCCTACGAACAGACAATTTCGCTTGATAACAATATGCTTGTAAAGGCGAAACCATTGGTTTTCACCTATGAACATGGAAAAGACACGTTTCAGTTATATCAAATTTCTATGGCAATACGACATAGATTCGACATACCATATCTGCAGTTTCCGTTTGTGTTGGGCTTGATAGCTCCGAACGGCGAAACTTCGGCTATTCCTATCGCTATTCCTGCATATGACAAAAAACAGCAGTTCGTTGGCAAAGCACAGGAAGATTCTACATTTTTGTTGGAACAGGTGTTGTTTTATAGTACTCGTTTGAGCGAAGGCAGGAATACGTTTATTCTTCAGCCGGCAACCTACAACGACACGCTTGTAGGAATATCTTCAATTACGTTTGCAATCGATAAAGTAAATTAAGAATCTTTTTCTATAAAGGGTGCCTTGAAAAGTTCATCCTCCAAAATTCTTAATTTTTAACTCATAATACCTAATTCTATTAAAAGCACACGCTTGCGATGGTAAATGCTGCATATACCACGCTTGCCACACCGTTCGTCGTGCTAAACGCCAAATTTACTTTTGAAATGTCTTTGGGCGAAACGATTGCATGCTGAAAAATCAAACAACCAATAAATAATCCAGTTCCAATCCAGTATAACCACGAAAAGTGGGCGTAAAAGCCGACAAAAATGGTAAGTATCGCTGTTGTGCAATGAATGAAAATGGATATTGCAAGCGCTTTCTGTCGTCCAAAATGTTCGGGAATGCTATGGAGTTTCTCGCTTCTGTCAAAGTCTTCGTCTTGCAGGGCATATATAATGTCGAAACCAGCCATCCATCCAAGAACAATGAATGAAAATATAATGGGCGTAATGGAAAATTCTCCCGAAACGGCAATGTACGCACCTATGGGAACAAGTGCCTGACCTATGCCAAGAAAAACGTGACAAAGCGGAGTAAATCTCTTTGTATATGAATAAAACAAAACAACGAGTAATGCCACGGGAGATAAATAAAAACACAATCTGTTGATGAACCACGTGGTTGCAATAAAAAGTATGGAAGTAATGATTACAAACAATAGGGCCGATTTTGGAGAAATTTTTCCCGCGGGAATCTCTCGTTGTGCCGTTCTGCTATTCTTTGCGTCGTAGGTGTAATCGGTGTAACGATTAAATGCCATTGCCGCCGAACGACAGAATATCATACATAAAAGCACACAAATCAACAAACTCCATTGAAACGGGTAGTGTGCATACCATACCGCCAATGCAAATCCTATTGCGGCAAACGGAAGGGCAAAAATGGTATGGGAAAATTTTATGAGTGAGAAATACTTCTTAATTTCCATTGTTCTCGGGGTTTACAACAATTTTGTCAAAAGAGACGGAACGACAAATGGCTTGCAATTGTCGCATGAAATTTCGTTTTTCCTTGTTGGGATAATACACATATCCCTCAATGGTTATCAGTTTGTTTTTCTGCAAGTTACAGAATGTATAGCTGGTAAACGGTCCTGCCATAAAATCATTCTCCACACGCCATTTTCCTCGTAATTCAATGGTGTAGTCGTCGTTCACATACGTGCCTATCTTGTATTGAATGGGTAAGATGTATTCTGTAGTCATGTAACTTCCTTCCGAAGGTCCGGGAATGTGGACTTTTACTATAGAGTCTCTGTAATTCAACAAGGCGGTTTTGTTGAATTGTGCCGTGTCGCTGTATGGGCGCTCATATATTATCAGACCTTGACTATGTACTTTCGATTCCAACGAAATCCACATAAAATCATCGGCTATTTTATTGATATTGTAACCGTTTGGTACAGAAAGGTTTATATCAAATTGTTTTTTTATGCTTTTTTCTACAATTTGGTTGTTCGCTTCTTTATAAAGTTGTTGGTATCGTTCTATTTCTGATTTGACAAAATATTCTATAATGTTATCGTGTTTGTTTTGTAACACCGTGGATAATTCTTCTGCCGTTCCTACGCCCACGCTTACGTACGCTTGGTGTTGTGCCCACAAGTCTTTGCGATATTGAATTTGTGGCGTCGTGTATTTTTTGTTTACGTCAAGAAATAATATGTTTCGGTATGAACGAAATGTGCTTGAAAAGTTGTTTCGGCTCAATAAAATTGTTGAAAATGGAGGTTCCGACTGGGTTAGACCGCTGTCTTCCTCGTTCAAAATTTCAATGACTTTTTCGCCCGTTTCGGCATTCTTCAATTCATCGTTGATTATCACAAGCAATTCTCCTGGTTCGCCCGTCATTGCCGAACCGCCAATGCCGCCTTTACACGAAAGAATGCTGACACAACCGATAAGATATAAGAGATAAATACTGATTTTCTTCATAGCAACATTTATTTTCAAATGTAATATTACAATAATTTTCTGATAAGCATCGACGGATACCCATACAAAATTGCAGCAAAGCACAGTACCGTATTTAGCAAACTGATACGAACGAAATCCATGGTTGGTCGAAAGTGCGAAACCCGTTCCTCTTTGGGCGGATAATACACGTCAATTTTAATGGGTACAAGGGGAATGTTTTTCCACGCACAACGAACCAAAAGTTCCAATTCCGCTTCGTAACGGTTATTGAACGGACCTTTGTACTTCATTCGTTGTAACGGATATGCCCGAAATCCTGTTTGCGTGTCGGGTAGGTTGTGGGCAGTTTGCACACGAAACCAGAAATTGGAAAATCTGTTGGCAAAACTGTTTTTCGACGGCATGTTGGGCAAGTCAAATTGTCGGCTCCCTATTATCAATGCGGAATTGTTGTCGGCTATTGCTTGGGCGAACAACGGTAAGTCGGTCGCTTTGTGCTGGCCGTCGGCATCGAGCGTGACGGCGTGGGTGAAATTATGCTTCTTCGCCTCGGCAAATGCCTGTTTCAACGCAAATCCCTTTCCTTTATTTGGCGCATAGGAAACGAGCATGATTTTGTCTTGCATTTCTTGCAGAATGCTTGTAGTCGCGTCGGTTGAGCCGTCGTTTACGACAATCACATGGCGCGAATACGGCAAAACCGATTCCACAACGCTACGGATAGTTTTCTCGTTATTGTACGTTGGAATGATTATGCACGTTGAATCGGACAGTTCCATTATGCAAGAACAAAGTTGATTTTTGAACAGACGTTTCCTTCGGCAAGAATCTGCACTTTGGCGTGTATGGCATCGTCTTCCGTCGTGGTTGCTATGTGAAATTTCAAAAACTCGTTGGCAATAGGAGTGATTAAACTAATGAATTTCACATTTTTAACAGATTGAACCGTAAGCTTTTTCCCAACAAAATGTTCGCATAGCTCTTTGGCGATTTCAATCAAACACGCTCCTGGTGTTATGGGATTTCCTGGAAAGTGTGCCTTGAAAATTTCGTTGTTCTTGTTCTGACGAATGGTATAAACTACATTTTCGTTGATAATTTCCTTATGCTCAATGAGATATAACTTGTTTTCTAACATATTATTCCACGTTGAAGAGTTTGTTGTCCAATGGTTGATTGCTTATTTGATTTTCAAAATTTATATCCGTATCGTATCTATATTCATGTAGAGTAATAAATTCTATGTTAAGTAAGTCTTGTGTGAAATATATTTCTATCAATTCTATTTCCTTTGCATAAGATTTTCGCTTTGGAGTGAGTTGAACTCTCCATTCATTCATGCTTGGCCAGTATTGAATACTTACTTCAAAATTTTTTTCATCTTGATATATGCTTGCGTCGATTACACTAAGAAGTATTTTGAACGTATTTGAATTAAAATATGGTCGCGTTGACTTGTCAAAATCAGTGATAAATGTTGAAGCCGTTGCTTCCAAACGAAGTATACCTGGAGTTTGGTAATATAGTTTTCCTTGCGTTTGATTATATAATATACTTTTTGTATTTGGCTCCCCAAAATCACTTCTTATAAGATAAAAATCGCTCGTGAGAGTTTGGGGTGAATTTTGTTTCATTTTTTGTATGAACTCTTGTTGGGCTCTTTCTGGAACATCCCCCCAAGAATCATATTGACCAAATGCAGTTATACTGACGCACAAACCGAAAAGCAAAACGAGTATTTTTTTCATATTATTCCACGTAAAAGAGTTTGTTGTCCAATGGTTGATTTACTTTGTGATTTGAAAATGAAATTTTCATTTTGTCTCCGTTCTTTTCGATCAATATGATTGAATCTGCGAGGTAGGTTTCTCGTTGTATGATAAGTACAATCGAAGAATAAACTGCCGCAATTCGTTTGTTGACGGGTGTAAGTTCCACCATATAATGCAAGTCGCTTACGGATAAATCTGCCGAAAAATTTTTGCTGTCGTTGAGCTCGCTGCCGTCAATTGAACTGATAATAATGTTGGCAAGTTCCTTCAACATTCGTGTGTTCACATCTGCACTGGTTCCGTTGGCTGTTTTCAGTGCCACATCGTTGTTGTTCACAATCAACGCCGATGCCTGTGGCGACACATATTCCCAGCGAAGCGAATGTGGCGATTTGAAATACATTTTTCCTTTCGATATTGCTGTTTCGGCAACCAAGGAACTCGTCTTTTCTTGCACAAAGTCGCAGTAAAGTGTTTTTGTTTTTTTTGCGGCGGTTGAAATTTCCAAAATAATATCTTCGTGGTTCAAACCTGTTAACTTACCATGCAAATATATTTCTTTTTGTTGGCAATATGCTGAAACAGAAAGGAATAATGTGAGAAATATCGTTAGTATTTTTTTCATATTCAATTATTTAGCAACAAAACAAACACCAACAATAATTATACCAACTCCAAGCCAACGGGTGAGTGGGATAGATTCTCCTAAAAAAATCCATGCGGCGAGCAGTCCAAATACGAAACTTAGGCACGTCATTGGGTATGCCGACGATAATGGATAATTTTTCAGAATATGCAACCAAAGTACCGTGGCGCTTCCCATTGTGATGCCTACAAGTAGGAACCACCAGTTTGTGAGCAAACTATAAAAATAATTCCACGTCCACGAAAATTTCTCCATCTTGACCATCGCCAATTTCAGGAACACTTGTCCCGAAGCAAGACACAGCGACTGAATTATGGAAAGAATGACGAGACGTATCACAATATTAGTATGGTTTGAATCCTATGATTTCGCGTACTTCACGAATTGTTTTCGTTGCACTTTCACGTGCTTTTTCCGCACCCATCTTGGCAACTTTGTCTAAATAATCCTTGTTTGACACGTATTCGTTGATTTTTTCGGTAAACGGGGCAACGAATTGTATCATATCCTCTGCCAATTGTTTCTTCATATCGCCATAGCGAATTTGGCACGTATTGTACAGATTATCAAAGTATTCCACCGTTTCGGGTTTTGATACTGCACGCATCAAATGGAATAAGTTCTCTATTTCTTCTGGTTTCTTTTGGTTTGGTTCCGTCGGTCCCGAATCCGTCTTTGCTTTCATTACTTTTTTACGGATAGCGTCAGGAGTGTCAGCCAAATAGATAGCATTGCCTTCGCCTTCTGATTTTCCCATTTTTCCGTTTCCGTTCAATCCTGGAATTTTCACCAATTGTTTTCCAAAGTTAAATGCTTGTGGTTCAGGGAAATAATCTACTTTGTACATTCTGTTGAAACGAGCGGCAAAAGTGCGTGTCATTTCCAAGTGTTGTTCTTGGTCTTTTCCCACTGGCACTTTCGTGGCACGGTGAATAAGAATGTCGGCAGCCATTAGCGTCGGGTAGGTAAGCAAGCCGGCGTTGATATTTTGTGGTTGCTGACGAATTTTGTCTTTGAATGACGTACAACGTTCAAGTTCGCCAATGTAGGCGTTCATGTTCAAGTACAAATACAATTCAATCACTTCTTTCACATCGCTTTGAATGTAAATGGTTGCTTTTTCTGGGTCTAAACCAGCAGCCAAATACTCTGCTAAAATCTGTCGCACATTACCCTGAATGTTTTCGGGCGTCGGGTGCGTCGTAAGTGAATGTAAATCAGCAATAAAAAAGTAACAATTGTATTCGTTCTGCATTGTTATGAAATTCTTCAATGCACCGAAATAATTTCCTAAATGTAATTTTCCTGTCGGGCGAATGCCACTTAAAACTGTATCCATTATACTAATGAGGTTGTATTTAAATTTCCTAAACTTACGGTTATCATTCGTTCAGTGTCGCTGCGTTCCCAACGACTAACGATTTGTAAATGAATGTTATACACGCTTAAACTTGTCTCTTTTGAATGAATTTCACCAATTTTCAATACGTCGGAGTTTATTATGCCATCTTCACGCGAAATTTTCTTTCCAAAAATGGCGTCTTCGTGTTCGTCAAGAATTTGCGTATCATAACTGCCTTGTATTTCATAAATGTTGGTTATGTCGTCAATGGTAATGAGCTGCAAATTCTCCATACCATCAATATTCAACGTAAACCAGTCATATACGTTTTGGTCGATAATGCAACGGTTCAGCGTGTCTTTGCTCAAGATACGAGCGTTGTTTATGATTGCGCGACCATAATGGCTTTTGTCAAAGTAATATAATTTATCGTATGTGATTGCATATCGCACACTTGCACCACCAACTATCTTTCGCATTTTGGGATAGAAGTGATATGAATTGTATGTACGTAATACAATGGCGAAATTGCATGCAAACAACAGTGCGTGAAGTGGATTGTCGAACATCACATAACCACCGTCACCCGTACTGATGAAGTTTTCTTCAAATTCACTTTTGGTATATTTCTGAAATAAAAATGCGTGTTTCTTGAAACACATATCAATTGTTTCACGAAAAAGTAGCTTGAACATACAAGGAACCAGCGTTTGGGCAAATTCTTCGTACGAAGAGTATTTGTAAATGTCGATTCCCAAAACCGCCTTTCTGTTGACTTGTCCGTAGTTGACGTAGTTCTGCAGTTTTTCTTGTAAGTCGTTTTCCTTGGGCATAAGGTTGACTTTCTCAAACACATATTTGTCTTCGGTTTCTTTGAGAATCCGAAGAATCTTGTCGAAATCTAACGTGTGGACAGTCTTGTTCATAGTCTTTCTATTCTATAATGCAAATGTAGTCATTTTCTTTACTATTCAAAGGATTGCGTTTGCTTTTGCTGTTGTTTTCTCTTTGTTGTTTTTTCAATAATGGTGTCGTAGAATAGTATCAGTGCCATTTCCATTACGATAAAGAAAATGGCGAGCAAAAGTGCTATTCGCCACAATGGTGTGCCTTCTTGTTGCTCTTTGACGATACTGGTAAGGTTTTCGTTCGTGTCAATGATTTTTGAATCGGTCATTTGTTGCAATTCATCTTGGGTGAAAAACTCCAGAATTGATTCTGTTCTGTCGTAATTATATGATATTCCGAGTATTGGTTGCTGTTTTTGTGTGATAAGATAATTTCCTGCCAATGTGAGTTGCTCCATGGGATTTACGTGTATGGTCCCCGTTTGATAGTCTTTTCGGTATTGGGGAATAATATCCACGTGCTTTTGTGTGTTTTCAATATGAATTGCCTCATCACCGATTTCTTGCTGTAAGAATATGTCGGAACTGCTTCCCAATGTGGTTTGTAGCGGATTGTTGTACGAAACGTAACGAAGCATGTTATATAAGCTTACAAACAATGGCGAAGTGACAAAATTGTTCGCTGTTCTTTCAAACGGCGAACAGAAAAAGAAAAACTGAGTATTTTTCTGTGTTTGTTGGAACAAAAACGGATCTTTGTTTTCTAATGTTATGAGCGAATTGTTTTGTGTTGGTTGTATTTGGTAATAGGTGTTTATAGTTGGATAACTATAATTCCCTTTGTTTTTTTCTATTATGTTTTTGAATATGTTATTGTTAAAATCTATTGATTCTATCACTGTTGGTGTGTTGTCAAGAGCTGTTATTTGTTGTTTTCCATAGAATGATAATAATTTGTTATATGTGGTTATTTCGATTTCTTTTGAAGGAATACAAATAATGGTGGTTCCTAACTGTTTTAGTTTTTGTAATTCATCAATCAAACCTGTCGAAATCGTGGTAAGTCCGTCAAGAACAATAACCTGATACCTATGCAATTGTGAATAGTCTATGGTGCTGATTGGTATTGCAGTCAATGAGAATTCATGTTTCTTTTTGCATAATGCCGCAATGTACTGATTTGGTGACTTTTCGCATAAATCAGCTATAAGTATTTGATTTTCTGTAAAATACGAAAAGTAATAAGCGTTGTCGTATAAAATTGGATAATCTTCTATTTCTATTTTCCCCGAAATAATGCCGTTTTCTGAAAGTGTATATTCTATTGGTGTCTGGACCTTTGAATGCGGTTTTAGATTCGTTGTTGTAATTGCTTTTAATGAGTCATTTATGTATAGTTTTATGGGATAATTTGCAAAGGTTTCGTTGCTGTTGTTTGAAATGACACAGATGATTTTCTCTGTTTGTCCCAAACTATGTTGCTGATTTTCAAAGTAACAACTATCAATGGAAACGTTGTTTACACTTTGATTACCAACATAATACATAAGATAATCCACCACATCGTTTTGTGAAATGTTGGCAATGTCAAATGTATTTTTCTGATAATCGGAAAGAATGTGGCATTCTATGTGTTTTTTGTTTCGAATGGCGCATGTTTGTATTTTCTTATCAATTTCCGACAATTTTTTGCTTTGTGGAGAGGTTGTTATTTGTTCTATCTCGTTTTGTATCTCTTCTTTTGTTTTTGGTAATAGTTCTGTAGAATTCAATGCGTTTGTAAATAAATAGAATTGAGTATTTGCTGGATATGCCTCAATAATCTGATTTGCTTTTATTTTTTCATATTCAAGTACTATGCCGTTTGCCGATTCTGCCTGGGTGCTGAATGAATTGTCTATGTATAATGCAATCGCTTTGTCCGACGATTCTTTGTTTGCGTCTTTGTTTGGAATGTATGGCTGTGCGAATGTTAGTACGAGAAATATGATGAATCCGATACGTGAGACAAGAATCAATATCTCTTTGAGTTTCGATTTTGTGCTATTTTGTTCTATTTGTATCGATTTAATAAGATGTATGTTGTGATAGTAGATTTTCTTGTATTTTCGAAACGAGAATAAATGTATGATGATTGGTATGACAATCGCCAAAAGAAAATAGAGAAATTCGGGATGTTTGAATGCTATTGTCATATCTTTATAGATAATTTTAGGTTCACACGTCTGGAAGTCAGGTAATTCGGCACAGCGAAATATCTGTTTGAAACGTCTTCAATCCAAAAATACGAAATCTTGTTTGCGTTGTCGAATAAGTTGAATATTTCTAAGCCAAGCGAAAGATTTTTGATTGTTCGGTTGGGCTCGTCTTCGGAATTAAGCAAAACGTACAAAAATCCTATGTCAAGACGTGTGTATGATGAAATTTTGTATTCGTCGAATTCATTGTAAGTCGCCGTTGGTTTTGCCGTTGGAATGTTGGAACCAACCATAAAGGTAAGATTCATTTTCAGACGTTCGCTTCCTGGCAGATAATCTTGGAAGAACATACTGAAATTGACTAATTGGTCGTTTGCCCGACGAATTTCTTTTGATGGATTGTCTTGTAAATGTTCGCGAGCTCTCATGAGCGAAAGGTTTATCCACGACTCAACACCGGGAACAAATTCTCCATTGAGTTTTGTGTCAATTCCCGTAATGTAGCCGTCGGAACACAACTCAGGATAATAGGTGAGCGATACGTTGTCGATTATGTATGGGATGTTGTTTTTGAGCAATTTTGTGTAAAACTCAGTGTTCCAGAAAAATGTTCTGTTCCAAATTTTGAGATTTTGCGAATATCCTAATACAAAATGTGTTGATTTTTGTGGTTTAATGTCTGTGTGATATTGACCGCTTTTGTCAATCAACTCCTTGATTTCGGCTGGTTGATAATAGATTCCTGCGGCAAACGATATTCTGTTGGATTTGTCATGATTTGGTCTTAATAACAATCGCAGACGGGGATTGCAGAGCAATTGCTCAGAGTAGCTATCGTAGGTTGAACGAATGCCGGCATTGAATTTTAGGGTAGTACCAATGTCGTTGCTAAACGTAAATCGTTTTGAAACGCCCAAATATGCAGCGCCAATGTTTTGAACGTGAGTGAATTGTGAATTAGCCGTATTTTTTAGATTGATTGCCGTATCGCAGTATGGAACCACATAATTTGCAGAATCTATATAAGTCCATTCATTATAGCGTACGTCATAATCTGATGAGCTGAACGACAGTCCCCAATACGTTGAAAAAGAACCTTTTACGTATTTTCCGTCATGCATGCAAGTAAAATTGTTCGTGCGTAATTTGTTTCGACCGTGTTCAAGGAAACTACCTACCGCGAGTATTGCCGTTGAATCTTCTACAAGCGTTTCGCCATTGCTAAAACTTTCGCTCAATCGATATTGACTTAATACGTCGAAGTTTTCATTTTCCAGGGCGTGGTAATATAAGGTCTTGAAGTCGAGTTGTGTATGTTCTGTTGGTTGGTAATTCAACGCAAGGGAATTTCCTAAATGTTGGTAGGTATATTTTTCTCCTCCTTCAAAATAAATGGTCATTTTGTATGTCTGTGCTTGTCCGCCAAAGTCGGTCACACGTTTGTCGGGAAGAAATGAGTAGGTGTTGTTTGCACCATAAATCCAGTACGAAAGAGTTGCTTTTGGCGATAGTTTATATTTCAGTAAGCTTTGTACGTCGTAGAAAACGGGCTTGTATTCGCCCGATTCATCAAGTGTTTTCAACACGAGCGAGGTGTTTTTGTATCGTCCGCCGGCAAGAATGCTCAGTTTCTTGTTTTTGTCGATTCCTTGTACGGTGACGTTGGCGTCCATAAGACTTGCATCTGCTTGCAGTTGAAATTGCTTAACATCTTTGTACGTCACGTTCAGCACGCTCGACATTTTGTCGCCGTAGCAAATGTCAAAACCACCGCTTGAAAAGTCAACTCGCTCAACCATATAGGGATTTATGATACTCAATCCTTCCTGTTTGTCGGAACGGGCCATATTGGGCTTAAATGCAGGTACGCCGTTCACATACACTAAGTTCTCATCGTAACTTCCGCCACGTACCGAATACTGCGAACTTAATTCTGATTTAGAATTGACTCCGGCAAATGTTTTCAATCCACCTTCGATTCCCGTCATCGACAGGTCTGCCAAGGCCTGAGTTTTTTCTGCCGAAAGATGTACCGTATTGTCTTCGGCTTCTTTGTTTGATGAAACGTCTATTTGCTTGATTTTAACGACGGTTTCGTGTAAAACTATCGAAAGTGTTTGAGGTGATGCTGTGAGGGTTGTTTTTTTTGAATATTCCTCAAAACCGATTTTTTGAAAATACACTATGCATTCTTTGTTTTTAGGAATTTCCAATTGGAATGAACCATCGTTCTTGGTCAGACAATAGGCCCCTTCGCATGCAACAGAAACGTATGATATTGGTGCTCCTTTTTTGTCGGATACCGTTCCTTGCAAAATACCTTTTTCTTGTGCAAAAAGTATTTGCGTAAGGCACAATAAAACGATGACTAACCAATGTTTCATACTGCAAAAATAACACATACATACATTGTAAAAACGAAAAAAACTCTTTTTTATTGGTAATAATGGCGAGTCAATGAAAAAATCGTACTTTTACAAAAAAAATAAACGATGAGAAACGTATTAATTTCTTTTTTCTTGATGCTTTTTTTGTTCTCTGCGTGTAGCAAGAAAAATCCTATTGTTTTTTCAAAAAAATCTGATTTGAGCGAAATCAGCATTTCGTTGGACACCAATGGTACATTTGTATATGAAGCTAGTAGCAAGGTTGGACACGCATTTAAGGAGAACGGAACCTTTACGATTGAAGATTCGTTGGTGATTTTGCGATACAATTATGAAAGTTATTCAGTTGGATGTCAGGAACTTCCGTTGCAAAACGATTCTATGTTGATAATGAATTACAAGGGAAAATTTGTTTTGTATCCGACGATAAAAAACATTCCTGAAAGCAATTGTTCGTTTGAGAATAATGATCAATTAATGCAAAAGGTGCTTGAAATCTATCAACGTAGTGATTTTCCTCAATATATAGGGAAACGCTATTTCGCTCTTGAATCGGGTGATTTTTCGTTATTGTTTGATGGAAACTGGAAGGTCTCTCCGTATTATGATTCGCAGTTGAAATAACTATTCGAGTTCTCCCAAACCTTGTCGTACAATTTCTATTTCTTCGTTTGAGCAGTCAACAACTGTTGAAGGAATGTTTTTCCCGATTCCTCCGTCAATTACCGCATCAACTAAATTGTCGTATTCGTCTTTTATGATTTCTGGGTCAGTAAGATATTCCAAGATTTCATCTTTGCTTTTAACGGAACTCGTGAGAATAGGATTTCCCAATTCTTTCACGATGGCACGACATATATTGTTGTCGGGAATACGAATACCGACGGTTTTCTTTTTGCTTTTGAATAATTTCGGAACATTAGAGTTCGCATTCAAAATGAATGTAAACGGCCCGGGCAGGTTACGTTTCATAGTCTTAAAGACTTGATTACTTGCGACTTTCGTAAATTCGGAAAGATTACTTAAATCATAACAGATGAAAGAAAAATTCGCCTTCTCCAATTTAATCCCCTTAATGCGGGCAACGCGTTCCACAGCTTTTTGATTCGTAATATCGCACCCAAAACCATAGACAGTGTCGGTGGGGTAGATGATGACGCCGCCAGCTCGTAAAATTTCCACAATTTGTTTTATGTGACGCTCGTTGGGATTTTCGTTGTATAATTTGAAGTATTCCGCCATAAGATTCAATAAAAAAGGAGTAAGCTCCTTGTATCGCACCGCTACAACCGCCTACCCTTGCTTCCTTCCGGATCTGGGGGGATTCAGCAGGAGCTGGTCGTACAAGACTTACTCCGATGCAAAAGTATTGACAAAACTTGGATTTACAAAGAAAATATGCGAAAAATAAAAAGCCCCGCTTTATTCAAGCGAGGCCTTTTAAATTATGAACAAACCAACAACTAACTATTTTGAAGCCATTTTCTCGTAATGTGCTTTGTACTTGTTACGGAATTTATCAACACGACCAGCCGTATCAACAAATTTCATCTTACCTGTGAAGAATGGGTGAGAGTAACTTGAAACTTCCAATTTTATTACTGGATATTCAACACCGTCAACAGTGATAGTTTCTTTTGATGGTGCACATGAGCGAGTAATGAATACTTTCTCATTTGACATATCCTTGAATGCTACTAAGCGATAATTTTCTGGATGAAGACCTGTTTTCATTGTATATCTTATTATAAATTACTTCTTTTTTTTGCGAGGCAAAGATACATAAATCTTTTAATGTGTCAAACTATTTTTTAGATTTCTCTTTTTTCTTTTTTGCTTTTGGCGTAGGTGCTTGTTCCTCAGCGTTTTGCGTGCCGAAAATATAAGCCTCAGGATTGTCTAAGAAATCTTGTGGATCTATATGTTTGCCTTCTTGTTCTATATATTCTTCGTTAATGAGTTTCGTTTGGGCTTTCTCAAACTCATCTTCATTAACTATTTTACCGTCTTTGTAATCAATTTTGATTTTTGACGAGCCGTCCTCGTTGAAATACTCCCATAATCCGTCACGAAGGTCGTTTTTGTATGCACCTTTTATATGTTGCGTGCCGTCGGAAAAGAACACAAGAAATTCACCATTCAATTTATTTTCGATATAGTGTGTTTTCTGACGTACTTTTCCATCTTCGTAGAACCACATCCAGTCACCGTGCTTCAAACTGTCTTTCCAATATTTGATTTCCATCGGTTGTGTTGGATTGCTTTGCCAAAAAACGGTGCTTTTCCCGTCCAACATGCCGTGATTGTAGTTTTCTTCCATTATAACCTGGTTGTTGCTGCCATAATATTGCCACGTGCCATTTTTCTTCTTTGCGTAGTATTCTCCTTTGGCTGAAAGTTCTCCTGCTATATCGTACATAGTTACAGTAACACGATTTGCATCTTTGGTATCGTAAAACATATCGTATTTCAACTGACCGTTTTCGTGATATTTCTTGAATTGACCGACAGGAACATTGTTTTTGAAATATCCTTCAAATTGAACGTTGCCGTTTTGATATTTTTGAATCCAATGACCTTGTTTTTTGCCGTTGGCATCCATATAATTCAATGTATCAGCACCTTTTTTTTGTGAAAATGAACAAAGTGCTATGAAAAGTGTGCAAAGGAAAATGAGTGTTTTTTTCATAACGTATTGATTTAGAGTATGATTTTTTCTTGATTATTTGTCTCGAACTTGTATTCCAAAAAGGTGTTCTCGTGCGAGGCAACCACTTTGGTGTTGAATCCGTATTTCATTTTCCATCGTAATTCCGTAGAAAAGAGTCCTTTTTTCAAGTATGAAGCCACAAATGGATGAACTTTCACTACAATTTTCTTATACGATGTATTCTTGCGAATATATGAAATCTCGTTTTCTATTTCTAATGGCAAATTGACCGATGGTGCGACAATGCCTGTTCCGTTGCACGACGGACATGTTTCGTTTGTGTTCGTCTTTTGCTCTGGTCTCACGCGTTGACGGGTGATTTGCATCAATCCGAATTTTGTCAATGGCAGAATGTTGTGTTTCGCTCTGTCCTCTGCCATTGCTTCTTGCATTGTCTCGAACAATTTGATTTTGTTATCATTGTTTTTCATATCGATAAAATCAACGATAACAATTCCTCCTAAATCGCGAAGACGGATTTGTCTTGCTATTTCTATGGCAGAAGCAAGATTTACTTCAATAGCGTTTCCTTCCTGGTCTTTGTCGGCCTTCGTCCTATTTCCGCTGTTGACGTCAATCACGTGTAACGCTTCCGTTTTCTCTATGATTAAGTATGCACCGCTTTTTACAGGAATAGTTCTTCCAAAAGAACTCTTAATCTGTCGTTCTATGCCGTATTGTTCAAAAATAGGAGGGCCGGCAGAGTATAGTTTTACATTCTTTTCTTGGTCTGGAGCAATAGATGCAATGTATTCACGAACTTCTTCAAAGAGAGCCTTGTCATTTACAATAATATCGGTGTACGTGGGATTATAAATGTCTCGTAACAGAGAAGAAACTCTGTCAACTTCTCGCTGAATGAGATACGGCGTTTTGTTTTTAACCTCACGGATTTTTTGTAGAATAAGTTCCCACTTAGCAACTAATTCGTTTATTTCTTTTTCGATAGATTCTAAGCTGCAACCTTCCGCGGCGGTACGAATAATGGCTCCATAATTTTGTGGAATCAATGTTCGTGTAATTTTACGAAGACGATTTTTCTCTTCGTTTAATTCTATTTTCTGTGAGATTGAAATTTTATTGGAAAAGGGGAGTAGTATGATATTTCTGCCTGCCAATGAAATTTCGGAACTTAGTTTAGGTCCTTTTGTCGAAATAGGTTCTTTTGCTATTTGAACCAAAATGTGATCGCCAATCTGTAAAATATCGGAAACGGCGCCATTTTTATCAATATCAGCTTCTTGTTCCAGGTCCGAGAACTTTTGAAGCTTTTTCCCTTCAATAATTGTTTTTACCGTGGTATGAAGTGTTTTGAACTGCGGACCTAAATCATTGTAATGAAGAAATGCTGCATGTTCGTAACCTAAATCCACGAACACAGCATTTAAGGAAGGAATGACTTTTTTTATTTTTGCGAGATAAATGTCTCCAACCGCAAAGTTTACCGTGTTGTTGCTTGAAACATATTCCATTAGCTTATTATCTTCTAATAATGCTATATCAACAACCTGTCCTTGTTCCCGTATTACAATGCTCTTGCTCACGATATAGTAGTTACAAATAATCCATTATTGATAGCAATAATGGATTATTTTATGATTGAACTAAGAATAATAATTATTTCTTCTTATGACGATTCTTTCTTAGACGTTTTTTTCTTTTGTGCGTCGCCATTTTGTGACGTTTATGTTTCTTTCCGTTAGGCATAACTTAATCCTCCAATTATTTATTGTTATTTTTTACTACTGAAACAAATGTTTTCGCTGGTTTAAATGCTGGTACATTGTGAGCAGGAATTTTCATCGTTGTATTCTTGATGATGTTTCTTGCTGTCTTTTCTGCACGTTTTTTTACAACAAAACTACCAAAACCACGAAGGTAAACGTTATTGCCTTCTTTTAAAGCTTTCTTAATTGCGTCCATCGAACTTTCAAGTGCTTTTTGCACAACTACTTTCTCAACACCAGTCTTTTTTGAAACTTCGTTTACGATATCTGCTTTTGTCATTTCTTTTTTTATTTTTAAATTGTTACTATTATTCCTTTTTTTTGACGTGCAAATGTACACTTATTTGTGTAATAATCAAATATTTACCCAAAAATTATTCGTTATTTTTTTAATATCGGGTCATCTGTATCTTTTGCCTCGTTAGAACAAAATCTATTGGCAACTTTAGGCGAACGAATAAGTGCAAAAGAACCTTTAATTGTATCTCCGATTATCATAGAATGCAAATCGTCTTTGTATATTATTAGGAAATAAGAATATACGCCTGACGCCAATGGTCTTGTGTTATTGTATTCATAATAACCAAGTGTCGTATCCATTGAAACTTCACCGATAAATTGGTTGTTCTTGTTGTCATAATCCATATATGTTCTCAATTGTGTTGAGTCAGTTCCGGTCTTTATAACAAGCTTGTTTTTCGGGAATTTTGTGATATTTTCTATGTAGAAATATGAATTCTTATCGTCGTTATATACTGTATCAAGATTTTTTCTGCAAGGACAAGCCGTATCATTACCAGCATTGATTGAATCTATGGCTTCTTGAAAAGAGCATAATTTCTGATAATCATTGTGAATCTTGTATGGCTCAACGTATGTTCCCCACATTTTAGAATACACCATTGAATCGCAAATAGGGTGATTGTTTGGCGTCATAACAGGATAGATCGTTATGGTACTGTCACCACTTCCTAATACTACCGTACGTTTTGCAATGTCATTTGCCTTACAATCAATACATTTTTCATCCTTCTTACATGATGTTACTACCAATGCAGAAAGACCTAATAGGCAGATTATTGTAGAAAAATACTTTTTCATAATTCTTTCTTTTTAAATTAATACTGAATTTTACAAAGTGTATTTTAAGCAAATGTAATAATTTTTTGTAAATCCAACTAAAAAAAGCAAGATTAGTTAAAATTTATTCTATTATCTTCAATTTCAGCTTTGTCTTCAAGTATTCTATAAATGCTATTTGTAATGACTGACGACATTCTTTGTTGTTGTATTGTCTTTTCTTTGTCGGCAGTTGTCAAATCTGTCTCGTTCTTCGATGTAACTTTTGCTACATATACGCTTCTTTTGCCGGCAATCGGATTAGTCAACACTCCAGGTTCCATTGTTGATAGGGTAGCGATGAGTTCTGGCTCCATACCAATGCCTGGTGCGTTTGGTGCTGCAAAAGATGCATTTGCTGATTCTTGAATTTGAATTGATTTTGCTTGTGATAATGCTTCCAAAGAAGAACAATCTGCATTTTTCAATTCATCCAAGATGATTTGTTTCTTTTTCTCGTGTTTTAATTCGCTTGAAACAAGTTCGTTCACGTCTTCCAAAGGCATAGCACCTTCTTTGTTGATGCTTGTGATAACGGCAACAAGGAATTTATCGCCACAACGGAAAATCTCAGAAACTTCATTGACTTTGTCCTTGTTTTGGTGTACCCAACGAATTACTTGTCGTGAGTCGTCAATACCAACAATCACACGTTGATTCTCTTCTGAATTGCGTTCAACTCGTTTTACTAAACTTTCATCAGCTTCGACAGCAGCATCAAATTGTTCTTTCGTTCTATTTTCAGATACGAATTTAACAGCGTTTTGATATACTTTTGAACGTGTGTTTTGTGAATACGAAACTGCTTTTGAGAAAACTTGTACTTGTACTCGTTTTGATTTTGGTCCTTGTGCCAAAATCTGAATCAAGTGCAAACCATAGTTCGATGGTGCAATATATAACTTGCCAACTTCGCCGAAGAAACTTGAATCTTGGAATGACTTAACCATTTGTCCTTCTTTGAACCAGTCTATGATACCACCATTAACGGCCGAAACTGAATCTACCGAATATTCGCGTGCCAATGCTGCGAAATCGGCTCCGTTTTCAACCAATTTCTTCAAACTGTCAATTAATTCATACGCATTGTCTTTGTTTACAAGAATGTGACGAACTTTTGCCGAATCTGCACATGGACGGATGTCTGAAATTTTAGCTATGTTATAGCTGTTGTTTTCAAAATATACATCGGTAATGTCGCCAATTTGACCAGAAAATGCAAATGTGTCAAGCGAAGGTTGCAAATCACCTTTCTTATTATAATTTGCGTTGAATTTCGTGTCGGAATTAAGATTGAGGAACAAAACATCGTTCTTGCTGTTTTTGAAATCTTCTGCCTTTGCAACTACTGCGTCTTCTGTTGCTTTTACATCGGCTTCAGTTGGGTAAATGTCAAACGTTACATATTCAAATGAAACGCCAGCTTCTTGCTTGAAACGACTTTCGTAGTTGATAGTCTTATAGTAATCGGCAACTTCTTTGTCAGTAACGGTAATGGTACTGTCGGCAATTGTTTCGTAAGGAATTTGTACGAAATTGATGTTGAATTGGTTATTTTTTGTGCTTGCCAATTCTTCTGCTTCCATGTTAGTGGTATAAATACCGTTAGAAATAAGACTTACGTATTTTTTACGAAGCGTGTTCTCGTGAAGTGTCTTTTCAAATTGAATCCAGCTTTCATAAAAGTCGGGATTTTGTTCTTTGTAAGCTGCAAGGTTTGATAACACGTTGATTAACATTTCCTTGTCGAACTGACCTGTTTGAGGGTTTCTAAAATAGTATTGCAGTTCAGGATCTGTGTTGTCACCAACGGTAATGTCTTGGAATTCATCGTCGGAAATCCCTTGCATGTTAAGATTTTCTTTGTATGAACTCAAACCAAGGTTTTTGTAACTGTGCTCGAATAAAATACCTGTCAAGAACGATCTCCACGCACTTGTGTGAACTTGTTCCTTTTGTGCATACGACAAATCTTGGTTGTTCCCTTTTTGCTGATTTTCAAGCAATTCGTAGATGCTGTAATATTCATCGTAAGTGTATTCCTGACCGTCAACTTCAGCAATGACATTGCTTTGTTTTGAGTTGAACAATGAGGTGTCAAGACCAGTTACAATAAATGCTAAAAGTGCTAAACCGATAACGATGGTTAAAATCCACGAATTTTTTCGTAATGTTTGAATTGCTGCCATATTATTATGTCTATTTCTTTATATACGTTTATATTTTTAGGTGGGCAAAGATAATAAAATTACATAATTATTGTTGCTCAATGAGTTTTTTTTTCATCTATTTGTTCGCGTCCTTTTTCCGTTTGTATCTTCTGAAACAATACATACCAAATGAAAGAAGTGTCAAAATACCAAATTTGAGACATTCGTTGTTCCATCCGTGGTAGTAGAAATCAATAATGGCGGTGACAAGCGATGATATTGCAATCGTCAGCCACGCGTATTCCATTATAATAATGTATATGTTGTATCGCTTTTCTGCGTTATTGTTCTTCTCCATCGTCTTCGTTTGTGAAATTTTCGTTTTCAAATGTGATGACACCGGTTACTTTCTCCACTTGCCAGTCGGTAAATTGGTCGTCGGACTTGAATCCTTCACCAAATATGATGTCGTCGGGGGTACTAACCTGAACTTTTTGGTTAGAATATATGATTCCTTTTTTCTGGTCCCAGATAAGATATTCAGTGTTCAGGCATTCTTGATTTTTTACATTTTTTGCAACCACGTTTCCTCGTGCTTTCCAAACACCATCTTCGCTATTGTTTACTGCATAGTTTGCTGAAATCATTGTAAGTGTGTCGGGATACGATGAATATTGCACGACACGAATGCCTTTGGGGAATTCCATTATCTCGGCTTCGTCGTCTTCTTCTCCTTTTTTTGTCTTTGTCAATTCGGGAGTTTCTATGCTGATGACGATTTTTCCATATTCACTTTGGGAAAAATGAATGTTTTCGCTCGATAATTCGGGTAATTTCTCGAATTCCGACACTTGTATCACATTTTTCATATCGTTGTTACACGAAAAAAACAATATGATGGATAGTATCATACCCATCATATTGAACAAATGTGTTTTATGGAAACAAATGATTTGCAAAATTATTTAATTTTTGCCGTTGTCGTTTGATTTATCCAGCATCCCACTGTTTGACTCATTCCTTCTGTTACATTGTAACCGAACAATGCTTCCACGTCTGGGAAATGTGACTTGTAATTTGCTGCATAACTATTTGCTTGTGATGCAATTGAAGGATCAACTGCTTTGGCCTTCATGCACATGTCGTATGCCACCCAATATACTTTCCATCTTTCCAAGTCTGGGAATTCTGCTCCACTTGCACAAGATGATGCTGATTCTGCATATTTGCTTGCAATTACAAGGTAAGCCGAGCCTAAACTTGAATTGAACGATAATGCTTTGTTAGCATATGAAACTGAAGTTGCTCCCGAAGTGATGGTCGCCATTTTGTAGTAGATGGCTGCTTTTCTCGAGTCTTCTGTTTCTAACGCAATGGCTTCCTTGTAGTAATCCATTGCTGTAGAGATTTGTTTTTTCTCTGCATACATGTCGCCCAATTTTCGTTTTGACTGAGCCGATGGTTGTATTTTGTCCAATTCAACTGATGCTTTCATATATAAATCCGATGAAGCACAGTCTTTTGACAAGTTGTCGGTGATTTTGGTCAACAATTCTGGGTTCGTTGGATCGGCCTTGAATTGTGGTTCGAACAAAGCTATCAAGTCAGAGCAGTCTGGTTTGATGCTTAAGAATAATTGCTCGATGGCTGGCATTTGTTTCTCACATGCCTGACCGTTTTTCGTCCCGTTGCTGATGTTGTAATTGCATACGTCAGTAATTTTTTGATAGAGTGCAATCACGTCGGTTTTCTCCATCGTCTTGTTTTGGTATTTCTTAACAGCTGCCTGCAAACACATCACCATAGTTTTTGCTTCGGCGTTGTTACCCATTTGGTCGATAGATTTGCGACAATATTCGTATGCCTTCTCGTATTGAGTAGGATCCAACATATATAAGTCGGCACCTTTTCTACCAATATAGTTCTCTTCTTCGCCAAAATACTTGATTCTGTTGTCGTAGATCAACATAACAGTATCGAGATATTGTTTTTTCTTCGCCTCATCCTTTTCTTTTTTGTAAAGCGTAGAATAGATGTTTACACCATGTATGTACGTGTTTTTCGACTGCGTAGGACAGTTCATGAATAGGTTTCTCCACGCATTGATAGTTTCTGGCGTAAATTCTTTGGTCTTCGATTCGTTTTTGTAACGCAAAAGATATACGGTTTGATTCTCTTGACAATACGTAGAATCTACTTGTGCGAATGCTCCCAACGTAAGTGCGGAGCAAACTGTAGCTGTGATAATGGAAAATACTCTTTTCATTGTTAATTAATTTTTCGTTTCGTAAACCAAACTTCTTGCAAAGTTACATTTAATTTAAATTGTATATATGTCTCTTGCAAATATTTTGCCAAAGTTGAATTACCTCTCTTTCCAAAGTCTAACGATAGTTCAAGTCTGTTTTGTGTTTGTTTTGACTTAATTCGTGAACCAAGCGAAATGCCATATTCTTGAACTTGTGCGTTTTCACCATTATGTTGAATGATGATAGGTAATTCCGAATAATGGAATCCTACACGAATAGGTGTTCGTTTGTAGAATTTTGAGGATTTGTAGTCAGGGATATATTCACCGCCAAACTTGACGTATTTCGTTTGCTCAAGATTGTTGTCAACTTTGCCGTAGCAAGAAATGTTGTTCCAATCTTGCATACCGAAATCAACCCCAAGTAAATAGGTGTTTTCTTTTGAAAAACTCACTCCCACAGCAAATTCCGTCGGAATATCGGTTGTGGAACTGAAACTTGATAGGGTGGCGGTGTCTTTCTGCGTTTCGGTTACGCCACCGGTGGTATAAGAACCAAAGTATGTGGTTGCTTTGTATGAGAGCTGTTGCATTGTTCTGAAGGTTGCTCCAACAACGAATGAATACGATTCGTTAATATCATATTTATATTGTATGCCTGCGTTCCACAGAAAACCGTTGGTCTTGTATTCCAAATTTTTTCTTGTGTAGTATGCGCCAGATTCTTCAAAATAATTTTCTCCCGTATAATCGGTCGTGCCGAACATGTAACTTGCCTGGACGCCTAACGACAATCCTTTGAATACTCTGCATCCCGTACTGAATGCGATTTGGTTAATTCCTCCCGTACCGCTATATTTATAGCGTGTCAGTGAATCAGACGTCTGGATGGAGTAGCCAACGCTGTTGAATGGTAATAGGCCTACGGCTGCTCCCCAGCGGTCTGCTATGATGGGAAATGCAAATGAGAAAGACTCCAGTCCCACGCTTGATGTCGTGTTTTTTAATGCGTTGTCTTCTATGGTACGGAAATCACCGCCAAGACCTACGTTAAATAAGAACGTTTCGCCTTTGATGGCTGATTGTTGCGCTGGATTCAGAAAATTCAGTTGCGTCTTGTTTTGCGTACCAACGCCTATGCAGCCAAGTGCTTGGTTGTATGCATTGGTGTAGGTGTAGAAATTGCCATATCCGTATCGTGACAATGGAGATGCCGTTTGCCTTTGGGCGAACAGCGTACCACATACACATAAAAATCCTATAATCAGGTATGTTTTATTCTTCATTGTACGTTAATATTGTATATAGTCCTAAAGCGACTAAATTTTGCTGTGCAAAGATGTGATTTTTTAGTCGTTTTTCAAAGAAAAGACAGTCGCCACCTGTTAAAAATGTTATAAGATTCTGATATTGATGTAAATACGAATCTATATATCCATCAAGTTCGTGACAAATTCCGAGAATTACGCCGTTTTGAATTGCTTCAAACGTGTCTTGTCCGGTGAGTTTCGTCGATTCTTGTGCCGAACAAAGTGGCAGTTTTCCAGTAAACTCGTGCAGTGCACGAAAACGGCTGTGCATTCCGAGAGAAATGTTACCGCCTACAAATTCGTTGTCTTTGTTTACGAAATCAATCGTAATGGCAGTTCCGAGGTCTATCACTAACTTGTTTGTGTTGCTCGAAATGCTTGTTGCACCAACAGCCGCCGCAATTCGGTCTAATCCGAGTGTTTGTGGCGTTTTATAACGTATTTGTATTGGTATGGGCGTTTCGTGAGTGAAAATTGTGAATCTCACGCTATGAAATTGATTGATAATGTTAGCATTTTCAATGTTGGAAACATTACAAATAATGCCAGAATCTATGCAATGAACATAGGGGAGATAAATATTCTCAAGTTGAGAATTGTCGATAATCGTGGAATACACGATATTTTTTTCGTCAAATACGAAAAATTTTGTTCTCGAATTTCCTATGTCAATAATGAGTTTCATTGTAAATCGGGGCAAAGTTAAATTTTTTGGATTCATTTTAAAACTTTTGCCAAGATTTATAAACGATAATTAATCTCTATTATTTTTCATTTTTAATTAAAAATCCTATTTTTGTCTAAGCCTTTACCAAAGCACCTTTGCAGATGGATAAGGTATTTTTATAGTCGCAAAATAAAAATGAAACCATGGAAAGATTACCTGACAATCAACAATTTGCGCCAAATAATGGCGAAGTGATTTTGTATAATCCCGACGATACAATCCGTCTGGAGGTGAGAATGAACGACGAGACGGTCTGGTTAACGCAACAGCAGATCGCAGATTTATTTGGTGTGAACCAACCTGCTATATCGAAACATATAGCAAATATCTATAAATCAGGAGAATTGGATGAAAATGGCACATATTCCATTTTGGAATATATGGGTAATGACGGGAAACAACTTTATAAGACAAAGTTTTACAATTTGGATGTAATTCTTTCTGTTGGCTATCGTGTTAATTCACGTAACGCCACCTTGTTTCGCCAATGGGCAAACAAAGTGTTGAAAGAATACTTATTGCGTGGATATGCTATAAATCAACGATTTGAACGTATAGAAGAATCTATGCAAAATCATTTTCAACACTATGACCAATTGCTTCAAGACCATCAAGATAAAATTGATTTCTTTGTGAAAACTTCGTTGCCACCAGTAGAGGGTATGTTCTTCGATGGACAAATTTTTGATGCTTACGAAAAAATGTGCCAGCTGATAAAATCTGCCACTCGCCGTATTGTTTTGATTGATAATTATGTAGATGAAACCACGTTGAAAATGCTTGCCAAACGTGCCGATGGCGTAACGGCAACAATTTATACATATAGCATAGGCGAGCAACTTCAACTTGACATTGACCGCCACAACGCGCAATATCCGCCAATTGTGGTAAAACGATTAAAAAAATCCCATGACCGATTTCTTATCCTTGATGATGATTTGTACAGCGTTGGTGCCTCGCTCAAGGATATGGGCAAGAAATGGTTTGCTATTCTCAAAATGCAGGAAACAAAGGCGGAGGATATTTTGGCGAGAATTCAGTAGAGACGTAGCGCGCTACGTCTCTACAATATATTGTAAATCATTTGATTAGATTTCCGTTTTTTAGATTTTCCCTCTTAATACTTCATTTTTAATTCCAAATTTCCTATATTTACAAACTGAAATTTTTACAACGTGTGGTGTAGCGAAAAAAATAGTGGTTTTTCTAACATTTTGTCACTCAATTATTTGGATTATTCAAATAATAGTGTAACACACACACACACACACACAACTCTCTCGTAAATAACCACTTACGTGGATTAAATACTTATGCGACTTTTCGGCACGGGCCGGGGAGGCGCTTTTTTGTTTTGTATGTTTAATTTTTAAATTACATATTTTATGAAACGTTTTTATGCAATTTTCGTAGCAATGTTGGTGGGGGCGACAAGTTTGTTTGCCCAGACCAACTACACGGTAACCTTTAAGGCGAACGTGACAATGGACAAAATCCAAGTTAAGAACCTTCAATCGGGCGTTACCAAAACGCTGAACAAGCCCGACAACGTGATTACGTTGCAAAAAAATGCGAAACAAAGTGGAACACCGATTGAGTCGGTTGACCAGTTCGAGTTCTTGCAGCAGACGGCAAGCAACGAGGTGGTTGTGAATATGGAAAAGGCGGGACGTTTGAACCTCATGCTGTATTCGTCGAACGGAACATTTGTTACCCGTTACGCAAACAATGTTGACGCAGGACCGAATGCATTCCAGATTGGTGCCTCGTCGGGCATGTATGTGCTGGTTGCTTCAGCAAACAATCAGACAGCTTCGTTGAAAATTTTGTTGACGCAAAGCACGGAGCCAAGCATTCTCGAAGTCCTGACCAGTAAACCAGAACCCATGTTGAAGTCTGTCAACGACGTGATTACTTTTGACGAAGGCGACGAGTTTGAGTTCACGGGGTACTATTATTCACAAACTAAGGTGGAAACCTTGCACTCCGCATTTATTACGAGTGACAAACAAATCAGGTTTTCGTTCACGAAAATTTCGGCACCTACGGTTACAACCGTCGAGGCGACCAACGTGACAAGCAGTAGCGCCACCGTTGGCGGAAACGTGACCAATGACAACGGGACTTCGGTTACCGAGCGTGGCGTTTGCTGGGCCACTACGGATAACCCCACCGTTTCTGGCAACAAAATAGTAAGTGGCAAGGGAACTGGCAGTTTCTCGGTTACGCTTTCATCGCTTTCTGCTGGGACTACGTACTATGTACGTGCATACGCAAAAAATAATGAGGGAACTTCGTATGGGACCACAATTACGTTTACGCCGAACATTATAGTAAATGGTGCCATACAAAAGGCCTTTTCCGTTTCGGCAACCAAGAAAGTGTATTTCTCGCAAGGCAATTTGCAATACCAAGCAAGCACAAAAACGTGGCGTTTTGCCGAACACCAGTGGGACATTGTGGGGGACGATACTAAGGGAACGGTCTATGAAAACGGCACAAAATGTGACAATAGCAAAATCTCGTCAACATATAGCGGATGGATTGATTTATTTGGTTTTGGAACAAGCGGCTACAATAATAAATATCCGTATATGACGAGTACAGACGATCTTGACTACTACAGTAGCAGCTATACTAACATAGCAGGAACAAACTATGATTGGGGTGTTTACAACGCCATATCCAACGGAGGGAACCAAAAGGGCTTGTGGAGGACACCTACCGCAGACGAGATGGAATACTTGCTGAAAACAAGAACAAATGCAAGCAGTCTTAAAGGAAAAGGCACTGTAAATAACATACCTGGACTGATACTTTTGCCCGACGGTTGGGAAACTCCTTCGTCGGTAACGTTCACGTGCAATCCGAACAATTTGTCAACGAATGTGTATTCTCAGGATGAGTGGGCGGTAATGCAGTCGTATGGTGCCGTGTTTCTTCCTTATGAAGGCAATCGCGGTGGCTCAAGCGGTAAAGAGGTGTTCGCTGTGGATCAGTACGGTTACTATTGGATGGGCAGTACAGGTTTGTATAAAAACGGATGTCAGTTGACGCTCGCTAACAACGGCAGCGTGGGAAATTATAACACCCACTATGGGTTTTGTGTCCGTTTAGTACAATATGTTAAATAAAATGAATGTTGAATTAAAAAAGTAAAAGAGATGAATAAAGCAGGAATTGCAACAATAGATCTAATAATCAAGGTTTTGTTGGAAGTAGGTAAGGTCTTGATAGAAATATATATTAAGAAAAAACTTTCAAAAACGCAGGTAAAAGAAACTATTGGTGTTTTTAAAGCGGTTGTATTTCGCTATCTTATGGGGTCGTGTGCTCGAATAGATAAAACTCCTGAAGAATGTGATTGTATATCAGATGGAGTACTAAGAACCCCAGGAATAACCACAGAAAATTTAAAAAATTACAATTGGCGTCGTTCTCATGGAATTTGTCCTAATCAAGAACACATGACCCCCATTTCGTATTTAGCTGATATGTGTTTCGATTGTATTTATAATAATATAAAAGATCCAAATTTAGCGTCAAAATTAAGAGCATTGTTAGAAAAACATTTTAAGGTCTGTTGGATAACAAAATCTGAAGCAAAGAAGTTAGATCAAACGAAATGTAGTAACGGCAGAAAATTAAGTAACTATATGCCAAACCAGAGTGATCCATATAGTAGATATAAGGCTGCAGGAATAAAATTTCACGAAATAGATATTAAAAAGACATGGCAATCGCCTAATCCGAAACAACAGATTTTCGTTTTGCCATAAGGATTCTGTAGAGACGCACATTTGCGCCTCAACAACACGAAACCGTGATGTTTATGTAGGGCTGTCACATTGTGGCAGCTTTTTTTTGTGCAATCAGGTGGTTGTGGCAGATTCCTCCCTTCGGTCGGAATGACGGGGCGGGTAGGGCTTTTTTATGCGTAATCGCTGTTAGGAATACTGTAGATTTTTCAATATTGACAAATCAAATTTATTGTTGTATATTTGCAAAAGTAATTAATAGTTACTTCCGCTTTGGCGGATTGAAAAGGGTTCGAGTAGAGCCACGATGTGCGGAACGGTGGCATGGCTTCATTTATGAAGAGATGATGAGCAATTCGACCTTGCCACTCGCCCTTTTCAAATTTTTTGATACTTCTGCATCTTAAATTCTTCACCATCGCTCACGCTACTTGTTGTGATAAAGTTCACTTTTCGAACTTTGTTTCTGTCTATCTTCATCTCATAATTAGGGTGTAAGACAAATTTTGATTTGTAGTCAGTATATATAAAGCATTCGCCGTCGTAGAACAAATCCATTTGTGTCCTATTTAGGGGAAAACCAGCCAACTCTTCGTCCGAAACCACTAATCCTTTGGATGCTTTACTATCACGCATAGAGTGTGCAATCTGTTTTGAGGACATATAAATCTCATCGCTTGCAAGTTCAATGTTGTTCTCTTTTGCAAATATGCTCATACGAGTTTCCACTTTACCAATTGAAAATGGTAATTCTTTAGAAAAACCATCACGGCGTATGTCTTCAATAATCCGTAGGATTACTTCCTTATAACTTAAGTTGTTGCAATTCCCTTCTTCCATAGTTATATGGTTTAATTCGGCGTATTTCACTTGTAGTTTTTATTTCACTACAAAAATAGGGCTATTTCTTGAAATAACAAGGAGAATCTTCAATAACGGCGAAGCACCAACATTTGTGGTAACAATTTCTGGCAAGAAAATCGCAAACCAAAACCTGAAATCAGGGGTGTATTTTGTGGTGGTAGAAGGCGAAACGGTAAAGGTTTCGGTGCAATAACGATGGTGAGGATTCTGTAGAGACGGTGTGCACACCGTCTCTACTAACAACCATCACGAAAAATGAAGAAACACGGTACGTTTACATAATTCCGTGATAAAAAATCGTAGGGCTGTCACATTGTGGCAGCCTTTTTTGTGCAATCAGGTGGTTGTGGCAGATTTCTCCCTTCGGTCGGAAAGACGGGGCGGGTAGGGCTGTACATCAAGAAAATTCTATAGGTGTTTGTATTTTTTTGAAAAAACGGAAGAATGGTGCGTTTTGTTTTATAAAAATGGTTAAATTTGCGACGTTTCTATAGAATTTATACAGATGTCAAAAACTATCAAATTAAGAAAGGGGTTTGATATAAAGATGCAAGGTGCTGCCGAGCATATCTTTTTTCAAAATCCAATGCCAGAAACAGTGGCATTAAAACCGACCGACTTTGTTGGTATGACAGCTAAGATGGTCGTAAAAGAAGGCGATAAGGTTTTAGCCGGAGATCCGTTATTCATCGACAAGTTTCATCCTGAAATTCAGTTCGTTTCGCCAGTGAGTGGCGTTGTTGCTGCTGTAAATCGTGGTGAAAGACGTGCGTTGTTGAACGTGGTCGTAAAACCTGACGCAGAAATCGAGTACAAAAAATTTGAAAACGGAAGTTTGGATTCAATGTCGAGAGAGCAAGTAATTGCTGCGATGTTGAATGCGGGCGTTTGGCCGTTTGTGAAGCAACGTCCTTACGACGTGATTGCCAATCCGAACGACAAACCGAAGTCGATCCATATTTCGGCGTTTGATTCAGCTCCATTGGCTCCTGATTATACGTTTGCCTTGGAAGAATCGGCTGCGGATTTTCAAGTTGGTATTAATGCGTTGAAAAAGCTGACTGATGGTGCCGTAAATTTGAATATCTACAAGGAAGAACGTGCAAAAACAACGTTCACTCAAGTTACGGGTGTTGAACAGAATTTCTTCCAAGGTCCTCATCCTGCAGGAAATGTTGGCGTTCAAATTCACCATATAGACCCGATAAATAAGGGCGAAGTTGTGTGGGTAGTTAATCCGCAAGACGTTATCATTATTGGTCGTTTGTTCTCAAAAGGAATTTTCGATGCACGTGTTGTGGTCGCATTGACAGGTCAAGTGAAGAATCCTCGCTACTACAAGACTATTCTTGGTGCGAGCATCAAGTCGTTCTTGGCTGCTGAATCGTTGAGTGACGATATGCGCGTTATCAGCGGTAATGTGCTTACCGGAACAAAACTTGGAAAAGACGACTATATTAGTTTCTATGATTCACAAGTTACAGTGATCGAGGAAGGTAACAAACCTACATTTATGGGTTGGTTGGCTCCTGGTTTCGGAAAATATAGTTTTAGTAGAGCTTTCTTCTCTTGGTTGCAGCCAAACAAGAAATTTGTTTTAAATACCAATTATAATGGTGGTGCGAGAGCATTTGTGTTTACGGGCATTTACGAACAAGTGTTGCCGATGGATATTTATCCAATGCAATTGTTGAAGGCAATCATCACGGAAGACATCGACAAGATGGAGCAACTTGGTATTTACGAAGTTGTACCTGAAGATTTTGCTCTTTGTGAATTTGTGTGTCCTTCGAAGATTGAAATTCAGTCAATTCTTCGTCAGGGACTTGATACTATTAGAAAAGAATTTAATTAATTAGGATATGAAAGCGGTAGAAAATTGGATACAGAAAACCAAGCCTAATTTTGAAAAGGGTGGTAAGTATGAAAAATGGCTTCCTATCTACGAAAGTTTCGAGACATTCTTGCATGTCCCTGGAAATGTGACGTTGAAAGGTAGTCACGTACGCGATGCGATAGATTTGAAACGTGCATTGATTCTTGTAATCTTTGCATTGGTTCCTACATTATTATATGGTATGTATAATGTTGGTTCATTGTACTACACCTCGATTGGTGAAAATTTCACGATGTGGGAAGCTCTTGGATACGGATTCCTTAAAGTGTTACCTTTAATTATTGTTTCGTATGTTGTGGGACTTGGCATTGAGTTTATGTTCTGCTACATTCGCGGACATGAAATCAGTGAAGGTTACCTTGTTTCGGGTTTGATTATTCCTATGATTGTTCCTGTTGATATTCCTCTTTGGGAACTTGCAATAGCAGTTGCGTTTGCAGTAATTATTGGTAAAGAGGCATTTGGCGGAACGGGTATGAACATTGTAAACCCAGCACTTTTGGCTCGTGCATTCTTGTTCTTTGCATATCCAGGTAATATGTCGGGTTCTTCTGTGTGGGTTCACACGTCAGATGTGGCAACGGTAGATGGTTTCTCTGGTGAGACAATCTTAGGACAGTTGAATGCAGGTGTCGCTCCCGAAGCAATTCACGGCGTTGGCATGAATCAATTGTCGGTTTGTGACTTGTTCGTCGGAAACTACGCCGGTTGCGTCGGAGAAACGTCGGTGATAGCAATTTTGATTGGTGCAGTAATCTTGTTGTTTACAGGAATTGCAAGTTACAGAATTATGCTTTCGGTATTTGCAGGCGGTTTCTTGATGGGATTGGTAATGAATGCCATTGCTCCAGAAGGAAATATGGTGATGAATTTCCCTGCATTCCAACAATTGTTGATTGGCGGTTTCGCTTTCGGTGCCGTATTTATGGCAACTGACCCTGTAACTGCTGCACAGACGAATATAGGAAAATGGATTTATGGATTTTTAATCGGTGTGTTCGCAATTATGATTCGTTGTTTCAATCCTGCATATCCGGAAGGAATGATGCTTGCAATCTTGTTGATGAACGTGTTTGCTCCTCTTATCGACCATTTGGTTGTTCAGGCAAATATCAAGAAACGATTGAAACGAGCAAAAGTTACTAACGCTTAATTTGATACGAATATGGAAAAAAGTAACTCTTATATCTTTATATATTCGGTAGCAATCGTTGTTATCATTGCAACGTTACTATCGGTTGCTGCATATTCATTGAAAGATGCACAACAAGCGAATATCAGAATTGAAAAAATGCAGAACATTCTTTCTGCTGTTAAAATCAATACTGAGGCAAGTGAGGCAGAGGAACAGTTCAATTCTCATTTGAAGGACTTTTTCTTTGTGAAAACTGGTACGACCGAAGTCGTTACTGCTGAATCTATTAGTCAGACTGATATGTTCAATTTGAAGAACGATGGTGAAAATCTTCCTGTATATGAAATAGAATCCGACGGAGAGTCATTTTATGTGATTCCTTTGAACGGTAATGGTTTGTGGGGTAAAATCTGGGGCTTTATTTCAATCAGCAAAAGTGACTGTAACACGGTACAAGGAACGGTATTCGACCACGAGAGTGAGACTGCCGGTCTTGGTGCTGAAATCGTGAAAGAAAAATTCCGCAGTCAATTCGAAGGAAAACACATCTTCAAAGATGGTGAGTTTACTTCGGTAAAGATTGTGAAAGGTGGTGCAACAAACGATTACAACGAAGTTGACGCAATCTCAGGTTCTACCAAGACTTGTGATGGTGTAACTGCAATGTTGTCGGATTGTTTGGGCGGTTATACCGCATATTTCCAATCGGTTGCTGGTGGTGCTGCACCGGTGGCAGTGTCGGAAGAACCTGCACCTGTTGCAGATTCAACAAATAATGTTCAACCTTTAAATTAACAATACAATGGCAGAAGAAAAAGAATCATTGTTTTCTAAAAACAATTTAAAATTACTAACTGGGCCATTGAGCTCGTCGAACCCTATCACTGTTCAGGTGTTGGGTATCTGTTCTGCATTGGCAGTAACGGCAAAAGTTGAGTCTGCTATTGTGATGGCGTTGGCGGTTACAATAGTTGTGGGTGTGGCTAATATGGCAATCTCTTTGTTGAGAAACACCATCCCTAACCGAATCCGTATTATTGTTCAGTTGTTGGTTGTTGCAACGTTGGTTATTTTGGTTGACCAGATTTTGAAAGCATTCTCGTATAGCGTGAGCAAGCAACTTTCGGTGTATGTAGGTTTGATTATTACGAACTGTATTGTGATGGGACGTATGGAAGCCTTCGGTTTGGGTAACAAACCTTGGCCTTCATTGCTTGATGGTCTTGGCAACGGTTTGGGTTATGGTATGATTTTGATTATCATAGCTGTTGTTCGTGAACTTTTCGGTGCAGGAACAATCACATTGCCAGGTATAGGTGAATTACAAATAATTCCTCAGGGATTATACGAATGTGGATATGAGAACAACGGTTTCTTCTTGATGCCTCCAATGGCATTGATTATCGTTGCTGTGATTATCTGGATTCAACGTACACGTAATAAAGATTTAATTAAGTAAAGAATTTAAAAGATTACGATTATGGATTTGATAAACTTATTCGTTAAATCAATTTTTATAGACAACATGGTGTTCGCATTCTTCTTGGGAATGTGTTCATTCATCGCTGTTTCTAAAAATGTAAGTACTGCAGCTGGTCTTGGTTTGGCAGTAACGTTCGTATTGACAGTTACAGTTCCAATTGATTATATGTTGGATAAATATGTGTTGAAACCTGGAGCTTTGTCATGGTTGGGTGAGAGTTTTGCTGACGTTGACTTGAGTTTCTTGAGTTTCATCATCTTTATTGCGGTAATTGCCTCGTTTGTGCAGTTGGTTGAAATGGTGGTAGAGAAATTTGCTCCGGCGTTGTATTCTTCGCTTGGTATTTTCTTGCCATTGATTGCTGTAAACTGTGCTATCCTTGGTGGTTCTTTGTTTATGCAACAAAGAGGTTATGAAACACTTGGCGAAGCAACGGTATTTGGATTTGGTTCTGGTATTGGTTGGTTCCTTGCCATTGTCGGTATTGCGGCTATCAACGAGAAAATCAAATATTCTCACGTGCCACCAGCATTGAAGGGCGTAGGTATTACATTCATCGTTACAGGTTTGATGGGTGTAGCATTTATGAGTTTTATGGGTATTAAATTGTAATAATTAAAATTGAACATACAATGATAATTTTAGATGCATCGGCAGGTTTAATAATTGGGGCAAGTGTAATTGTCTTCCTGCTAATAATAATATTGTTAGTTGCTCTTCTATTGTTGGCAAAAGCAAAATTGTTGCCATCGGGAAAAGTTCAATTGTTTATTAACGATAAAGAACCAATGGAGGTAAATCCTGGTAGTTCTTTGTTGAGTACGTTACAAGGACAGAATATCTTGTTACCTTCTGCCTGTGGTGGTGGTGGCGCTTGCGGTATGTGCCGTTTGCGTGTAACCGAAGGTGGTGGCGACATACTTCCAACAGAAAAGGGATTCTTCTCTCGTAAGGAACAAAACGACCATTGGCGTTTGGCATGTCAGGTAAAGGTTAAGAATGACTTGCACATCAAAATTCCAGAATCAGTTCTTGGTATCAAAGAATGGGAATGTGAAGTTATTTCTAACAAGAACGTGGCTTCGTTTATCAAGGAATTCAAGGTTAAATTGCCAGCTGGCGAACACATGGATTTCCTTCCTGGTTCGTATGCTCAAATCAAGATTCCAGAATATGATATCAACTATGCTGATTTCGATAGAAGTTTGATAGGCGATTTGTATGTTCCTGTTTGGGAAAAATTCGGATTGTTCGGTTTGCACCAAAAGAATACAGAACCTACTGTTCGTGCATATTCTATGGCAAACTATCCTGACGAAGGTGATATCATTACGTTGACAGTTCGTATTGCAACGCCTCCGTTTAAACCGAAAGATCAAGGTCCTGGCTTTATGGATGTACCTTGTGGTATTGCTTCTACGTACATTTTCTCTTTGAAACCAGGTGATAAGGTTATGATGAGTGGTCCTTATGGAGATTTTCATCCTGTATTCGACAGCAAGCGCGAAATGATTTGGGTTGGTGGTGGTGCCGGTATGGCTCCGTTGCGTGCTCAGATTATGCACATGCTTAAAACGTTGCATACTCGTGACCGTGAAATGCATTATTTCTATGGCGCACGCGGTATCGACGAGGTATTCTTTATGGAAGATTTCTTGGAATTGGAAAAAGAATATCCAAACTTCCACTTCCATTTGGCTCTTGACCGTCCAGATCCGAAGGCAGACGCACTTGGCGTTAAATATACTCCGGGCTTTATTGCTCCAGTTATGGGTGACACCTATCTGAAACAACACGAAGCACCTGAAGATATCGAATACTACTTGTGTGGACCTCCAATGATGGCGAAGACAGTGCTTGACTTACTTGACAGCCTCGGCGTTGAAAGCAGCATGATTCGCTTCGATAACTTCGGTGGATAGTATAAGTAAAGAGAAAATAATTTAGAATTGTTTGATATAGAGGCGTGCATAGGTGCGTCTCTATTTTTTTGAAAAAATAGATGAAGCGTTTTTGTACTATAATATTGAGTTTATGTATTGGCTTACAATGTCTTGCAGAGGTTGACACAACGGCAACGGAGAATACTTCGTTGTTTACTAAAGTGGAGAACTGGTACAGTCAAAATATGAACTACGTGACTGTTGCCACGTTGATGACCATAGAAAGTTCGTTTATACCGTTTCCGTCGGAAATTGTGATTCCACCTGCTGCATACGTTGCGTGCAACGACGATAACGATATGAATATTATTCTCATTGTGTTGTTCGGAACGCTTGGATCGTTACTTGGTGCGTTAATTAACTATTTCCTGTCATTATGGCTCGGACGACCGATTATATACAAGTTTGCAGACAGCAAATTAGGGCATCTTCTCCTTTTGAGCGGCGAAAAAGTACAAAAAGCAGAATCGTATTTCAATGAATATGGTAAGGTTTCCACATTCATTGGCCGATTGATTCCTGCTGTTCGTCAGTTGATATCTATTCCGGCGGGTTTGTCAAGGATGAAGCTTCCTACTTTTGTTGCTTATACGGCATTGGGAGCGGGCATTTGGAATGCTGTTTTGGCTGCATTGGGGTATTTTGCTCATGGTCAGCAAGATTTGATTAATAAATATAGCCACGAACTTGGCTATGCGATTCTCATTATTGTTTGCATGGTATTGGTTTTTGTGGGAATACGCTATGTTAAGAGTCGAAAGAATTAAATTATAAATGGCATATCGTTTTTGGTATGACATTTGTTAAGGAAGATACAAAATACGTGTAAGTATTCTTTTGTATTATTTTATTTTATAGTTTTGACGTTATGAAACGGTTTTTATTCATATTCATTGTTTTTCTTCCTATAGTTGGATTTTCTCAAAGTATGTTTGAGTTGTCTGGTTACGGAAAGTATAGTAGAGATATTCGTTCTGATTATGCTTATAATGCAGGAGCAATGTTTGAATGGCAACCGAAGAGTGGTGTTGTGGGGTTGAATTATAGTTTACGTTTTGGTCGAAATGAGAACGGTAATTTCGTGTTTCAGTGTCCTATAAGTGCGTTTACGGCCATACTTGCAGCTGCATGGTTGTCGCAAGACAGCGATTTAGGTGTGATAGGGTTGTTTCTATGTCTTATTCCTGAGGGTATTACGTATAATGTGTGGCTGAACGACGACGTTGCGATTGCTCCGTATATAAATCCATTGATGATGGAATTCTCACAAGATAACATCAGTCCTGTTATTGAAGCAGGAGCAAAAATGAAAGTCTATATGGGTTCAGTATTGTTCGGCTCGCTTGATTTTTCGGTACAATCTCCCTATGATTACAAGAAGATAGATCCTTGTGTGGGACTTTCATTAGGCGTTAGATTTTGATAAAAATCAAAATCCAACCCTAATCAAATTCTAACTTATAATTCTTGATTTATAAAGTTGCTTTTGCCGCAATTTCGTAAATGCTTTGAATGTCTTTTGCCGAAAGGTGAACAAATCCGCCAGTTGTGCCGTCGCCAATGCCAAAGGTCTTTACCAATTGAGGAATGTCGGATTCTTTTGCTCCTAATTCGGCAAAATTGATAGGCATTCCTATGCTTTTCAAGAATTGACGAAAACGGACAATGCCTTCTTTTGCCGTTACTTCGGGATTAGCGAAATTCATTTTGCATCCCCATACTCGTGTAGCAACTTGGGCAAAACGCATAACATCGTGGTGCATGACAAATTCCATCCACGCTGGCATAATAACCGCCAGACCTGCTCCGTGAGCACAGTCGTATAAGGCAGATAGTTCATGTTCAATGCCGTGACTGTTCCAGTCTTGTTCGCGACCAACGCCGACAATGTTATTGTGTGCAACCATTCCCGCCCACATTATGTTTGCTCGTGCTTGATAATTATTTGGGTCGACAATTACACGTGGCGTTTCCTTAATCATTGTCATCAATAATCCTTCGCAAAGACGGTCGGTAACTTCAACTTCGGGAGTGTTAGTAAAATAGCGCTCAAAAATGTGAGCCATGATATCGGTTGCACCACAAGCTGTTTGATATGCTGGCAACGTACACGTAAGTTGAGGATTTAAGATTGAGAACTTCGGACGAAGACAATCACCACCAGTTCCTCGTTTTAGCATACCATCTTCTTTTGTGATGACAGAATCACCAGAACCCTCGCTACCAGCAGCGGCAATGGTTAGAATTGTTCCTATGGGGAGAGCTTTCTTGGGAGACTTTCCGCTATAAAAATCCCAGAAATCACCATCGTATGGGACACCTATGGCAATTGCCTTGGCAGAATCAATACTTGAACCGCCTCCAATTGCTAAAATAAAATCAACATTTTCTTTTCTGCAAAGTTCTATGCCTTTATATACCAATGAATCGTGTGGATTTGGTTGAACGCCACCTAATTCCACGAAGGAAATGTTCTCTTTTGTTAGAGATTGTATAACTCTGTCTAACAATCCCGATTTTTTTGCGGAAGAAGCACCATAGTGAAGGAGGACTTTTGTTCCACCATATTTTTTTACGTAAAAGCCAGCTTCGTTTTCGCGATTTTGTCCAAATACAAATTCAGTTGGACTATAAAAATTAAAGTTTTCCATACGTTTTACTTTGTTGTTTTATACAAAAATAGAATTATACTCTCAATAGAGCAGAGATTATAGATTTTATAGAATATAAAATAGACAATTCTGTGAGCGCGATTTGAAAGTGAAAAGCCACAGTGTTATTCAAACTTATCGTTCATCATTTTCTCCGCAAGGAAATCAGCTAAACGTTGTCCTTTGAGTTCGGCAACGATTTTGAAAGCAAATTTCACTGCAGCACCGGCTCCATTTCCTGTGATTACATTCTGCGAGACGACAACCGATTGGTTGAGGAATTCTGCACCAAGTAGTTTGTCTTCGTAACCGGGATAGCAGGTCGCCTGTTTGCCTTCCAAAATGTGCAATTCGCCAAGAACGTATGGTGCGGCACATATTGCAGCCAATCGTTTTCCTTCTTTATTGTGTTTTAGAAGAATCTCAGCCAATTCTTCCGAAGCAGCTAAGTTGTCGGAACCAGGCATACCACCAGGCAGAATCAATAGTTCTGCATTTTCTGGCGAAATTAAGTCTATGGTCGAGTCGCACAACACACGTAATCCGTGTGAGCCTACAACTTCAATCTCGTCGGAGATAGAAACCAATTCAACGTCAAGTCCGGCACGTCTTAAAATGTCAAGAGGGGCTAATGCTTCTAATTCTTCAAATCCGTCAGCTAAAAAAATATATACTTTTGAATCCATAACTTCCATTTTTTTTCAAAGATACGTCTTTTTTCTTGTTTCAAACAAGAATAGGTCAAAAATGAGACGAAAAACAATGTTTGTGTTTTTGATTTGTAATTAAATCATATCTTTGACAACAAAAAACGATGGAGTATTCACAAAATATAGAGTTCAATAAAATTCGCACGACATCGGAGATTTTTTCTGATTATTGGCGTTTTATGAAGGTGGAATGGCGTCCGTATTGTTTGGTTCTGGGCGTGTTTGTGTTGCCATTTGCTTTCTTTGGTGCGTACCTTTTCTCGCAACAACTCAATGAGGTGTTTGCATTAGCGACAATGGATGGGACAGATATGCAAAACGAATTCGTTGTAGATGGTTCTTCTGTCAAAAATATACTTTTAGCAGTGCTCAGTTCCTTTGTCGCAAAGTTTATGGGAATGTTTGTGTCGTGTGCATATGTTATAAAATATATGTCAAATGAGCAACTGTATGTTTTGTCAAAAGAACGGTTTGGTATTGACTCGTTTCTCCCGTTCATTTCTCAATATGGCTTGGTTGCATTATTGGCAACAATCGTTATGACAGTTTCTGTTTCGTTTGGCTTTATGCTATTTATCATTCCGGGGCTTATCTTTCTGCCGCCAATGTCGCTTTTAGTGTATGATGTTTTTATCACCAAAAGTTGTTTCGCAAGTTTTTCACGATGTATAAATTTATGTAAGACGAATTGGCGACAAAGTTTCGGTGTCGTTTTTCTGTGCTATTTTGCCATCGTTATTCTTTCAATGATATTGGGCGGACTGATACCAAGTGACAATAGTATGGCGAATATCTTACTTTCGTCGGTATTGACGGTGGTGAGCGAAACGGTTATGATACCCTTTATATTTTTGTATTATAGTTTGGCAAATCAAAATATGCGATTATGATTGTAATAAATGTAACAATGTCGTTTGCCGATGAGGCAATGGCGATAGATTGGCTCAAAAAAGAATATATACCATTGTTGAATGCTTGTCCGGTGGTAAGAAACGCCAATTTGTATTCCGTGGCGGTGCAACAGGGAGCCGACAATACGTTTGCCTTGCAAATCCGATTTGGTTCAAGGGAGGATTTTGAGCTGTTTCAATCTCGATATCAAGACGATTTTGACGCGGCGTTGTTTGCAAAGTTTACCAATCAAATTGGAATGTTTAAGACTGTTTTATCTTTGATGTAATATGATTCTCGTTGCTGATAGTGGTTCTACGAAAACAAACTGGGCGTGTTTTGACGAAACACGAAGTATTCATTTTGACACAATTGGAATGAATCCATATTTTGTGACGGAAGAACAGGTGAAATCCGAAATTCAAGATAATTTCCCTAAAAACGTTTCTTCAGCGGAGATTACAGCTATTTATTTTTATGGTTCGGGGTGTGGTCGTGAAGAATCGCAAATGATTATAAAAAATATGCTGCAGTTAATGTTTCCTAATGCAAATATAACGGTTGATTCCGATTTGGTGGGTGCTGCGATTGCGTGCTATGGTCGGGAACAAGGCATTGTTGCGATTTTGGGTACGGGAATGAATATCGGTTATTGGGACGGGAAAAAATTGGAAACGCCAATGCCGTCGTTGGGTTACATCTTTGGCGATGCGGGAAGTGGGGCTGTGTTAGGAAGAAAATTGATACAAGCTGTTTTTGAAAAAAGATTTTCGCAGCCACTTATCGATAAATTCCAGCAAAAATATCATTTGCAACTGTCAGAATTGCTCGACAAGGTGTATAAACAATCACGTCCCAATGCATATTTGGCAAGTTTTGTACCTTTTTTGAGCGATAATCTTGATGATGATGAAATACAGAAAATGCTACACGATGCATATAAGGAATTTGCGAATGTGTATGCAAAACCAATCGCTCAAATGTATTCTGCAAAAAGGATTTCGTTTGTAGGATCAATTTCAGTTGTTTTTCAAAATATTATACATGAAGAGTTAGCCCGAATAGGAGTAGAAAATCCCCTCGTTTTAGCGTCTCCTTTACAAAAAATCGAGATTTTTATGGAAAAATATTTCTCTGATTTTCAATAAGTTAAATATCTCTAATTGTATTTTTTACACTTTTTATTTAAAATAATTTTGGTTTTATAAAAAAAGATGTACTTTTGTAAAACCAATGAGCGACAAACGTATGTCAAAAATTGGGTTAGTACATTGAGATTTATACATAATCACGATAAACGGGTAGCCAGGTCTTCTCTTTTTTTCATGGTGTTGCGGCTTTTTCATGATTGGTTATGTGGTGTTTGAGGTTAATGTAAGGTAGTTTTTAGTTAATTTCTTCTTCTCTGGTTACCCGCTTTTTTTTCTTCTCTTTTTATTTTTTAGTTTCCATTTATAATTTTATTTTTGTTCATACGTTTATTCTATTGTTATGGACATAAAGAAACATAAAATTCTATTTATCAATATTGGGGCAATTATTGTCTTGTTTATTGGTGCTTTTGTTGCGTTTACCGTTTGGCTGAATTCCTATACTGCTCATGGTGAGGAGGTTGAAGTTCCCGATTTTAAGAATTTGGATTTTGAAGCGGCACAAATTTTAGCTTCGAAAGAAAATTTGTTAGTAAAGGTGAACGATACTTTGAGTGTTGACGACGTTGCTCCCGGAGCCATTGTTGACCATTATCCAACGGCAGGTTCACGAGTGAAGCGTGGACGTACAATTTATCTTTCTATGAATTCCCTCACGCCAGTGATGGTTGTTATGCCAAATGTTACAAATATGTCATTGCGCCAAGCCACGCAGATATTGGAAAACAAAGGTCTTCGAATTGGTGTATTGGAATACAAACCAGATTTTGCCAACAATTATGTGTTTGAACAACGCTATCAGTTGAAGAATGTAGAGGCAGGAGTGAAAATACCGAAGGGCTCTGCTATTGATTTGTTGGTTGGCAAGGGTGGAAACGACGTCGTAGTTTCAATTCCTTCGTTGGTGGGGCTTTCGTGGCGTGTTGTACAAGATTCGCTGATGGCACGTGGAATGAATGTGAATGCAATCTTCTCAAGCGATGTGAAGACGAAAGATGATACGTTGAATGCTCGTATTCAACGGCAATCGCCAGTCTATGTGGAAGGTGGAAAAATGACTGCTGGTGAAACAATTGATGTTTGGTTCGGACTTGATCCTATATACGACGCAATTAGCTCTGATTTAAATGAAGAATAGAAAGAGGTTTCAAAAGCTGGTTACGTGTATTGTCGTACTGATTTTTTCGGGGCAGATTCTGTTTGCACAAAGCGAAGTGTTGGAATATTGTGCGACGAAGAACATTTCTGTGTTAAAATCCGATAGTCGGCTTACAACTTCATTGAAGACATTGCCTTTTTTTGACGATTTTGCATATTCTTCTCGTGCTCCCATTGCAAATCTTTGGGAAAAAAGCGACGTGTATGTTAATTCTTCATTTGCCAAAAATTATGTAACCATTGGTGTTGCCACATTCGATGCAATGGACAGCCAGGGTAAGTTACATTCCAATGTTTCGACAACGGCTGTAATATCCGACGTGCTTACATCGTTGCCGATAAATCTGAAAACCTACGAAAACGTTTATGCAAGTGATAAGTTGTATAGAAATGATGGCTCTAAATTAGTCTTGTTAGATGAAAATTATTATTTGTATAACGACGAAATTGGAGATTATGTTCCTGTAACACAAGGTATTCCATATTCTGTTGGCGATACGTTATATATAAAGAATGGAGATTCTTATGTCGTTAATCAAATTCAATTGTTCGATAAATCAGGCATTCCGTACGAAGGTTCTGATTCGTTTGAACATATTATTAAAGACTATTCAGTCGCAGATTCCCTTGCGTTAAGTTTTTACTATCAATCGGGTGGAGTGGTCGATAATCCTGAATCAACTGATAGTTTGGTGCTGGAATTTTATGCTCCGTACGATACGACGGGACTTTTTATAAATGAAATCTCCGCTTCTGGTGTTGAATTGTATAATGCAACGGATTCTATCATTTTGCTTGATGGTTATTTTTTGCTGATTGATACCTTGTCGGTTGTATTACACGATGAAAAATTGAATGATTTTATGTTGACCGACATACAAATCATGCCGTTCCAACATACGGTCATTCCGTGTGAAAAATTAGGTGTGGCAGCACTTACACGTGCTTATGCCTATCTATATTCGAAAGATACCGTCTTGGTTGATAGCGTTGATTTGAATGAGAAATTAGGCAATGATATTGTGTATGCCCGAATGACAGACGGCAATCCAACGTGGTCATATTCGACAACGGAAACATTGGGAGAATGTAATCCGTCGTGGGATTGGGTATGGTCAACAAGTAAACTTACCAACGATGAATTTGTGTCAGTGTATTTGCCAATAGAGAAAAAATCGTATTTGGTAAAAGGATTTCGTTTTCGATTCAAGAATTATACGAGTTTGAGCAAAGACGCCAGTCACGCAAGGAATGAGGATTTTTGGCATTTGGATATGGTGTGGCTGAATGCCAACCGAAGCATACAACAAAAAAATGTGCAAGATGTAGCGTTTGTATCTGAGATAACGCCATTATACACGCGTTACAAGGCATTGCCAATGTCACATTTTTCAAAAGTTTCAATCAATGACTTTCGGTTGACGATACCTGCGAAGTTTGCCAATTTTGATACGGAAGATAGAAAATTGAAGTTCAATTTGGCAGTGAAGAAAAATCATACGGGCGATGAGGTGAAATTCACCACATATGAAACCGATTTGCCTGCGAAAATGACGGCTTCGGAGCGAGATATTCTAACAGATTTTGATGTTGATTTCTATGATTTTATAGCAGAAGATACGGCTCACTATACTTCAGGTGAGTACGATTTTTTATATTATTTTACCGATAACACAAATCCTTTGTATTCGCAATATAGATGGAACGACACTTGTCGTGCAAAACTTATTTTGGACGATTATTATGCCTACGATGATGGCACGCCCGAAGCTGGTTATGGTTTGCGTGACGCACCAATGGGTCGAGTTGCATATAAATATGATATGTTACAACCCGATACGCTGCGAGCAATTTCTATGTATTTCAATCCCACAATGTTGTCGGCAAACACCACGTTTAACTTGTGTGTGTGGGCAAAAGCTGACAATGGCGAACCAGGAGAATTGTTGTATAAAGCATCAAGTGAGCGTGTAAAATACGCCGATGGCATATTTGCTTTTGTTGATTATGAAATTGAGAAAGAAGGAATTCTTTCGGGAGAGGAAAATCTTGTCGTGGAAAAATCATTTTTCATTGGTTGGGAACAGCCGAATGACGTTTTACTTAATGTCGGTATTGATTTGAATACCAATCTGAGTAATCGTTTGTACTATAATTTAGGATTTGCATGGGAAAAATCAGTTCAGTCGGGGGCGTTGATGATGCGACCAGTGTTGGGAGAACGAGAATCTACGGCAATTGTAGCGCCAATGATGATGCGACAACTTACACTGTATCCTTCGGTTGCGAATGAAAAAGTGACGATACGTTGTGAGGAAGAAATACAACATGTTTTTGTGTATGATATGAACGGAGCACGTGTTGTGCATACGCAAAACAATGAAATTTCAGTACAAAACCTTCCTGATGGAATGTATGTTGCGGTAGTGAAAACGAAATCTGGAAGTTTAAAATCTGCAAGATTTATTGTAAGAAAATAAAAAACCACGCTGTTTGCGTGGTTTTCGTGATCCAGATGGGGCTCGAACCCATGACCCCATCCTTAAAAGGGATGTGCTCTACCTGCTGAGCTACTGAATCAATCCATCTTTCAAAAAAGACGATGCAAAAGTAGTCTTTTTTTTATTCTCTACAAATTCTACGATGATTTTTTTCTTTTTTTTTCAAAATCATACAGACGAAATAGGAAGTTGGCACGTTTTATGTACAAAAAAAGGATTGTTTTTGTGATTTAATAGACAAATAAAAATGTATCTTTGCAACGTTTAAAAAATTGAAATATGAAAACAATAACAAAAATTACCCTTGCCGTTTTGCTTGTTTGCGGCGTTTCATTCAACTCACAAGCTCAAAAGTTTGGTCATATCAACTTTGAAGAACTTATTGCCGCTATGCCAGAAAAAGCAGAAGCACAAAAAACTTTGGAGAAAGAATACAATGAGATGAAGGACATAATAGAAAGTATGTCTGTTGAATTCAACAAAAAATATTTGGCTGCTCAACAGTCTAAAGATACGCTAAGCAAAGCAAGTTTAAGTTTGCTTGAACAAGAATTGCAAGATATGCAGACAAGAATTATGCAATATCAGCAAAATGCCGAGGCACAATTGAATCAACGTCAGACTGAATTGTTGGAACCAATTATGACGAAAGCAGAAAATGCAATAAAAACTGTTGCTAACCGCGAAGGGTTCCTTTACATTTTCGATACAAGCACCGGAAGTTCTATCATCGCATCTGACAAGGCAACTGATATTACACCATTAGTAAAGAAAGAATTAGGTCTATAATAAACTGTTAGTTAATATGTTAGCCCCGAATTGAGTATTCTGTTCGGGGCTAACTTTTTTTTACCAGTTATAAACAAGTCCCTAAGAGTACATAAATTTTGGTATATTTGCACAAATTTTATTCTGATATGTTTAAACCAGCAATAGAATACGAACCTCGTGAAGTGATAAAAAAGTTTCAGGAGGAAAAGCTACAGGACTTGCTTCAATATTTGCAAGCAAAATCTCCGTTCTATCAAAATATGTTCACAAAAGAACATATTGATATTTCCAAGATAAGAACATTAGAAGACCTTCGTTACATTCCGTTTACGACAAAAGAGGATTTGCAAACGCACAATATGGATTTTCTTTGCGTTGAACCGTCGAAAGTAGTTGATTATATGTCAACTTCGGGTACGTTGAGCGAGCCGACTACGTTTGCTGCAACCGAAAAAGACTGGAAACGTTTGGCATACAATGAAGCAATCTCATTCACTTGTGCCGACGGCAAGCCAGGAGAAATCTATCAATTGATGACGACGCTTGACAAACGATTTATGGCTGGTTTGGCTTATTTCGAAGGCGTTAAAATGATGGGAGGTTCGGTAATCCGCGTGGGTAATGGCATACCTGCCCTTCAGTGGGAGACGATTAAGCGCTTGAAACCAGATGCAATTATCTGCGTTCCGTCTTTTATATTACGTATCATAAAATTCGCCGAAGAAAACGGCATAGATTATAAGAATTGTAGCGTGAAGAAAGCCATTTGCATTGGAGAAAATCTTCGCGATGAAAACTACAACCTTAACTTGTTAGGAAATAGAATCAAAGAAAAATGGGATATTAAGTTATATTCCACATACGCTTCTACGGAAATGGGTACTTCATTCTGCGAATGTGGTGCTGGCAAAGGCGGACATCATCATCCAGAATTGATTATCTGTGAAATAATTGATGAAAACGGAAATCCTGTAAAAGAAGGCGAATATGGAGAATTGACCGTTTGCACGCTTGGCGTGGAAGGTATGCCGTTGCTTCGTTTCCGTACGGGTGACATTGCCTGTTTCCATTATGAACCTTGCTCTTGTGGTCGAACTACCATGCGTATCAGTCCGTTGAAAGGTCGCAAGAACCAAATGCTTAAAGTGAAAGGCACAACTTTGTATCCTGCCGCCATATTCGACGTGCTTGACAATGTGGAATATGTTGAAAATTATCTTGTTGAAGCAAATACCAACGAAATTGGGATGGATGACGTGTCAGTGTTCATTGGTTGCAAAAATCCTAACGATGAATTGATAAAAGACTTGAAAGACCGTTTTAGAGCGAGAATCAGAATTGCTCCGAACATTCAATTTTTGCCTATTGACGAGATAAACAAACGAAATTTTCCTGAAGCAAAACGTAAACCAATTAAATTTTTTGATAATAGAAAAAAGTAAAGCCATGATGCCTGATTTTGAAGATTTACGTCCGTACAATGACGATGAAGTTCCTGCCGCGATAGATAGAGTCGTTTCCGATCTTTATTTTCCGTGGCTGGTCAACAATTTGGCACCTCACAAGCAGGTGGACGAAGTTATAAAGGAATTTAAAAAGATAAAGACCGTCCAAGAATTTCAAGAACAAATCACATTCTCGGTTCTTGAGCGAATTATCCATAATTCTATTTCGAATTTCACATGTTCTGGTGGCGATGAGATTCCGAATAATCAACCATATTTGTTCATCTCGAACCACCGTGATATTGTACTTGACGCAGCATTGTTGAACATTTATCTGCTCAAGACAGGACATTGTCAGACGGAAATCACGTTTGGTAGCAATCTGATGAAAAACGATATTTCAATTGATTTAGGAAAAATCAACCGTATGTTTCGAATCAACCGAAGTGGAAATTTGCGCGATTTGTATCGTGACTACTTTATTGTTTCTTCTTATATTCGTTATGTAATCACAGAGAAAAAACGTTCTGTGTGGATTGCCCAACGCAACGGACGTACCAAGGACGGAGACGACAAGACGGAAGCAGCCGTTTTGAAAATGTTCGCAATGAGTAGTGAAGAGAATTTCATTGAAAATCTCTCACATCTTAATATTACGCCTGTTTCGGTTTCTTACGAATATGAACCTTGTGCCTTTGCCAAGGCGGCTGAATTATATGTTTCGGCATTGACGACATATAAGAAAGGTAAAAACGAGGATTATCAAAGCATCTGGAGTGGTATTGTGAAACCCAAAGGACACGTCAATTTTACCATAACCAAACCTATTACACTTGAAGAATTGCAGTATTGCGACTCATTTGACAAGACAGAAAAGTTTGTTCAGCTTGCACATATCATAGACCAACGGATTTATGACGCTTACGTGTTGGAAAAGAACAATTATATTGCATACGACATGCTTTACAAAACCAAGAAATTTGCCGATAAATATACAGAAGAAGACAAAAAAGGTTTTGTTGAGTATATTACCAATGGTATCAAGGAACTTGCCATTCCTAAGAGCAAGAACGACTTGGAACAAATCGTTTTGTCAATATACGCAAATCCTGTGAAGAATAAGTTGGAACTATAATTATCCAAAATAATTCCATTTTACATTCTTGGGAAAAAATGAGAGTAAAGGAGAATTTTATATCTTTGTGAATAATAAATTATCAAATATAATATCCTTGCGATTCATTTTTTCCATAGTAGCTTCTTTATTCACAACACTTTGCTGTTATTCGCAGATAATGTACGACCAGTATGTGAATCCTGGATATGCAAAAATAAAATCTGTCAGATTTCGGCCAGTGGAGAAGACGAGAATTTCCGCATGGTTAATTGCAATCGGACCTGCAAAGGGTGATTCACTCAGCACACCTGTTATTCCGTTAGTTGGCGAAAATAAAGGTTTGGAGCTAGATTTTGACATTTTGGAAGATGACATTCGTTCACTCTCGTTTCGCATTATCCACTGCGACCGTTACTGGCGGAAATCCAATCTCGTTGAGTCGGAATATATAAAGATAAAAGACGAAGATTTCTTGTTTGATGGCGATGCTGCCGAACCTTCGTACAGCACGACCGTGCCGTATGTGAACTATAATAGAGCTTTTCCTGTCTCTGGGGCTCAGGTGCCGAATTTCACGTTTCTGCTGTCGGGAAACTACATTTTGCAGGTTTATGATAATGGTGTAATTTACAATCGAGAAAACGACGAAGACAGCGAGGAATTCAGTGAGGAATATGTAGAAAGCGATGAAATCATACTTTTTCAAAAACGATTTGTTGTTACCGAGCAACTTGTTGAAATCCAAGCAGATGTAATTCGCCCAAATCTTGTACAATATATGGACGATTCGCAACAGATTACGATGAAAATCATTCCTCATGGATTTGATTTATCGACGTTTGACAAGGATTTATTCGTTGTGTATCAACAAAATGGCCGTTGGGACAAAATAATCAGCGGAATCAAACCAAACCATGTTTCTGGCGATGGCACGTTGGTGTTCAACGACAATAGAAACGCTATTTTTCAAGGGGGCAACGAGTTTCACAATTTTAACTTCAAAAATCTACGGATAGCAACTGCTCCAGTTGACTTTATCGGCAAAAAAGACGGAAAATACACAGTGCTTCTCCATCCCGACAATGACTGGCATGCCGCCTACACTTCAACCACCGACCTTAATGGAAAGTTCCTTATCCAGGACGATAACAATCCGGGTATTTACGAAGGTGCAAGCGCCGACTATGCCGAAGTGAAATTCACACTCAAGTATCACCGAAATTTATATGATACGCTTGACGTGTACGTGTTTGGCGGTTTCAACAATTGGAAACTCACCGATGAAAACAAGATGACCTACAACGAAGAAAAACAGCAATACGAAGCGACTATATTGTTGAAACAAGGATATTATAATTATAAATATGTGAAAGCGTCAGCCGATTTCAAAACAATTGACGAAATCGGCATTGACGGCAGTTTTTATCAAACCGAGAACGAATACGAAATTTTTGTGTATTTTTACGATTATGCACAGGGATACGACAGGTGCATAGGATACAAGAAAATTAAGAATTAAGAATGTAGAGACGCAATGTAT
>JAGCOW010000068.1 GCA_017642535.1 Bacteroidales bacterium | reverse complement strand
TTCTTTGGAAATAATGTCCATAATAAAGTCGCATCAGTGCTATTTCTTTATAAACGTATGAGTTCCAGTCTGATAGGTGTTTTTTGTGGTCGCATCTTTCATTTCGTAGGCAACGACAAAATTGCCATTCAACTCGTATGTTCCACTACCTGAAATGAGGTATTTGTTTCCTAAGAAATCAATCCATTCCGTATCATCGGCAATTTTTACGGAATGACTGTCATCTTGGGTAAATTCGTATGTAACATATTGCCCGTTAAGCGGAAAATCCCAGAAATTGTTGTTCTTAATGCTTGAATCGTCTTGTTTCTCAAATAAGACCTCATACACCGAATTTGTTGCCGATTCTTTGCACGAATATGTTCCCGTAAAGAAGTCCATAAACGTTTCTTGCGAAAACGTTATCAAGCACGTTTTGTAGTTCTCCGAAATTGAAACGTCGTTTGAAGACAAACTCAATTCTATGGTATATGTTTTTCCTTTTTGAATCGAATTTGTATTGATGCCGACATAAATGGTGTCGAGAGCTGTGTTGTTCAGTGTTTTTGATGTCGCTATCGAATATTTGTCGCTTGATAAATCTGTTTTCGCTTGTATGGAGATTGCTTTATCGCTTGTGCCACCAAATATTTGTAGGGGAACGGCGATATTGTACGTGCTGTTCTCGCTAAAAGAAATGGTTTTGTTTATCGTGAGCGAGGAAAATTCTACTGTCGGTTGGTCAATTGTTGCATCGAGATATTCGTTTTTTGAACACGAAACGATGAGTAACAATGCAATGAACGAGAGTATGAGCGTATGTGATTTCATTAGTATCCTTTATTTTGTGTTAGGTTTGGATTCGCATTCAATTCTGCGATAGGAAGTGGAAATGCAAATAAATAACTTGGATTTTCAACCTTGCAGATGTTTGAATTACAGTCAGTTCTTTCAATTGCAAATGCGTAAATTGAGCGTTTTAGTTGGAAGAATCGTTTTCCTTCAAACGCAAATTCTTTTCGATATCCTTCGTGAATGCTCAAAAGCAAGTCATCCATCGATAATCCCTCGAAGATGGCGGTTGCATCAACACGTTTTGTTACTTTATTCAATATATCAATTGTTTTTGTCTCATATTGTGAATCTCCTGTCGTGAGAAGTTTGTACATATAGCAGTCAGCCAAAATGTAATATATTTCTGAAAGACGAATGACTGGCACATTGTCAACGCCAAGGTTTCCGTCACGACCAGGATATTTGTTAAAGAATGTTTCGGAACGGACATTGAAGAATTGTGTTCTTATGTCATTGTCAGAATAGAGTTTTAATAAATCTTCGGTTGGAACCAAACCGCCATATCCGTCGGGTGAAAGCATATGACCAATGCTGTTTGTTCCGGCATTGTCGGTTGACGACATAGCAATAGAGAAAATGCTCTCGCTTGACGATTCCTGTTTCCAGCTGTCCATATAATTTTCAGCAGTCAACAGAGAATATGGTCCTTCTTCAATCAATTCTTCCGCCTGCGCTATGGCATCGGTAAAGTTGTTGTTTGTTTTATATACCAGTACCAACAATGCTTCCACGCTATATTTATTGAAACGGAACGGTGTTACTTCGGCACGTTCTAATAATGTCTTTGCTTTCTTCAAGTCTTTGATAATCATAGTATAAACTTGAGAAACTTTGGAACGGGCAGGGTAGGGAACCGTGTCGTTTGCAATCGGAATGCCTGCTTCGTCATCGTAAGAGCGTTTTTGTCCGAAGATTCGTACCAAGTCAAAATATGCCAAACTTCTGATTGCCAATGCCTCGCCATAGATGGTTTCGTCCAAATCGTTACGGGTGGAGTCTTGACAAGCGGCAATTATGTTGTCGGCATTTCGTATGATTCGGTAGGCAGTTGACCAAAAAGCTTTCAAATCCGCATCGTCGTTGGTCACACTATAATTGTAAAATGATGAGAAATTACCAATGTTCATAGTTGACAATTTTGCGTTGTCGGCATATACGTCGCCAATCAGTACAAAATTTCTTCCGTAATACGAATAACTTTGAAAGTCGTTGTAGCAACCAATCAAGGCAGATGTTACACCTTGTGCCGTTGCCATAAGCGTTTCCTGCGATGCATAATTTGTCGGTTCCTTATCCAAAAATTTTGTACAAGATGTACAAAACATTGTGGTACAAAGGAGTAGAAGTATGTATTTTTTCATATTTTTCACTAATCGTTTGACAAAGATAATAATAAACGGAATTATATGCTGCAATCTTTTGAAAAAACAAATTTTATTTCTCACAGAATGCTTACCTTTGCTGTATAAAACAAGACTATGACACCTTCGAAAAACTATCTAATTCGTGAAATACGGCCTGATGAGATTCCCTTGTTGGAAGATTTTTTGTACGAGGCAATTTTTATTCCCGAAGGTACGAATCCGCCACCAAAATCAATAATTAAAAGTGAGGAATTGCAAATCTACATTCGTGATTTTGGAATGTCGCCCGACGACAAATGTTTGGTTGCCGAAACCGACGGAAAAATAGTCGGAGCTGTGTGGAGCAGAATTATGAATGATTACGGCCACGTTGGCGATGGAATCCCTTCGCTTGCAATTTCGTTGTACAAGGAATTCCGCAACAAAGGAATTGGAACGGAATTACTCCGTCAGATGTTACAGCATTTGCGACGTGAAGGATATGCAAGCGTGTCGCTTTCGGTACAAAAAGAAAACTATGCGACAAATATGTATGTAAAGGCAGGTTTTTCCATAGTGAAGGAAACGGAAGAAGAATACATTATGGTTTGCGAGTTAAAATAAAAACAAATCGTTGGGAAAATTATCCTCTTTTCGTTCGTTTCGCAATCCCAATGCTCACTTCGTAGAGCAAATAAATTGGCAATGCCACCACAAACAGCGTGAATGCGTCGGCAGTGGGGGTGATGACGGCTGCAAGCACGCAAATTGCAACTATGGCGTGACGGCGATATTGTTTTAGAAATGATGCGTTTATGATTCCCATTTTTGCAAGAATCCAACATAAAATTGGCAGTTCAAACATAATTCCCATAAGCAGGCAGAGTGTGAGTAACGTGCCTATGTACGACGTGAGCGAAATAAAATTGACAATCTCGTCGCTCACCTGGTACGTGCCTAAAAATCTGAATGTGAGCGGAAAGATAAGGAAATATGACAACAGCACGCCGAGAATGAACATAATGTAGCCACCGCCGACTGCCTTCAACGCCACCCGTTTCTCGCTTGCGTACAATGCCGGCGAAACGAACGAAAACAGGGCGTATAGAATGTATGGCGATACCACAAGTGCACCGACGTAAAATGAGATTTTTATGTGTATGAGAAATTGTTGTGCCAATTCCGTGTTAATCAAATGAATGGAAAAATCCGACAAACTTGCGCCCAACGATTTAAACAGACGGTAGGTTACAAAATCGGATTCTTTGGGAGCCAGCACAATGGAGAACACGGCGTCTTTGAAACAAAATGCAACGATTCCGAATGCCACCACGGCGACAAGAATACGGATTATGCAGCCACGAAGTTCGTCAACGTGTTCCCAGAACGACAGTTCGTTACTGTTTTTTTTCGTCATCGTGCTCTGTTGGTTTTTCGGTGGTCGCATCGGCGCCGTTCATGCCGTCTTTGAAGTTTTTCACGCCTTTGCCAAGACCTCTCATTAGTTCTGGAATTTTCTTTCCTCCGAACAATAGCAGCACGATAAGCGCAATGACTAAAATCTCTTGGAATCCGATAGAACCTAAAAAAAGTAATGTGTTCATAGTCTTAATTTTATTGCAAATATAGTTTATTTTCCAATCCAACACATATTATTACAAAGTTATCGGTTATTTGAAATGATTTTTATTATATTTACCTAAATTTTTGAATATGAGGATTTTCCCGTCCATATTTTTTTGTTTTCTATTTCTGCCGTTTTTTGCGGAAGCACAAAAGGAAGATAGTTGTAATAACCCTGAATATGCTACTATGAAGTGTATTGAGCCTGAATTTGAGGAACCTGTGTATTATATGGGGGTTGAAAAAAACGCAGCATATCCAGGAGGATATCATGGATTACAGAAGGACATAGAAGAAAACATGGTATATCCCGAAGATGCGAAAAAAAATGGCATACAAGGGATAGTTGTTGTAGAAATTGTTGTAGATAAAGAAGGGCAAATAACTAAGCCCAAAATTATATTATCACACGCTCATGTATTGGATTCTGCTGCATTGGAGGTTATTCCTCACTTAAAACCCTTTACACCTGGAGAGCGACATGGAGAAAAAGTGAATGTATATTATTTGGTACCAATTTATTTTAAATTAGATAAATAATGAAGGGAATCGGGGAAATATTGGTGTTGATGCTTATGTTGCCGTTTTTTGTGGAAGCACAGGTAATTCCCGAATACAAGGATATCCCTCAATTGTCTTCTGCCTACGAAGTGCTTGACCGTTCCATGTTTCCAGGTGTTGTAACAAAAGAACATGCTGATAGTATAAAAGCAATAAATAATTATTTCTATAACACGTATAACTATTATAAAGATGGCTCATATTACTATTATGATGGGAAAAGGGAATTTTTTGGCTTTTTGTTCAACAACGTATATGGCAGAAGATTTTTGAATAGTAGGATTTATGTGTATAAGGAGTTTTATCCAAACGATGGACTAAAAAGAAAGAAAATCTGTTCGGTGGATGGACTCAGTATAGGCAACGAATATCTATATGACGAGCAGGGAAAACTCATACGTACAATAAAACATGCAACAATCAATGAGCGGACGGCGGCAGATTTAATAAAGAACAAAAAACTTAAATTATATGAAAATCCGCCGATTATATCACCCCAACATGAATATAATTATTCATTAAGGAATTATTATTCAATAATAACAAGACAGTCTCAATGTAAGTTTCTCAAATTCGATTTTTTTGATTTTTCGTATTATTATAATTCATCATTACTTTCTGGTGATTTTTTGGATTATTACTATAGTTTATCATTGCTTTCTGTTGATTTTGATTCCACTGGTATGCTAAAACGATTGTCTGGAATTGTGGTTGAAGATTGTGAGAATGGCAATATACCTGTTTTTTTTGAAATTGAATTTATACATGAGGGTGAATTTTATATTCAAAAGATATATTATTTGGATGGCAGTCTGCAACGAAAAGCGATGAAATCAAAATATGGATTTTATATAGGTAAAGAATATGTGTACACTCAAAGAGGAGAACTAATACGAACAATTGACCATGATAAAGGTTATGAGTACACTCCTTATCAATTATTGAATGACAGAATGAGATGGAATGCCAATCACGTTGAAATAGACAAAGAGAATTCCAAATGGATTGTTCGGTTTTATAGTATGTATACAAAAGATAAACGTGAATATGAGGTATTAGAAATTGATGGTAAATCGGGAAAACAAATTGCCGCTTATAACCATATAATATGGACAAAAGAAGACGAGATTGGGCCAGACCTTCTTCCAAATGATTGTAGATTTTACAAAACACTTAGTGTATGTGATTGTTTGCCAACAGATGAAGAATCTCTTTGTCCTTTTTCTAAGGTCGAAAAAATGCCAGCATATCCAGGAGGAACGAGAGAATTAATTAAGGACATACAAGAAAACCTGGTATATCCTGAAGATGCGAAAAAAGAAGGTTTACAAGGGACGGTTATTGTTCGTTTTGTTGTAGATAAAGAAGGGCAAATAACTTGCTCAGAAATTATGAGCTCATCTTCTCATGTATTTGATTCTGCCGCGTTGGATGTTCTTTCTCACTTAAAACCCTTTACACCTGGAGAGCGACATGGAGAAAAAGTGAATGTATATTATATTCTACCAATTCACTTTAAATTAGATAAATGATGAAGGTGATTGGGAAATGTACTGTTATTAGGGAAGATTGAGGATTAATAATCCACATCCGTCAAATAGCGCCGTAATAAGAATGTGCAGAAATACGGGAATGTGTAGATGTTATTGTTATATCCGATATTTCCATGACAAAGTTTTATGCCCCAGCGAATGTCTTCGTACGAATCGCTTTTGATTAACGTAGCCAATGATTTTGACTGGTTGTTTTGTGCTTTCACTTCTATTGGCACAAGTGATTTCTTTGTACGGACAAAAAAATCCTGCTCCAACGTGGAATTATCACGTTTGTAGTAGAATAAGCCGTATCCTTGTTTTACCAGTGCTTCGCCCACAATGTTTTCGTACAACGCTCCTTTGTAAACATTCATATTCTTGTTGCTCCGCAAATCATCTTGTGCTTCATCGTCAAGACAAGCAACGAGTAAGCCAGTGTCTTTCAGGTAAATTTTATATTTGTTCACATCGTAATTGCCTTTCAACGGAAGTTGGGGCGACTGCATGCACCAACAAATGTTTATGATTCCTGCGTCGTTTAACCATTCCACGCAACCCCAATAATCCTTGAAACGTGCACCGCTTGCAACTTTTGAAATCTGAAATTTTTTGTTGTCTTGTGCCAACTGTATCGGTATTCGGTTGAACACATTCAAAATACGTGTCTGCTCAATGCCAGTAACATATTTGCGAATGTCCTCCTTGTAGTCATCCAATAAATCTTTTTGTAACACAAGCGTGTCTTCAAACGAATTCTGTTCTATATATTTGGCAACCACGTGGGGCATTCCTCCCAACAGGCAAAAATCCAAAAACAATGAATGAAACACTTTCATTGTAGTTTCGTTAAATGGTTCAAGATTTCTCATGTGACTGAACAAATCTTCTATCTGATTTTCATAGCCTTTTGCCCACAAAAATTCCTCGAAATCCATTGAAAACATTTCGTAATTCGTCTTATAGCCAACGCTGTTGCTTTCTATCCGTTGATAGTTAATCCCCAACAATGATCCGCTACAAATCACATCGTAGCGTTTGTCGATGCAGAAAAATTTCAACGAGGTTGCGATTTCGGGAAAATCCTGTAATTCGTCGAATAAAATCAGTGTCTTGTCAGGAATGAACTTCTTTGTCGTGTCAATACGGGAAATATTGGCCACAATACTGTCAACGTCGTATCCGTCTTCAATAATTGTTTTGTATTTGGTTTCAACGGCAAAATTTATATTTATGAAACTTTTATAGTTCGTTTCGGCAAAATGAATAATGGAAGCGGTCTTGCCAATTTGCCGAGACCCTTTTACAACCAATGGCATACGATTGGGATTATTTTTCCAATCGACAAAATACTGGTCTATTTTTCTTCGTAAGTACATATATATCACGTTTTATTCACTGCAAATATATATCGTTTTACAAAAATATGAGCCACTTTTGGGAAAAAACCACAAAAATATGAGCCACTTTTTGAGAAAAATCACAAAAACATGAGCCACTTTTGGGGAAAAATCACAAAAACATGAGCCACTTTTACAATTTCTGGCGTAATTCCAGCACAAAATCTTCAATAATTGGCCAGCATTCTTCCGCCGTCTTGCAGTCTTTTACTCGTTTTTCGAGCGGACACCAATCAGTTCCTGCATTGTTTATAATGTAGTCAACTTCTTTGTCGAATGTGACGTGGATGCCGTTCGATTCAAGCATTTCTTTTGCCGAAGTGCAGATAGCGTGTGTGAACACTTCGCTGAATCCGCCTAAAACTATCATTGCCGCCGCGCCTTTGCCAATCACTTTGTCGGCTATCATTGCGTTTTTCATAATTGGATTTTGTTCTTTTACCAAATCGTACAAATCTTGTACACCTTTTTGATTGTAGGTGCGAACTTCGCCATCTTTCCCAATCACACAAGAGTAGTTTCCTTCGTCGAGTTTCTTTATCAGCACTGCCATTGCGGTTGCCTTGCCCAAGTCGGCTCCATTGCGTTTCAGTGTTTCTACAAAATTGTTTATTCGGTGCATTTCCTGTGGAATGTCTATCCGTTGTGGACAGGCAGGAATACAGCGACCGCATTCAATGCAGTGGTCTGCTTGACGGAGTTTCGGCACGCTACGGTCGTAGCCAACGAGAAACGCCTTGCGTGCTTTCGCATATTCTGGATTTTGTCGGTCTTCCTGCACGTTTCCTTCGTTCAGACATTTGTTGTAGTGGCTGAAAATTCCTGGAATGTCCAATCCGTAAGGACACGGCATACAATACTGGCACGTGTTGCACGGAACCATCGGGAAATTCGCAAAAATGTCGGCAATTTCCTCCAAGAGTTTGTATTCATCGTCGTTCAACGGTTTCAGAGGAGAATAGGTTTTTACGTTGTCTTGCAAATGTTCCATATACGTCATTCCACTCAAAACCGAGAGAATTCTTGGCATTGAGCCAGCGAATCGGAACGCCCACGATGCTATGCTCGCTTCGGGGGCGCGTTGTTTGAGCAGTTCCGTGGCGTGGTCGTTCAAATTTGCCAAACGACCGCCCAACAATGGTTCCATTACGAATGCGGGAATCTCGCGTTTGTCCAGTTCCCCGTAAAGATATTCCGAATTGGTATTTCGTGGATTCATAAGTTTTGCGTGTTTCCAGTCAACGTAACTATGCTGAATCAACACAAAATCCCAATGAATTTCGTCGTGACGCGACAAAAGGTAATCGAAAATGCGAATGTCGCCGTGATATGAAAACCCTAAGTTCTTGATTCTTCCTGCTTTCCGTTCTTCCAACAAAAAATCGAGAATACCGTTGTCTATGTAGCGGGCTTTGAAATATCCCATTGCATCGTCGCCGCCGCCCACGGAGTGGAGCAGATAGTAATCAATGTAGTCAACTTGTAGTTCCTTGAACGAGTTGTAGTACATCTCCAACGACGCTTCGCGGGTGAAAACGCCAAAGTTCGAGAGTTTTGTGGAAACCAAGAATTCGCTGCGTTTATGACGGCTCAGAGCGATGCCCAAGGCTTTTTCGGAGCGTCCCTGACAATACGCTGGCGACGTGTCGAACAAATTCACGCCGTGGGCTATTGCATAGTCAATCAGTCGGTTGACTTCCTCTTGGTCTATTTCGTTTTCGGCATCTTCGCGGCCGCTTTTCCCTTGAATTGTGGGGAAACGCATACATCCGTAGCCCAAAATCGACACTTGTTGACCGTGCGAATCGGTACGGTAGGTCATTTTATCGGTTGGAATGTCGTTGTTTGTTGTTTGTGCCGATTCCTTTTTCGTATCGGAGCAACCTGTCAGCATTGCCGCCGTGGCAGCAGTTCCAGCTCCAAAAATCTGTAAAAATCGGCGACGGTTTATTTTGTTCTCTGTTTTCATAGTTCGGTTAAATTTCGCGTTGC
>JAGCOW010000067.1 GCA_017642535.1 Bacteroidales bacterium | reverse complement strand
TTGATGAAGGTAAAATCGCTTGGCGTTGAAAACCACTTGATGTGGGATCCATACGAAGGCATAGATTTCGATTCATACGTAATTCTTCGCAAGACGAAGGTGAAAGGTGTGGTGGAAATTGACACACTGGCAACAGTACCGTCAGATTTGACATCTTATACTGACACATTGCCTGCAAGAGGCACGACGTCATATTACGTGGGTGTGAAACTTCCAGAAACTATCAATCCGAAGACACAGTTCCTGAAAGCAGAGTCTGGACCATTCGTGATAGCATTGTCTAACATCGCGGAAGTTGAAAACTACGTTGTTGTACAAACCATCGTGAAATCGAATGCCGAGGTATATGCAATCGGTCATACGATTTATGTGAAGAATGCGGAAGGCAAGTCTATCTCGTTATTCGACAACAATGGCCGTGCGATGGAACGCAGGAATGCGGAATTATCAACGGAAGAATTCTCGGTACGATTGGATGGCGTTTATTTCGTGAAAGTTGACGGAGAATCGTTTGCGGTAATTGTGAGATAATTGATAATTGTAGGGACGCAATGTTTTGCGTTCGATATCATGGGAAATTTGTAGGGACGTGGCGCGCCGCGTCCCTACTGAATCACTGTGAGAATTATCAATTTCTAAATAACAACGAACTATCTCCGTAACTCAAAAATCTATAACCGTTTTCTAAAGCGTGTTTATAGATTCCTTTCCATTCATCTCCGACAAATGCGCCAATCAATAGCAATAACGTACTTTGTGGCTGATGGAAGTTGGTGAACATTGAACTGATGAGTCGGAATGTGTACGATGGAGTAATCATAATTTGGGTATAGTAGGTTATTTCTTGTAACTTACTTGTACTCATATATGTTATAATTGCTGTAAGGGAATCTTTTACCGAAATGTCTTGGGGTAGTTCGTATGCTTCCCATTGCGAAAGATGCGTTATGTCGGCTTGAGGATTGACACAGAGTTTCACGCCAATCCAATACAGCGATTCCAGCGTTCGCACCGAGGTTGTGCCGACAGCCGTAATGAGAGGAAAATGCTTGAGCAGATTTTCCACCAACGATTTCTTTACTATGCAATATTCTTGGTGCATCACGTGATCGGTGAAATGTTCCGTTTTCACGGGTTTGAACGTTCCTGCTCCTACGTGCAGCGTTACTTTGTCAATTGCAATGTTCTTTTTAGGAAAGGTTTCCAACACTTGTGGCGTGAAATGTAATCCTGCAGTTGGTGCGGCAACCGAGCCGTTGTATTCGGCATAAATGGTTTGATACCTGTCGTTGTCGCTTTCTTCGCTTTCACGGTTCAAGTAAGGTGGAATAGGAATGGTTCCAATCAGTTCCAATATTTCGCTGAACGTGTGGCGGCTATCCCAACGGAACGTTACGATGAAGCCGTCTTCGGTTGCTTCTCCCTTGGTTGCGGTAAATTGAATGTCGCTCTCGGCGTGAATAATGGCCTGCAATGGTTCGTTTTTCCATTTTTTTGCATTTCCTACCACGCATTTCCACGTACATTCGCCGATTTGAGCAAACGATTGTTCGTAATTATGCGGTTCAAACGGTTCCAAACAAAGAATCTCAATATGTGCTCCCGTAGCTTTCTGCAAATGAATACGTGCGTGAATGACGCGGGTATTGTTGAAGATGACAAGCGAATTTTCGGGAATGTATTGTACGCAGTTTGTAAATTTTTCGTCAGTTATTGTTTTATTGCGAAATACGAGTAATTTTGACGCATCGCGATTTTCAAGAGGATGTTTCGCGATTTTTTCGTCGGGTAAATCGTACGTAAATTGTGTGATTTTTGTCAATGAATCGTTTGATGACATTTTTTACAAAAGTTTTCGCAAAAGTACGTACTTTTGGTTTGTAAAAAAATTGATTGCTATGAAATTGCAAGTTGGTGATAAGGTTCGTTATTTGAATGACGTTGGCGGTGGCGAGGTTACCAAGATTTTGGGAGCAAATCTTGTGGAAATTTCCGATGAATTAGGTTTTACAATTCCAGTGCAAGAATCGGAGTTGCTTTTGATAGAACGTCCTGTTACACAACAGAATACACAAACTGCTCCGGCGAATCCTTTTGTTGCAAATCCTGAGGTGGCAACCGAAGTGGAAGATGACGACATAGAAGGAAACGACTTGCCACATTTGTTTTTGGCGTTTGTGCGTGATGAGAAAGACTCAAGCAAGTTTGAAATTTATATCATCAATGACTGCAATTATCACTTGCTCTATGTTTTGTCGAAAAAACAAGAAAACTCGATGAAACAAATTTCTACCGGATTTCTTGAAGCAAATACCAAAATGCTTGTGTCGGAATGTGGTTACGATGAAATTGCGACAATGGAACAACTTTATTTTCAAGGAATTTTCTATAAAAATAAAGAATTCGTTTTGCAACAAAATGTTTCGGTCGATATTCCTATAAATCCAGTAAAATTCTACAAACCGGGTGTGTTTGTGGTAAATGATTTCTTTGACGAAGATGCATACGTGATTGACTTCTATGATGCGTCAAAAGTTAAGGAATCCGAGGAAAAGGAACTGTTGCGACAAGTTGATGTAGCTCAAATTCAGGAGGCACTTTTGTCAAAAAAGGAAGAAGAAATTGAAAAACCGAAGAAACAAGATAAGGAAGAAAGCATTCGTGAAATCGACCTTCATATCAACGAATTGGTTGACAATCCTTCATTAATGAGTGCTGGCGAGATGCTTGACGTGCAAATGAAGACATTTGAAACAGAGTTGAGCAAAGCGGTTTCCGACGGTTTGGAAAAAATCGTATTTATTCACGGTGTGGGCAGTGGTGTCCTAAAAACAAAGATTCGTGGATGTTTGGAACGCGATTATCCACAATTTTCATATCAAGATGCGTCTTTTCAAAAATACAAATTCGGCGCTACGTTGGTGTATTTAAAAAAGGGTAGAAGATAATAATGCGAAAGATTATTTCTGTCATAGTATTTGTTTTGTTTGCTCTGCAGAGTTTCTGTGTGTCAAACCCCAAAGTCTTGCAAGTTACGATAGACGAAGGGTTAATAAATGGAAACATTCATCAGATTACACAAGACAACGAGGGTTTTGTTTGGATTGCCACGGAAAATGGTCTCGCTCGCTATGACGGATATAATTACAGGATTTTCCAAACGCAGTCGAACAATCCCCACAGTATTTCGCACAATTTCGTGAATTCAGTGGCTACAAGTGATGGAAAATCTATTTGGATAGGTACAATGTCGGGTCTGGACATGTTTTCGCCCGTGAATGGCACGTTCCGTCATTTCCATTTTTATATGCCGTCGGGTAACGAGAATATGAAGCCAGCTTTGCAAACGATTCCGTTTGACGGTGGTTGTTATGTGAAGAGCGACGACAAAAGCGTGTATGTGTGTGAAGGGAATGACGATACGTTGCGTGCGATTCCTTATCAAAATTTTGTGCCTACAACGTTTGTAACTTCAATCGATTTGTTGGAAAATCGGACATTGCTTGTGGGAAACAAGGCGGGGCAGGTTTACACGCTTTCGCACGACGGACGGGTTATGCAACTTTTTAGTCGAAATAGTGCTGTTTCTGTTGTTAAAGTACTGAAGAACAAGAAAATATGCGTTTGTTACGCCGACGGCGAAATCTATATTTTTAACAATTATAACGTACAAAATGTTTCGCAGTATAAATTGACCAATGTTTCGGACACGTATGTCAATGATGTTGTTGAATATAATGACGACAAGTTGCTCATAGCCACTCGCTCTCTTGGTGTGTATGAACTTTCGTACAAAACGGGTTTGCGAGCACAGGCCATACGAAATTTGGTGAACGAAAACTGTTCCACATTATATAAAGATTGTTTTGATAATGTGTGGGTTGGACATTCTTCTGGCGGTATCTCGGTGCAATTAGCTAACACGGTTGATTTTACCGAAAAATCAACTTCGCAAAAAGGAGAAAAAATCCTTGCTTTGTCGGGTGACGGTCAGCATTTGTTTATTGGAACCGATGGCGAGGGACTCAAGATAAAAACAGCCAACTCGGAGTCGGTATATACGTATGAAACAGGTATTCAAGGACTTCCGTTCGATAATGTGATAACCTCGTTGTACAACGATGGCACATATATGTGGATAGGAACGTATAGTCATGGCGTGTATGCCTTGTCGTTACAAAATGGTCGTTTGCAGTTTGTGAAGCCATTGGCGGATTGTCCGGCAAAGAACATTGCTACGATTTTTTCAGATTCTCAGGGAAATGTGTGGATAGGTACGTATGAGAATGGCGTATATGTGTTCAACAAGGATTCAAAAACGGTTATTCGACATTATACGGGATATGAGGACGATGGAAATTTAAATATCTCGTGTAACGGAACTACCTGGTTTACAGAAGATTCTACTAATTCTATCTGGATAGGTTCGTATTATGGCATTTCAAAAATTTCAAAGGAAGGAACGTCCACAATGTATCATTATGACCGATTCCCTGGTATGCGAAGTTCGGTGGTTACTACTGTTTCGCAAGATTCTGAAGGCAGGGTGTGGTTTGGATCATTGCAGGGCTTGGGATATTACGAAGCACATAACGATACGATTTTTGCCCTCGCAAATCATCAGTCGGTCAACGATATGGCTATTTTGGAGATGATTCCACAGAAAGATTCTTCCATAATAGTCGTAACGCCTAAATCGGTGTATGTGTATAACAAGAAAGATGGTCTTTTTTATTTTGTTTCGTCGCTACAAAAAGGTGAGTTTCAGCGAAATGCGTTTTATGTAAGTGAGAAAAATAATGAACTGTTTTTGGGAACGAACAGAGGTTTGAAAGTGTTGCCGTTACCAATTATTGTTGAAAAAAGCGACAAACATCGCATCCGTTTGAGCGATGTGTTGGTAAATGGGAAATCGCTCTTCACCGCTGAATCCAATTACGAAGTGTATGTTGATGGTAATCAGTATTTTATGCAGTTGCCATATTTTGAGAAAAACATCACGTTCCGTTTTTCCGATTTTTACTTTGATCCGGCGAATTATCGTGATTATGAGTATTTTACGGAAAACGTGACAGATGATTGGACTCGTTTGCAAGGTATCAACGAGATTTCGTACACGAATCTTTCGGGTGGTGACTATATATTATATGTAAAAGCAATTGGCGACGAAAATTCGTCCATTCAGGTGAATATTCATATTAATAAGGCATTCTGGGAGCGTCCAATTTTCTATATTCTTTTATTGGTAGTTATATTTGGTATTATTTGTTTAGTTTTAGTCAATAGAATGCACCGCGTCATCCGTATGCGAAATCGTTTGCAACGCCAAGTGGAGTTGCGTGTGCAAGATATTCGTCGGAAAACAGAGCAAATTGAATTGCAAAATGAGCAGATTCGACTGCAACGTGACGCTGCCACACGCCAGCGTTCCGAGGCCGAGAAACAACGCTCGGGATTGGAAAAACGTCAGGCGATATTGTCCGAAAAATTGCAAAAAAACGAAGAAATCATAGCAGATTTGAAACAAAAATCAGTGTCGCTCAATAAGGAGAAACTGATTCTAAAACGAAAAGTTGATTTGTTTGAAAACAATATCCGCGAAGTTGTTGTAAAAATTCTGCTCCCTTCCGAAAAGATTGATTATATAAGTTCGTCAATTCTTGATTTGACGGGCTATTCAGACGAGGAATTCTACGAATCATCAGTTTCGTTGAAGGATTTACTACCGAAGGAAATCCGCAAAAATCTCAAACAATATAGAACGATCGTGGCACAAGGGCAAATGCCAGAAGTTGCTGATTTTCAGATTTATACTAAAGAAGGTGTCGTAAAGAACATCCGACAATATTCTCGCTACGAGACCAATTTGAAAGATACGGTCATTGCCTTGGAGTTTGTATGGATTGAACGAACGGAAAGTGAACAACAAAATTCGCTTGGAACTAATTCGGTGGCACAGAGAGAGTTAGTGGAGGAAGAACCTGTTGCGGCATTCGATTGGTCAGAAAAGACGATTCTCGTCGCCGACGATGATAATCAAAGTTTTGCGTTTATTGTTGACGCGTTGGCACCGACGAAAATAAAAATTCGGCGAGTATTCAATGGCGAGGAAGTTGTGGAGGTGTATCGACAATCACCTGGAGAATTCGATATCTTGCTCATTAGCACGCAGTTGCCAAAGAAAAATGGTTTTGAGGCGGTACACGAAATTAGGGAATTTGATAAGCAAGTGCCTATCATAGCCCAAACAATGTATGGAAATTACGAGGCAAAAATCCAATGTTTCGACGCGGGTTGCGACACCTATGTGTCTAAACCATATAAAGAAGCTGATTTACAACAAAATATACGAAATCTTATTTCGAAAATATAAAAAACTCAAAAAACCTTTTGCAGATACTAATCTTTTCATAAATTTGTCCGTCGTTTATTAGTGGTGGAAAATCTCTAAAAAGCGGTGGATGAATATAATTGTTTAACTAAAAAAATATTTATGAAAAAAATCTTCAAATTAAAGAAATGCTTAGCCATTTTTTTGCTTTCGTTTTTTTCTGTAGGGTATGTTAGTGCTCAGATTACGGTTTCTGGTAAATTGACCGATACCAAGGGAGCACCACTTATTGCTGCGTCTGTTGCTGAATTGAACAGTAGCAATGGTACGTTTACAGAAATGGACGGTTCTTGGACATTGTCAGTGTCAAGTGCTGAATCAGTCTTGGAATTTTCTTACATGGGTTTTGCAACTCAGACAGTAAAGGTTGGTTCGAAAAGAACATTCAACATTTCGTTGAAACCTGACGCAATTGAGGTACAAACGGTTGTGAAAATCGGTTATGCCAGTGTAAAGGTTGAAGACGCAACAGGTTCTAACACGGTACTTGGCAACAAAGAAATTTCAAAACAACCGGTTTTGGCAGTTGACCAAGCATTGCAAGGTAAGGCAGCAGGTGTGAGTGTAACATCAAACTCTGGTACTCCTGGTGCCGCAATGGATATCGTTATCCGTGGTCGTGGTACTACTGGTGATGCTCGTCCGTTGTACGTTGTTGATGGTGTTCCTCAAGGATATGAATATCGTGGTGACCCAGGAAATATTGAGTCATTGACAATCTTGAAAGACGCTTCTTCGTGTGCCATCTATGGTGCTCGTGGTGCTAACGGTGTCGTACTTATCACAACAAAAGGTGGTAACTCGGCTGCAGAAAGCGACTACGTGAACATTAATTTCGATGGCTATCGTGGTATTCAAAAAGCGTGGAAGACGGTTGACGTGTTAACTGGTGACCAATATGCAGATTATGTTGGAACAATTGACCATAGAGCAAATACTAACTGGCAAGATGAAATCTTCCAAACTGCAGCAATCGAAAAATATAGATTGAATGCTGAAGGTGGTTCTGCTAAGAGCTCTTGGACATTTGGTGGTGGTTACCAAAATCAAGACGGTATCGTGAAAACGACGAATTACCACCGTTACGATGCAGGTATGAAATCGATGTATGCAGTTAACAAACGTTTGGATATCGGTGCAAATGTCGGCTACAGCCAATCATCACAAAATTTGGTGAATGAAGCAGGTATCGAACAATCGGTTTTAGGTCGTGCCTTGATTTTCGACCCGACAACTGCCGCTGATGCAGAAGGAACCGACAGACGTGCTTCTGCAGCTCAGTCATATTTCAACCCATTGGTAACGTTGGAGTACAACAATGATACTAAGAAAACCTACGGCGTTGGAGCTGGTGCTTGGATGAACTACAAACTTGACTTCTTGTTGGACGGTTTGGAATACAAGTCTCAATTCAACTATGGCAAGTGGGGTAACGACGAACAAGTATTCGTTCCTGAATACTTCGTTTCTTCGGGTCAACAAAATACGACATCATATTTGCAAAATACCATCAACCAAGGTTGGAACTGGAGTATTTCAAATACATTGACATATACGTTGAATTTGTATGATAAGATAGACACAACGAAAGTAAATCACGGATTCCGTTTCTTGTTTGGTCACGAAGCAATTTATGACGCACAAGAAGCATATATGACAAAAGTGTTGAACGTGCCGAATCCAGAAGACCAACGTTACATTATCGCTGGTGAAGACGGTGAGGTTTGGTCAGAGTCATGGCAAGCACCAAGTGAACACTCAATGTTGTCGTACATCGGTCGTATGGAGTATTCATTCAAGGATAAATACTTGTTCAACTTTACATTACGTCGTGATGGTTCTTCACGTTTTGGTTCGCAACACAAGTATGGTTATTTCCCATCATTCGGTTTTGCATGGAAAATCAACAAAGAACCATTCTTCTATAATAATGAGTTCTTGAAGAAAAACATCAACTTGTTCAAACTTCGTGCTGGTTGGGGTAAAATTGGTAACGAAAACATTGCCAACTACTTGTATGTATCAAGTATCACTCAAGACATGAGTTCTCGTTATACATTTGACGGAAAAGAAGTTACAGGTTCCGTTTCACAAGGTGTTGCTAACGAGGATTTGCACTGGGAAGAGGCAACAAGCTGGGACTGGGGTACTGATATCAGTTTCTGGAAAAATAAATTGATGTTCAACTTCGACTACTTCATCAAGAATAACGTTGACAACTTGGTTACTATTACCGTTCCTGCCGTAATCGGTTCCGATACGGAAGGTGCAAGTAAAAAACCGACCGTTAACGCTGGTAAGATATTGAACCGCGGTTTCGAACTTAGCTTGGTTTACAGAAACAGACTTCGTGAAGAGGCAAAATATCCAATCAGCTATAGTATTGGTGGTAACTTGTCTCATACGTATAATGAAGTACTTGAATTAGGCGGTTCGGAATTGGTTGGTGGTAACGTTGGTCGTTCTTCTTCGGTATATGCTTGTAAGACATTGGAAAATTATCCAATCGCTTCATTCTGGGGTTACAAGATTGACGGAGTATTCTCTTCTTGGGACGAAGTTAACGCTTCTGCTCAATCAGACGCAAAACCAGGTGATTTCAAGATTGTTGACGTAGATGGTGATGGCCAGATTACGACAAACGACTTCACTTGTATTGGTAATCCAAATCCTGATTTGACATACGGTTTGAACTTCGACGTTTCGTATGCTGGATTTGACTTGAGTTTGGCATTCCAAGGTGTATATGGTAACGATGTTTACAACGCTACAAGATTGTATCTTGATGGTGGTATCCTTGGTTCTAACGTGTCAACTCGTAGATTGGACGTGTGGTCTCCTGAAAACCCAGGTTCGTCAGAACCAACTGATGGTGGAAAATGGTTTGGTGAAACATATCAGTTGTCATCAGCATTTATTGAAGACGGTTCTTACTTCCGTTTGAAAAACATCACGTTGGGCTATACCGTTCCATCACAATTGGTTGAACGTCTAAAAATGCAGTCATTGCGTTTCTATGTACAAGCACAAAACTTGTTGACATTTACAAAATATACTGGATTTGACCCTGAAATTGGTGTTAACCAATCATATTCTTGGGAAGGTCCTGAATTGGGTGTTGACCGTGGTACATATCCGCAATCTCGTTCATTTGTGGTAGGTGTTAATTTAGGATTCTAATCTAAAAAAGGAGAAATACTATGAAAAAGATATCAATTATAGCGATTTTAGCAGTAATAGGATTCTGTTCTTGTACAGAAGACTTTATTACCAAGGATCCTCTTGGAATTGCAAGTAGTGCAACATATTATAAAGATCCTGCACAATGTCAGTTGGCTGTAAATGCAGTGTATGACCCACTTGGTTGGTTCAAATTACACGATGAGTTCTTGTGGAAAATCGGTGACATTTGTTCCGATGATGCAGAACGTGGTGGTGGTAACGACAAACCGAACTACACGACGGGTGATGACTGGGACAAAGGTGGTCAGTTGGCTGTTTTTGAAGCTTCAGACCGTAGTACGGTGATGACTGGTATTTGGGAAGCTGCTTATATAGCCATTAAACGTGCAAACGATGTTTTGGCTGGTACCGAAGGTCTTGGTGGAGATGATTTCAAGGTGATGAGAGCAGAAACTCGTTTCTTGCGTGCTTGGTATTATTTCCAATTGACAAAAGTATTCGGTCCTGTCGTAATGCTTACTTCTACCGTTTCTCTTGCCGATGCAGAAAACTTGGGTAACCGTGCTGATGGTGACGATGGTGTTGGCTCAAAGCAGGTTCGTGCTCAATATGATTTCATCATTAGCGAATTGGAAGCAATCAAGGATGATTTGCCAGTAAAAGCAACTTCATTCGGTAAAGTGACTAACGGTGCAGCTCGTGCTTTCTTGGCTAAGGCATATTTGTATAGAGCCGATATGTGCGGTGGCGCGACTCGTAACGATGACTTGAAGAGTGCGTACGAAACAGCATATAAGTTGTATCAAGATGAAAATAATAATACGTATGGTCTTGAGGAACACTATCAAAATGTGTTCTACATTTATGGTGAAACATACGAAAAGAGCAAGGAAATCTTGTTCTCTATCCAACACATTCAAGGTTCTATCTATGGTCGTGGTAGTGAGGGTAGTATCATTCCTATCTATTTTGCTCCTCGTTACTATACTGACCCAAGCACTAACGCTGGTGTTTTGGAAGACCAATTGGGATATGGTTTCGGTATGCCGACACAAGATTTGATGGATGAATTTGAAGATGGTGACCCACGTGCTACAATGATTGTCGCTTCTCCTCAGAAGGCGTCTGCTGCTGCTACAATCACTCGTTTGAATCTTGATACGAAAGGTTGGTGTAAACCAAACAATATCAAGGATGGTACAGGTCAAAACGTACTTGGTTGGTATGATATCGGTTCTGTTGATTGGAATACGGGTTACTACTGTATGAAGAGAACAATGTTGAGTCCGCTTATTATGGCAAGTAAGAATACACAATGTATGGAGAAAAATGACATTCTTCTTCGTTGGGCCGATGTCTTGTTGATAGCTGCCGAGGCAGGTGTTCAATGTGGTCACGCAGCTGAAGCAACAACATTGTTGAATGAATTGAGAACTCGTGCTAACAATAGTGCAAGAACAATTGATTACTCAGTTCCTGGTTCAAGCGATGCTTGTTACACATATACCCCGTCATCGGCACTTTCAATGTTGGGAACTGCTACATTGGATGACGTAAAACACGAAAGACGTGTTGAGATGTACGGCGAAGGTGATCGTTTCTGGGATTTGATTCGTTGGGATGAAACAGAAAAATTCAGAACACAAGATATTTCAGGATATAAGTTCAAATACAATCCTGCAACTCTTGGTAGATGGCCTATCCCACAAGCTCAGATTATTCTTCACGCAGGAGGTAATTTGAAACAAAATCCTGGGTTTTAATTTTGAATAGAAAAGGAGGAAATACTATGAAAAAAGTTAGTGTAATATTACTTGTGTGTCTTGCAGCTTTTTCTTCTTGTAAGAATAAAGTTAAAGAACCCGATAGCGCAGATTTTTCTTGGTACACATCAGACCAATATCTGGCAAATATGATTGATTTGTCAAAAGCGAAGGCAAATCCAGATACAATTCGATTGACCGATGCAATCTATTTTGTTGCAAATTCAACCGACGCTGATTCGTATGTGGTTTGGCCAGGTGAAGCAGGTTTTAATATTGATGGAAGAGATTTACCTGATTCTTTAAAAGGTGATACTGTAAATAATGTCAGTGCAAAATCACACGGTGTTGTACTTTCTACATTGGAAGCTGGTCGTTATGTCGCAAAATATTCTTTCAGTAAAATTTCTGAAAAGGATAAACCATATGTGATGTATGGTACTGCAAGAAATTACAACTACAAGACAGGTGAATATAAAGAATCAACGTCAAAAGGATATCCTTTGGTTGTAATCGATGACCAAGTTGATTTGTGGGGCTCTGATCCATACGCAACAAATGCGACAGATTATCGTATTATTGTAAAGGCGTGGGCAAAAGGTCTTGCAAAACCTAAAATGGTTAAAGGTACATTTGAAGTTACGTATGAGGACGTAGATGCAGGTATTCAACCAGGTGTTACAATGAAGTTTAATACTGCTGACGGTATTACTGATCTTGATTCTTGCCAATTCGTTTTCAAGGCAAACAACTGTATCCCTGTAGTTACCGAAGGTTCTATCAAGTTGAATACTTCAGGTGCAGTTCACTTGTATTACTGGACTGTTAATTTGAGCAAGGGTCCTGTTACTTTGACGTTGAAGTCTCAAAGTGCTGCCGACGATGCTAAGTCTGGTGATCCTTTGACAAAAGATTATTTCATCAAAGCTGTATTGGAATAATGTAATTTGTAATGATAAAGCACCTGTTCGTTTCGTTCAGGTGCTTTTTTTATGTCTATAACTATGGAAGAATCAAAAAAGAAAAAAGAGAACACGCTCGTAAGTTTGCTCTGCAATATTGTCATTCCTGTCATAGTAATGACGAAGATGAATGGGTCGGAGGGCACGTTTGGGCTTGGACCGAAATTGAGTCTTGTGATTGCCTTGTCGTTCCCTCTTATTTACGGTGTCGTTTCTTTTTTTAGGACGAAACAAGTGAATTTTATTTCTGTGCTTGGTTTCGTGAGCGTTTTGTTGACAGGAGTTTTCGGTCTGCTTGAGCTAAATCCCTTGATGTTGGCTATAAAAGAGGCCTCGGTGCCGTTGATTATTGCAATAGTCATCTTTGTCTCGATAAAGATGGGTAAAAACGTCGTGTCAAGTCTTTTCTTTAATGAGGACATTATGGATATGAAACGAATCAACTGCGTGCTTGAAGAAAAAGGGAAACGCGAAGAGTTTGATGCGATGTTTCGTAAATCATCCTATTGGGTTGTGTTTTCATTCTTGTTGTCTTCCATTTTGAATTTTACGCTGGCGAGAATCATTCTCCAAAGTCCTCCGGGAACGGAAGCATATACTGCCGAAATTGGCAAACTGACGGGTTTGAGTTTCCCTATAATTGCCGTTCCCTGTACGATTATTTTGGTTGTTGTGATGTTTTATATTTTTAAACAGATAACAAAATTGACTGGAATTCCGTTGGAAGAAATTGTGAAAACAGAGAAATGAATTGTCTAAAATGTTGTGTTTTATATAGAAAACTGCTCATTTTAGTATTTTTTTCAACAACCAATAAACTTTATTTGTATATTTGCCCCGTTTTAAATAATATGGTTATGAAACGAATAAATGTATTGCTTGTTCTGTTATTGTCAGCAGGTATAAGTGTTTATGCACAAAAGAAATGTGTGCCAAGTGAAGATCTCACAACTCCTGTACTTCAGGAAGAAGCTGCTCCGTCGTGCGCTGCTCCGAAAGAAGTTGAACCGACTAAATTTGATAATTGGTTCGTTGAAGGATGGGGAATGAATATGAGTTTTGGTCCAACGATATATGTTGGTGACGTTTCAAAATCATCAAAGGTAAAAGCTATGATTGGTCTTGGCGTTCAAAAAGAATTGAATCCTCATATTTATTGGAGATTGAATGGTGCTTATGGCCAATTATCAGGGGAGAAAGACAAATATGAGTCAGGTGGCGATGCAAATTTGAAATTCAGCAACAAGTTCACTGAAATAAATACATCTTTAAAATTTAACTTGGCACCAGAGAAGAAAATTTCTCCATATTTATATGCTGGTGTTGGTTTGATTAATTTCAGATCAAAATTGTCAAACAGTCAAAGTGGTAAGTTGATAAGCTCGTATGGCTACAAAGGCAATACGGCATCGTCTGCTACTCACGAAGTAGAAGTTCCTCTTGGGTTAGGTTTTGATTGGAACATTAATCAAGCATTTTCAATGAATCTTGACGGTTCAATGAGAATTGTAAAGTCGGATAAATTGGATGCTTGCGTTTCAGACAACAATGACAAGTTGTTGCAAGATATGTTCGGTGCCATAACAGTTGGCTTCGCATATAAGTTTGGTTACAGAGACTGTGACAAGGATGGTGTTGTGAATAGAAAAGATAAATGTCCTGACACGCCATACGGAATTGCTGTTGATGAAAATGGTTGTCCTTTCGATAGCGACCACGATGGTATTCCTGATTTTGAGGATAAATGTCCGAACGAAGCTGGTTTAGCAGAGTTCCAAGGTTGTCCTGATAGCGACGGCGACGGTATTCCAGACTACGAAGACAGATGTCCGAACGAAGCAGGTTTGGCAGAGTTCAAGGGTTGTCCTGATAGCGATGGTGACGGCATTCCTGATGTTGATGACAAATGTCCAAATGAAGCAGGTTTGGCAGAGTTCCAAGGTTGTCCTGATACCGATGGTGATGGTATTCCAGACTATGATGACAAGTGTCCTGACAAATATGGTTTAGCAAAATACGATGGTTGTCCTGATACTGACGGTGACGGAGTTCCTGATCACTTAGACAACTGTCCAGATGTTGCTGGTACGGCAAAGAACAATGGTTGCCCAGCTGTTAAGAAAGAAGTGTTGAAGATTTTCGAAAAGGCATTGACAGGTATCCAGTTTGAAACTGGTAAGGCCGTTATCAAGAAACAATCGTTCCCAATTCTTAACGACGTTGTTAAGGCAATGAAGGAAAATCCAGAATACAATTTGGAAATCAATGGTCACACCGATAACGTGGGTGATTCGGCAAAGAATATGAAATTGTCGGAAGATCGTGCAGCATCGGTTAGAAAATACTTGATTGACCACGGTGTACAAGATGTGAGAATGGTATCTCACGGATATGGCGATACTCGTCCAGTTGCTGACAATAGCACGAAGGAAGGAAAAGCTAAGAACCGTCGTGTAGAATTCAAGGTTGTGTTCCAGAAACTGGAAATTGAAGAAGAAAAATAATTGAGATTTTAGATGAAAAAAGGGCTGTTTCAAGAATTTGAGACAGCCCTTTTCTTTTTTTCACGAGTAATTTGTGAGATACTCAAAAAATCCGTTTTTTTGTAAAAAAAGAATTAGTAGCCGTGTTAGACTGGAATCTGTTATTATCGCCAAAGCGATTAGGGCTTGAAGAAGAAAAGAAGCCACAGGATGTGCGTTCTCAATTTCAAAGAGACTATGATAGAATCATTTTCTCTTCACCATTTCGTAGATTACAAAATAAGACGCAAGTTTTCCCCTTGCCTGGGAGTATATTCGTTCACAATAGGTTGACGCATAGTTTGGAGGTCGCTTCGGTAGGCCGTTCTTTGGGTAATATGTTGGCGAATGGTTTGCAGGAACGCAAGATTGACGTTTCTCCTCATTTGTTGGAAAGTATTGGTACGATTGTGTCGTCGGCGTGTCTGGCACACGACTTGGGAAATCCGCCGTTCGGTCATTCGGGCGAGAAGGCAATTTCACGTTATTTTGAGGAAATTGATGTCAATAATATCTCTTCAAAGATTTCGGAGCAAGAATATCTTGATTTGATAAATTTTGAGGGCAATGCCAATACGTTACGATTGTTGACCCATCATTTTACAGGTCGAAGAAAAGGCGGTTTTGCATTGACGTACGCCACAATTGGAACGTTGCTGAAATATCCGTGTACCTCGCAAGATTTGGTTTCGGGGAAGTCGCCCTATCATAAATATGGCGTTTTTCAGTCGGAAATCCCAGTGTTACAACTTGTTGCAAAAGGACTTGGGTTGCAAACGTGTAATGGTTCCAAAACCATATATGGTCGTCATCCGCTTGTGTTCTTGATGGAGGCGGCCGACGATATTTCGTATCAGATTGTCGATTTGGAGGATGCACATCGTTTAGGAATCATCTCGACGCACGATGCAAAGAATCTGATGCTTGCATTCTTCGATCCTCAGAAAGATAAAAAGCAACTTGACGAGATTCATCGTATGTTGCGTGACATTACCGACGAAAATGAACAAATTGTGATTTTGCGTTCGCGCACAATCAACAAACTGATAACTGATTGCATGTCAGCTTTTTGGAGAAATTATGATGCAATAATGAATTCTTGCTTTTATTCGTCGTTGACTGATTCTTTGGAGGGAGCGTCGGAACAAGCGTTGAAGACATTGTCGGCTTTGGCGAGCGAGAAAATTTATAATGCCCGCGAGGTTGTTGAGATTCAGATTGCCGGTCATAGAATTTTAAGTGAATTGTTGCAAGAATTTGTTACTGCGATTCTGAATAAGGATAAATCGTTGTACACGTCGCAATTACTGCGTTTGTTGCCATCACAACTGATTTGCGAGGATAAAGATGAATACACGAGGATTTTCTCTGTAATTGACTTTATTTCGGGTATGACCGACGTGTATGCGTTGGAAATGTATCGGAAGATAAAAGGAATTTCATTTTCCGTGTTACGTTAAAATGATTTTTTCTTTGAGAATTAGGGTAATAATCGTAAATTTGCAAATTGAAAGTATAGTTTTTAAACGAATCCTATCTTTATGAAAATCAGATATATAGTAGCCATAATACTGACAATGGCAATTTCGTCTCAGTCGTTTTCGCAGACCGAGAAGTTTCGTGATCCACAAAGAGTGGAGTCATTTTTGACAGAATTGTATCCTGAAGCGTTCAATTTAACGCTGATGCGTGATGCCATTTTGTATTATATCGACAAGGAGCTTCGTAAGGAGGATTACAGAATACTTCAGCCAAATCAATCTTTGCAAAATGCTTCGCAGGAATTTGCCGATTATATGGGAAAAACTGATGAAATCCGTGTTTCGTATGCTCCGACAAAATACTCCTTGCAACAACGGTTGTTGAATCAAAATGCGGGAATTCATCAAGTTGATGAGATAACGATAAAGACGTCGATTCAGCGTGCAAAATTGTCGTTGACCTATGACGAGGTAGCACAAGATGTTGTGTTCCAGATTTTTAAGAGAAAATCGGTTGAGATTTTGCAAAATCCGCGATATGTGTTCGCGGGAATAGGTTGTAGCATTGATAAGACGGGAAAAAAAATGTATATCTCTGTCAGTGTGGGTAACTACAATTTGAACACTGCGTCGAAGAAAGATATTAAGGCATCGGGATTGAAACTTTCTGGTTCTACACAAGGCGTTGGATGGTACGATGCAAAAGCGTGTAAAGCGTGTGCAAAGTTCAAGGAAATTGAAAATTTGCGTTCAATGGTGACAATCGAACGTAACAAAATCTATTTTGAAACTTCAGACTACAAGTCATTGAAGAAGTTGATGAAGGATCCGACTGATGCAATCGCAGTTGACATCGTGAATATGAAACAATATCCTTGCAGTGGCGAAAATGTTGTCAACAACCAGTTGCCCAGCCGTGGTTTTATGACTAAGCCAGTGTATGTAAAAGATTTTGACAAATTGAATATCTATGCTGGTCGAAATTCTAACACAAAACTTCGTCTTTTGTTGGGCGAATTACCCGAAGGTGTTACCGATTATGAATATAATGTGCTTGTAATCAAGGATAAACATTTATGTAAAACTTTGACTCCAAGTTTCGACAAAAAGATTGAAGGATTCAATATTCCTGAAATGTTACCGTTTCCTGATACGGTAACTCGTTATAACACATTTATTTATACTCCTAAGGTTGAAAAAGATACAATAAGTTTCATTATTCCATTTGAGATTGGAAGATCTCAATATCGTGAGTCTGATATCGCTGCGTTCATTGATTCTATGAAACAACCTGATTTCAAACCACTTGCGTTCATTGTGACAGCATATTCTTCAATTGACGGAAATCCAGAAAAGAATATGCAGATTCGTGGTGAAAGAATCAGCAGTATTGTGAGCGCAATTGCTGCATATTCTCATAATTCCGCACCTATTTCAACAAGAAGCAAGGACTCTTGGGACTTGTTTTATACCGATATCGTGGCTACCGATTGGCAATTCTTGAAAACAAAATCGCACGAAGAAGTGTTGGCTTACATATCGAAAGGCGACAACTTGAAAAAAATGGACGGTTTGCTCTCGAAACATAGATTTGCCGAAGTGAAGATTGTCGTAGAATATGACATAACGTCTGTTCGTCAGGAACAAGCATACACGTTGTATAAATTCCATAAGGCGTTGAATGAGTACAACGAGGATTTGGGACTTGCCATTCAAAAATATATTATGCAGCAAGTTTTGTCGGGACGATATTCCAAGACGGTGGTTGACAAGATGACTGTGCCCGATAAACCTCAGTATGTGGGTATGCAAGTCAACAAAATGTGGCTGAAATATACAGTAAACAATATGGAAACCGACGAGCGTTTCTTGAAGGAAATGCGTCGTTTGAACACGTTAAGTCCCGATAATTTCTATGTGAGAAGAAATCTTGTGTATGCTCGTCTGAAGCTGGAAACGATTGATAATGAGTTTTATGTGACAGATATGCAGAAAGAGATTGACGCTCAGTTGATTTCTGTTTTGCCTAAATATGCAATTGACCCGTTGAATTTGGAATTGCAGATTAAGTCATTGCAAAATCTGAATAAGACATTCAAGGTGGCAAACGAGGATGAGTTTGTGAATGCGGCTTTTGAGCGAATTAAGGATATTATAGAAATTGATGATTACGACTGGAAAGGTGCGTTGAATTTGGCTGCAATCTTCGTCGGAATGGGCGATTATGACTATCCGTTGAGTGTGATGTCGAAGATGATTAATCTGCCGAATGTCAGCGAGGATTTTGTGTTCGTATTCATTTCTATGTGTACACATACTGATTATATGTTCCATACCCAGGCATTTGTCGATGCATTGAAACGTGCATCGGAAATGAACAAAGCCCGTTTGTGCGAATTGGTTGATACGGGAAAACTTTCGTTTCAAATGTTTGAAAATTCCGAAGTAAAGAAAACGTACTGTCCTGTTTGTAATCAGTAGCGTATGGATTTCTGGTATGTCATAATTGCAGCTGTTGTTTCGTATTTGCTTGGTTCCATACCGACGTCGGTGTGGGTGGGAAAATTGTTTTATGGCGTTGATGTTCGAGAGCAGGGAAGTGGCAACGCAGGAGCAACCAATACGTTCCGTGTGTTAGGAGCAAAAGCCGCCATTCCGGTGTTTATTATTGATGTGCTAAAAGCGTATGTTGCAGCAAAATTGGTGGTGTTTTTCCCGTATTTGCCACACACGCCAATGTATATCAATTTGCAATTATTGTTCGGAATACTTGCTGTTGTTGGTCACATTTTCCCCATTTATGCAGGATTTAAGGGAGGCAAAGGTGTAGCTTCGTTATTGGGCGTGACCTTGGCAATTTCGCCTATCTCGGCGTTATTGGCTTTGGCTGTATTTGTGGTGGTATTATTGATTACGCACTGTGTGTCGCTCGGTTCAATGTTGGCGGGCTGCTCGTATCCCTTGTTCGTGTTTTTTGTGGAAAAGACCGATATTGTCTCGCTACAAGTTTTCTCCGTGATTTTTGCCGTGCTGTTGCTTGTTACTCACAGAAAAAACATTGCCCGATTGCGAAATGGCGAGGAGAAGAAAATGTGGTAAACGCTATTTTTTCTCACAATTCCATTCCGAAAGAAATTCTTCCAAAAATTCTTCCAAAAACTGATGACGAGGTTCTGCAAGTTCCTTTGCTGTAGGAGTGTTCATCAAGTATTTGAGTTTCAATAACTTTTCATAGAAATGATTGATGGTTGGTCCCGTTGAATTTCGGTATTCATCGGCGTTTGCATAGTCTTGTGGCTCAATTTCGGGATTGTAGAGTTCGCGATTTTTGTAGCCGCCGTAGTGAAACGCACGAGCAATACCAATTGCTCCAATGGCGTCAAGTCGGTCGGCGTCTTGCACGATGGCACATTCGATTGACGGAATAGTCGAGGCGTTGAATCCACCTTTGTACGAGATGTTTTTTATGATATCAAGGATTTTTTCTCGTTCCGCAGGTTTGAATTTTGCTTTTTTCAATATGTTTTCTGTCAGTTTGAGACCGATGACCGTGTTACCGTTGCTAAACTTTTCGTCTGAAACATCGTGTAACAGTGCGGCTGCTTGAATTACTTCAATGTCTCCTCCTTCGCTTTGAGCGATGAGTTCGGCATTTTGCATAACGCGAATTGCGTGAGAATAGTCGTGGCCACATTCGGCATATTGTAGCGTCCGTTTTACTTCGGCTTGAATAAATTCAATTCTTTTGTTTTGTTTCATAGTCAATCAAAATGTTACAGACAAAGGTACATTTATTTTTGGTTGTTGAATGAAAAGACGATGTTTAAGTTGTAATCCTAAAGCACACTTTTGTATTGATTTGATTCTCAAATGTTAAAAAAAGCCACTAAAGTGAATACATTGTAAGAGAATTATTTATATGTTTGCGTTAGTATAAACCTAAAATTTAAATTATTATGAAAAAAGTATTATTAGTATTATCATTAGCAATGGCAGCTGTTGTAATGACTTCTTGTTTCGGTCGTGAATGCGTTTGCAAAACAACGGTTAAAGTAGATGGCGAAAAAGTAAGTAAAGGTAAATCTATTGATTTCGAAGAAAAGTGTGATAAAACTGGAAAGTGGACTGAAACAGAAAAAAATCCACTTAATGGTAAAGAATACGAATACAATTATAATTGTAAATAATCATATTTGTAATTATGATGAAAGGCAATCCGTTCGGGTTGCCTTTTTTTATTTGTGCCGTATGAGATTTCTCGCTATCGCTCGAAAAGACGGCTTTCGAGGATGAAAATGGCGGGCAGTCGAATTAACGGAGAAAACAATGTTATTTGTCTGCCCGCCAAATTAACCAAACGAACGTCCTTCCGAATGGAGCAAAGCGAAATGAGGAATCTTTAAATGAATGAACCGTGAATGTCATACATAATTGATTTATTTTTACATTTGCATAAAGGGTGAAATATTGAGACGGATTCTTTTCATATTGAGCGTGTTATTCTGCGTGTCGGCGTTTGGGCAATATCCCAACGAATGGATAGACTATTCCCAAAAATACTACCGAATACCTATCACCAATGCGGGAATTTACAAAATCACGTACGCCGATTTGGTTTCAAATGGCATTTCCGTGGGTGATTTTGACCATAGAAACTTGCAGATTGTTCACGACGGCAAGGTGATTCCTCTCTTCGTTTCCGCTCAACCCGACGGAATTTTCAGAAACACTGATTATATTGAATTTTATGCCGAAGGAGGAAATACAGGTTGGCAAGATTCAAAATTGTATTATACAGGTCGCTCGTTCAACGAAAATGTGAGTTTGTACAACGACACTGCCGCATATTTCCTTACGATAGCAAACACGCTCACAAGTCCGCGATACGATACGGTTCGGACAACCAATTACAACGAGTATTCTCCTCTCACATATTGTTTGCGTACGGTTCGGGGTAATTATACTTCTACGTTTAATGCGACAAAATCGTCGCCATACATTTTGCCTTCCGAAGGTTGGTGTGATTCGTATTTCGATATGGGCGGCAATGTTGAGAAAGGACTTATTACGGCAAACTATGCGTCGGTGGATGTGCCTTCCGTTATTTCATTTGGTATTGGCGGCTTTTCCGAAACACAGCACGATATAGTTGTTACGCTTGAATCCGATGAGTCGGTGCGTTTTGACACAACGTATTTTGACTATAACGCAATTCATAAAACACTCACTGTATCGTCGCCGTTGCCAGCATCGACGGTATTGAAATTTCAGAGTATTTCGGGTGACAAGACAGCCGACAAGAATAGTGTTTCGTATCTGCAAGTTACCTATCCTTCTACGTTCAATTTCGGAAATCAGTCGTATTTTGAGTTTACGCTTCCTGTTGTGGAATCGTCTGATTATCTCTTGCTTGAGGTGAGCAATTTCAATGCGGGTAGTTCCGCACCGTTAGTGTATGTACCAGAACTGGGAAAACGAATTTTGACCACGCTTTCCAATGGGAAGTATTATGCCTTGATACCCAATGCTCACAAGGAAATCAAGTGTATAATGACTTCGCAGAATACGATGAAACACGTTGCGGAAATTGTACCCGTTACTTCAAAAAATGCGAAACAAAAATTGCAGTTTCTTGATTTCTCCCAACCCGAGAATCAAGGAGACTATATCATAATAACTGAAAAGAAATTGTGGCAAGAAGCCCTATATTACAAGCAATATCGCACATCTACGGGACATCAGGTGGTGCTTGTCGATGTGGATGAATTGTATAACCAATTTGCCTATGGTGTTCGCAAACATCCTGTGGCAATTTCCAATTTTATTGCGTATGCTGTAAAAACGTGGTCGATAAAACCCACGCATGTTTTTATTATTGGCAAGGGTTTCCACGTGGCGAATTTCCGGAAAAACGAGGCCTTGTACCAGCGCACGCTTGTGCCTTCTATGGGAAATCCCTCGTCGGATTTGTTGTTCACACTTGATATGCGCGGTCGCAATTTGAGTCCGAACATTGCCATTGGGCGTATTGCCGCCGAGACTCTTGAGGAAGTCGCCATTTATAGAAACAAAGTGATTGATTTCGAGGCGCAGGAATTGGCTCCGTGGATGAAAAACGTGTTACATTTTGGTGGTGGTTCTACGGCTTACGAGCAGTCGCTGTTCCGCTATTATTTAAAACAATATGAGCGCACTTTGTCGGGTGCATATTTTGGAGCGAATGTCCATTCGTTCTACAAAGAAAGTTCCGATGTATATGAAACGACCGAGCCAGAAGCAATTCGTAAATATATGAACGAGGGAGTGTCGCTTATGACATTTTTCGGTCATGCAGCAGGAAGCGGTTTCGACCAAAGTATCGACCATCCTTCGTTGTTCGACAACCAAGGCCGTTATCCGTTGATAGTGGCTAATTCGTGCTACTCGGGCGATATTTTCACCGAAAGCGATTATAATGTGAGTTGTACGTGGATGTTCGAGAGAAATCGTGGTTCCATCGGCTTTTTGGCAAATGTCGATGTGGGAATTCCTACCTATCTGAATGTATTCTCGTCGGCTTTTGTTCGTAATATTGCTTATACCAACTATGGTGGGACAATTGGTGAAAATATCGCAAAAACATTGAAGGATGTCTCGGCAAGAAATCTCATCTACGAAGATTTGTATGATGGTATTGTGGGTTTCACGTTGCACGGCGACCCAGCGGTAAGATTGCATTCGTTCGATAAACCCGATTTTGCGATAGATGCGTCATCGGTGTTCTTTACACCGTCGCTGATTACCACCGATTTGGAATCGGCACAGATTAACATGGCTGTGCGAAACAACGGGCGGGCATATACTTCGTCATACACCCTTCGAGCTACATTCACTTCGGAGAGCGGCGATTCGTATGTTATTGATACTCTGATATATGGTAGTTATAATGTCGATACCCTTTCGTTCCGTATGGATATGGCGAAGTTCGTTTCGGGAGAATATACCGTGCGTGTGGAAGTGGATTACGATAATGAGATAGAGGAATTGTCGGACGACAACAATGCTGTAGAGGTTCCATTTTTCATCAGCTCGCGGGAATTGGTCCCCGTATATCCTGCGAATTATGCCATAATTCCTACCGATACCGTTTCGTTGATTATGTCTGCCATTGACGCCTTTAATCCGCCAAGTGAAATTATGGTGGAAATAGATACGTGCGTTTCATACGATTCGCCTTTGAAACAAAGTGTTGTGCTTGCTGTTGATAGGAAAGCTGTCATTTCGTGGAAACCCGAAGGACATTTTATCGACAGCACCACGTATTTCTGGCGTGTTACGGCTACCGATTCTATCAAATGGAACGAATATTCGTTCACATACGAAAAAAATCGTACAGGTTGGGGACAAATTCACGCTCATCAGTTTGTTGACAACACACTTTCGGGAATGACCTATAATGACACAACTAAAAAATATGCGTTCAAGACCATTCCTCACGAAGTAACATTGCAAACGCGTGGAAACTGTTCTACGAACAAAGAATACTATGAATGTATGTTTGTCTTGGATGCCACGCAGATGGAAAATAGTGGATTCCCGCTGTCTTCACCGGCATTGCACGTCATTGTGTTGGATTCTGCCTCAATGGAACCATGGCTTTCGAGCCGTGCTCCCTATGGACAACGAAATTATCCGTCGGCAAACGGACGTGTGCGTTATCATTTGGCATTTACATCAAACAATGCGACTTCGCAGAAGAATCTTGCTAATTTCTTGAATGACACCGTTCCCGAAGGAAATTATATCCTTTGTTATAGTTTCAAAAATCCGTATTGCCAGTCGTGGGATGCGTCGCTAAAAACGGCAATGGAAACGCTCGGTTTCACAAAATATAAGACTGCCCCCGACAATTATCCATACATCTTTTTCACGCAGAAAGGCAACCCTGCTTCGTGTGAGGAAGTTGTGGGCAATTCGGAAACTGCACTTATCAGTTTGACCAAGGTGCTGACGGCGAATTTGAGCAGTGGTCGTATTCATACGGCAAATATAGGCCCGGCGAAGAAATTTGAGGAATTGCAGTGGGAGTCGGTCAATACCGACAACGATGTGAGTTATCTCACCTATTGGGGTGTGACGAAAAATGAAAATGCCTATGCCTTGCAAAATGAGAGACTGTATAAACGAATGCAACTCGACACAATCATCAATGCCGAGTTGTTCCCCTATTTGCAGCTCGATTGCTATATGAGCGACGAGGCGAGAACTCCCGCCGACTTGAATTTCTGGAGGATATATTATACGCCAGCGGCAGAATTGGCCGTTTCGCCCGAATATGCGTTCTCGTTCTACAACGACACCTTGCAGCAAGGCGATGTGGCTCAGGTTGTCTCGTCAGCCAAAAATATAGTGGAAACAGCTATGGACAGCGTTCTTGTTATGTATGAGATTCGTAACGAGCAGAACGAAGTTGAATATCTGCAATATAAACGAATTTCAGGTGTGGAATCGTATGGATATGTAGTTGATACACAATTGATTTCTACAAATCTTATGCACGGAAGATATTCAATGAAAATTGAGTACAATCCTGTGGATCCCGAAACGGGAGAATACGACCAGCCAGAAGAAATTCACTTCAACAATGTGTATTATTATTCGTTTGTAGTTACAACCGACCAGACAGCGCCGATTCTGGACGTCTTAATCGATGGTCGTCATGTGATGAACGGTGACAATGTGTCGGCTTCGCCCGAAATAGTGATTCAGTTGTTCGACGAGAATCCGTTCTTCTCGTTGCAGGATACTGCGTTATTCTCGATTTATGTGGTAAATACGCAGACAAACGAAAAAATCACCTATTATTTTGCCGATAGCGTGCTTCGCTTCATTCCCGCCAACGACACGTCCAACATAGCTCACGTGTATTTCACTCCTGCGTTGAGTGAGGCAGGAACGTATGAATTGCACGTTCAAGCCAAGGATGCGTCGGGAAATGCTACGGCAAGTCAGGAGTATTCGGTGCAGTTTGAGGTCGATTTGGAGCAGAAAGTTTCTATTTTGTATAATTATCCGAATCCGTGTGCCGAATTTACCACGTTCAGATTTATTCTCGCGGGCAAGGAAAAACCGCAGAATCTCGCCATTCAAATCAGCGACGTGAAAGGTCACGTAGTGAAGACCATTCATATCAATAATGCCCATATAGGAACCAATAATGTTGACATTTATTGGGACGGACGCGACAATGCGGGTGGCTATCTGCCCAACGGCGTATATTTCTATCAACTCACGTTTGACGGTAAATCAGACTGGGAAACGTTACGCTTAAAACAAACCGACGGTTTGAACAAGAATACTGGTCGCTTGGTGATTCGACGTTAATTATAAAAGACAACAATACGTTTGTCGTATAAATTTGTATCTTTGTCGTGAAATTAACTAATTTTATTAATGAAACACTTTTTCACCCTTTTTATCGCAGTATTTGTTGCGTATGGTTTGTATGCTTCTGAATTTGAATATGATGGATTGTACTATAAAATACTTTCTACAAGTGATTATACTGTTGAAGTTATAGGTTGTAATTACCCAGGTTCTGATTCTATTACCATACCTTCTGTGGTAAAAGGTTATTATTCATTGAATGACTCGTTAGTATATAACGATTACACCGTAGTTTCCATCGGAGAAAGTGCATTCTATTATTGTGATGCCATAGTATCAATAGAATTGCCAAATACAATCACAAGTATCAAAAGAGATGCTTTCGGTGGTTGCTATGGATTAACATCTATGGAAATACCCAATTCCGTAACAAGTATTGAAGCAGCAGCGTTCATTGATTGTCCCAATCTAATATCAATAGTGCTGCCTAATACAATAACGAACATCGGAGATTATTTATTTTCTGGTTGTTCCAATTTGAAATCTATAAATATACCAAACTCCGTGTCAAGCATAGGAGATAATGCTTTCTATGAATGTAATAGTTTAAGATCCGTAATTTTCCCGAACTTGTTGACGACCATCGGAGAAAGTGCTTTTTCAGGATGTTCCAGTTTAACATCCATTGAATTGCCAAATTCCATAGTAAACATAGGGAAAAATACTTTCCAATTCTGTAAAGGTTTGACATCCATAGAACTACCTAATTCATTGACGACCATTGGAGAATGTGCTTTTGGAGAATGTTCCAATATAAAATCAGTAAAATTACCCAATACCCTAAAAAGCATTGGTAACGGGGTATTTACCTGTTGTATAAACTTAAAATCTATAACATTGCCCAATTCCATAACAAGTATTGGAGCTCGTACTTTCAGTGGTTCTGGATTGGAATCAATTGAAATACCAAATTCGGTGACGACAATCGATAACTATGCTTTTGCTGGTTGTTCAAATTTGACATCTATAATATTGCCTGATTCCGTAACAAGAATTGGAGCAGGTGCCTTCACGGGTTGTTCTAGCATAACATCAATAGATTTGCCTAATACAATAACGCACATTGGTGAATCTGCTTTTTCAGAGTGCCTTTTGTTGACATCGATAGAAATACCTAACTCAGTAACAAGCATTAAGAGTGACACTTTTTACTTGTGTTCTAGTTTGACATCTATAACATTGTCTAATTCCATAACAAGTATTGGATCTAATGCTTTTAGTAGTTCAGGATTGGTATCGATAGAAATACCTAATTCTGTAATAAGCATTGGAGGCGCTGCATTTTGTGATTGTTCTCATTTGGTTTCCGTAAAATTACCTAAGTCCATAAAAAAAATAGCGGAATCTATGTTTCATTCATGCAGAAGATTGAATTCGATTGAAATACCCAATTCAGTGGTAGTCATTGAAAGGGAAGCTTTTTACAGTTCTGGTTTGTCCACAATAGAAATTCCCAGTTCTGTAGTGTCCATTGAAGACTATGCCTTTTATTGTAGCCAGTTAACCTCAGTAATTCTACCATCTTCTGTGGAAACCATTGGAGATGAAGCATTTATGGGAAACACACTGTTGTCAAAAGTGATTTGTTACGCATCAGAACCACCTATATTAAATTACGACGTGTTTGAGGGATACTATTTCGACGCGTTTGGGGTACGCAATACTAATCTTTACGTGCCTTGTGCGAATATAGAAGATTACAAATCACATAAAGATTGGGGTAAGTTTTCATCTATCGAATGTGTGGAATCTGTGGGGTTTTTGGAAATGAAGGAATCAAAAGATGTTTTTTCTATTGTAAATAACCAAATCCTTGTTAACGGCGAAGCATTGGCATTTGTCATCAATAATTCTGGTAAAAAGATCGCAAACAAAAATCTGAAATTAGGAGTGTATTTTGCCAATATTGAAGGAAAAATGGTGAAAGTCTTTGTGCAAAATAACTGACGTTAGTTGAGGATTTCTTCCAAGACTACAGGTAGTTTCTCAGACATTTTTCGTTGTGTAACTCTCCAGTATCGTTCCTTATGTTCAAGATAATGTGACAGATATACTTGTTCGCTTTGTCCCGGAGTAGGAACAAGTATTGCCTTGCAGCCAAGTTTTTCATAGTCCATTATGGAACTATATCCTGCACGGGAAATAACCAGACGGCTTCCGCAGATTAGTTTTGTAATCTCGTCGTTTGTGGCAAATGTCTGAATTTTGCAATTCCCAATTTTTGTGGAATTGTTCTTATGAGCCACTACACCACGGATAATGCACGATTTGTATGGTAGGTGCGGAAGGATTTCTCGCAGTTTCGTCTCGAAAATCCCACGTTGTGGTTCCGGACCCGAAAGAATGGCGACTATGTCGAATTGCGTGTCGCATTCTATTGCGTTTCGGCCCGAAAGAGGACCAATGTAGTAGCAATTGGGAATACGCCAGCTATGCGATAAAATTCCCGAAAGGTTCTTGCTCCCTTTGTAATCGGGAATCCAGCACTCGTCAAATCGTCGTATGATGGACTTGTTTGCAAGATGAAACGGATATTCCAGCCAACGGAAAATCAGCGGTAGTCGGATTCTGATTTGATGTGTGATATAGACTGACTTACAAAGTTTGCTGTGCATTCCGAAGCGGTTGTCGGCAATCAAATATGTGGCATTGTATTTCTGCACCAATTCATTGGCTAAATGTCCCTCGGTGTTCTTTGTTATCAGAGCTTTGGGAATTTGAATCAATAACTTGAAAAACGTGGAAACCGCATTGGTGCTGTACGAAATGTTATATTCGGGAATCTGTTCGTGAATCAGTTCCGGAAATTCTTGCTTGAGCAGTTCGTGAGAGCGTCCCGATGAAGCAATAATGCACGTGTTCCCGTTTTTTTGCAATTCTTTGATGATGGGAATGCAACGAGTGGCATGTCCCAAGCCCCAATCGAGGGGAGAGATTATCACAATCTGGTTTCGTATGTCAGAAACTCTGTTCAAATCTTCTTGAACATTGACTTGATTTTCAATGCAATAACGCCTATTGCCGCTTCTTTTATGATTCCACCGCTCATTTTCGACGTGCCTTCTTTGCGGTCGGTGAATATGATGGGCACTTCCACGATTTTGAATCCTTTGTACCACGTTTTGAATTTCATCTCAATCTGAAATCCGTACCCTTTGAACTTGATTGTATCAAAATCTAATGCCTTCAATACCTTTGAGGTGTAGCACACAAACCCTGCGGTTGCGTCGCGTAACGGCATTCTTGTAATAAGACGAACGTATTTTGAAGCACAATATGAAAGCAATACGCGTTTCATAGGCCAGTTCACCACGTTTACCCCCGTAACATATCGCGAACCAACCGACATATCTGCTCCTTGCAAGGCACAGGCCTCGTACAATCTGATTAAATCGTCGGGATTGTGCGAAAAATCGGCATCCATTTCGAAAATATAGTCATAATTGTGGTCAAGACACCAACGGAATCCTGCAATATAGGCGACGCCAAGTCCTTGTTTCCCAGGACGTTCCAGCAAAAATAGTCGTTCCGAAAACTCTTGCTGTAAATTTTTAACAATGCTTGCCGTACCATCGGGGGAATTGTCGTCAACCACGAGAACGTCAAATTCTTTTTCGTAAGAAAAGACTCGACGGACAATATTTTCAATATTCTCCTTCTCGTTATACGTTGGAATTATGACTACACTATCCGTTTTCATTAGGTAAAAATAGTGTTCAAAGATAGACAAATTTTAGAAAAAACAAGCATTTTGCCTACCAATGGTGTGCAATGTTCAGATTCTTATTGCTCGGTAGCAGTTATTGCACGGAATGTTCCATCGCTGCTTTTACAAATTCCACGAACAGCGGGTGTGGATTGATTACGCGACTTCGGTATTCTGGATGGAATTGTACGGCTACAAACCACGGATGTGATGGTATTTCAACAATTTCGACCAAATTCGATTCGGGATTTATACCTGTGGCAACCATACCTGCTTGTTCAAATTCTTGTAAATAATTGTTATTGAATTCATAACGATGACGATGGCGTTCTACGATTTTATCGGTGCCATAGATTTTTGATGCAAGCGAGTTGGGCTTGAGCGAACAAGGATAACTGCCAAGACGCATTGTTCCACCCATCTGCGTAAGGTTTTTCTGGCTTTCCATAATGTCGATGACGGGATATGGCGTGTCGGGATTCATTTCCGTTGAGTGTGCGTTAGTGTGTCCAAGCACGTTTCTCGCAAATTCAATTACGGCACATTGCATTCCCAAACAGATGCCAAGGAACGGAATCTTGTTTTCTCGGGCAAATTGTATCGCCACGAATTTTCCTTCAATGCCACGGTTTCCAAATCCTGGAGCAACCAATACCCCAGAGCAGTCGGCAAGTTCTTGCTGTACATTCTCTTTGGTAAGTTGCTCTGACTGAACAAGTTTCACCTTGACTTTGCATTTATGCACTGCTCCGGCGTGAATGAACGATTCCAAGATAGATTTGTATGCGTCGGGTAATTCCACATATTTTCCCACCAATGCAACCTGAATGGTTGTTTGCGGATTGTAGAAATTCTGCAAAAACGTTCTCCACGGAATCATTGGCGGTTTTTCGCCAACTTCCATACCGAATTTTCTTAAAATGGTTTCGTCAAGATTTTGTTCCGCCATGGCAATGGGAACTTGGTAGATGGTTTTTTGGTCAACCGACTGCACTACTGAATCCAGGTCAACGTTACAGAATTGGCCAACTTTTCGACGAAGTTCCGTTGAAAGTTCGTGCTCAGTGCGAAGTACGAGTATATCGGGCTGAACACCAGCTTGTTGCAATTGCTTTACCGAGTGTTGCGTCGGTTTTGTCTTCAATTCCTGACTTGCTTCCAAAAACGGAACAAGCGTAAGATGCACAAACAAGCAGTCGTGTTCCATTTCCCATTTCATCTGACGAATTGCCTCGATGAACGGCAGGGACTCAATATCGCCTACAGTTCCACCAATTTCGGTAATGACAAAATCGTAGCCCTTGTTACCCACAGCCTGAATGTTGTGTTTGATTTCATCGGTTATATGAGGAATGATTTGTACCGTTTTGCCAAGGAAATCGCCGCGACGCTCTTTTTCAATCACGTTACGATAAATTCTTCCCGTAGTAATGTTGTTTGCCTGAGTTGTCTCGTGGTCAAGAAAACGTTCGTAGTGACCAAGGTCGAGGTCGGTTTCAGCTCCGTCGGTTGTCACGTAGCATTCTCCATGTTCGTATGGATTCAGCGTTCCCGGGTCAATGTTGAGGTAGGGGTCGAGTTTCTGGATAGTAACGTGGAAACCTCGTGCTTGGAGGAGTTTCCCAATTGAAGATGAAATAATACCTTTTCCTAAACCCGACACAACACCGCCGGTTACAAATATATATTTAGTTTTTGCCACGACACAAAATTTTAGTTTACAATTATGAAGCAAACAATCGTTTGTTTTTCATTTGCAAATCAACGAATTTTTCTTTCAATCTAAAAGTAAAATTAAACAAAAAGTTTATAAATATAAGAAATTACGTGTTTTTCGTAGGAAAAAGTAAGGGCGTAATTTTGTTATCTATTTTTTTATGACAAACTTCCATAACCAATAAAAAGTTTGTATTCTTGCAGTGGTGTTCAAATTATTATAATGAATCTCATTCAGTTGTTTAAAAACATCTCTGGTTTTGTCCGTCCATATCGGTGGATAGTGCTCATCACGCTTATCCTTACGCTTATTGGTTCTTTGTTGGCACAGGTAAATGCAATTGTCCTTGACAAGACTGTTGATGCCATAAATCAATTGGTTGGTACCGTTGACTTTACGTGGGCTAAGGCGGCAAAAATACTGACGGTCATTAGTATTATTCTATTGTCGAAAGAGTTGATTTCGGCACTTGTTACGTATGCGCAGAATTTCTTCGGCGAAAAAATGCGTATCGGCGTTTCAAAAGATATGTCGCTGGCTGTGGTTGAAAAAATACTCACATTTCGTGTCGCTTTTTTCTCGCACGAGGAGAATGCCGCGGGTATGTTACAGACAAGAATAACACAGGGTGTGATGAATTTGTCGAGGACGGTCCAGAATTTTTTCATCGACTTGCTCCCGCTGTTTACGAGTGCCATCATAGCCTTGATTCTGATGTTTTCGGCAAACGTATATGTCGGATTGACGGCCCTCGCCATCGTTCCCGTGTATTTTATTATAACCATTCGTCAGGCACGGAAACTAAAGGGCTGGCGACGAAATATGCGTACGTCGCACGAGAAGCGGAGCCATGGAATCATGAACATCATTGAGAGCATTCACGTGATAAAGTCGTTTAATCGTGAAAACATTGAAAATGAGAAACATGGCAAGATTCAAAGTGAGTTTTACGACAATCAGATGAACGTCCGTCGGACGTCGTTTTATTACGATGCGCTGAAAACGTTCGTCCGTCAGTTGGGAACGGTTCTTATCATTATTCTTACGGCCTATCTTGTGCTGATTGACTATCCGGGAATGACAATCGGAAAAATCATGTATCACGTGATGTTGTTTGCAAACGTCACAGCTCCGATTAGTCAGTTACAACGAATTTTCGACGATATGAACGATGCCCTTGTCTATGCCGAGAGTTTCTTCGACATTCTCAATGCCGATTCCGAGGTGGAAACAAGCGGAACGTACCGCCCAGAAACCATTCACGGAAATATAGAAGTTTCGCACGTGGATTTCACCTATCCCAATGGCACAAAGGCGTTACACGACATTTCCATGAACATAGAAAGTGGCAAAATTACCGCATTCGTCGGGTTGAGTGGAGCGGGAAAATCAACCATCATCAATCTTTTGGATAAATTCTACGAACCAGATTGCGGAAGCATAAAACTTGATGGCGTTGATTTAAAAGAATACGATACGCAATATCTTAGAGAACATATTGGTTTGGTTTTGCAGAAAAATCACATTTTTGAAGGGAGCATAGAGGAAAATATCCGTTATGGTCGTCCCGATGCAACGCACGAGGAAGTACTGGAAGCTGCGAAAAAGGCGTATGTTTATGACCAGATAATGGATTTGCCACGCAAATTTGAAACATCGGCAACGGAACTTTCGGGCGGACAGCAGCAACGCATTGCCATAGCCCGCATGTTTTTGAAAAATCCGCCGATAATTTTCCTTGACGAGCCTACGGCGTCTCTCGATGCGGTTGCTACGGAACAAATCAAGACAGCTATCGACGATATGAAGAAAAACCGCACGGTAATCATCATCTCGCATTCCATTTCGCAAATCATCGACAGCGACCAAATCTATGCGCTGAAAGAAGGTCGCGTGGAACAAAGCGGCAATCCCGACGAGGTGTATAAACAAGGTGGCGTTTACAAGGAAATTGTAGATGCTTCGGCACGAAGTCTTAACATTGAGAAATTGGCGCAGACGATAGAACTATAATGTTTTCATATATTTGAAATGTTAATCACAAAAACGTTACCTTTACCACAATAATTTAAAACAGTATGTTGACAAAAGGAACAAAAGCTCCGTATTTCGAGGGCAACGATGAAAATGGTAATACAGTGAAACTCAGCGATTTTGCTGGTAAAAAGTTAGTGCTTTATTTTTATCCCAAGGATAGCACTCCGGGTTGTACCGCCGAGGCGTGTGACTTGCGCGACAACTACCACCGTTTTCTCGCATTGGGTTACGAGGTGCTTGGCGTAAGCCGTGACAGCAGTGCCTCGCATAAGCGTTTTATTGCGAAATACGACCTGCCATTCCATCTTATTGCCGACACCGACCTCACAATATTAAAAGCATACGAAGCATGGGGCGAAAAGAAAATGTACGGCAAAACAACCGAAGGAACACTTCGCACCACCTACGTTATTGATGAGAACGGCATTATAATCGACGCCATCGGCAAGGTTGATACAAAAAATCATAGTGAACAGATTTTGTAGGGGCAACACAACGCCCAAAGGTTTTTAGAGCGTTGTGTTATTTTAATTTGTAGATATATAAAAAACTCATTATTTTCGTATATTTGTAGCATATAGTTATACTGAACAATACGTATTTACAACGGGAGAATCCCAATATGGCAAAGACAACAAAAATTACAAAAACAATGGAGTCGACTCTCTGGGAGTCGTGTAACAAACTGCGTGGAGCGGTGGAGCCCGCACAATACAAGCATGTGGTGCTGAGTCTCATCTTTCTTAAATATGCTGGTGACCGTTTTGAACAACGCAAACAGGAACTTATTGAACTGGAGATGGAGGAATATCTTGACACCGTAGAGTTCTACACTGCGGAGAATGTTTTTTACCTGCCCGAAGGTTGCCGTTGGTCTTTCATAATGGAAAACTCCAAGCAATCCAATATCTTCCAGATTATTGACGATGCATTAAGCAATATTGAAAAGAAAAATAAGCAGTTGGTGGGTGCCTTACCCAATAACTATTATTCAAATCTCGGACTTGACAAGACAAAGTTTGCTTCGTTGCTCGACGAAATCAACAAACTGGACACTGTGATTGACTCCGAAAACGACTTGATTGGCCGTGTTTACGAATATTTCTTAGGGAAGTTCGCCATTGCCGAGGGTAAAGGGAAAGGAGAATATTATACGCCGAAATCAATCGTGAACCTCATTGCTGAACTCATTGAACCATATGACGGCAAGATTTATGACCCATGCTGTGGCTCTGGGGGTATGTTTGTACAGTCTATGAAGTTTGTGAAGGCACACCATGGCAACCAAAAAAACATCAGCGTGTATGGGCAAGAAAATACCAACACAACCTTTAAATTGGCGCGAATGAACCTCGCCATCAGAGGTATTTCTGCGGATATAAAACAAGGTGACACTTTTCACAACGATCAGCATAAGGACCTGAAAGCCGATTATGTCATGGCCAATCCGCCTTTCAACCAGAAAGATTGGCGCGAGGAAAACCAGCTCACACAGGATAGCCGTTGGAGCGGTTACGAAACACCTCCGACATCCAACGCCAACTATGGCTGGATTCTAAACATCCTCTCAAAACTCTCCACCAATGGCGTTGCGGGTTTTCTTCTTGCAAATGGAGCTTTGAGTGCTGATGGCACAGAACTCGCCATTCGTAAAAAACTTATTGAAAACGATAAGGTTGAAGCGATTATCATATTGCCAAGAAACTTGTTTTATTCCACCGACATAAGTGTAACGCTCTGGATTCTGAACAATAATAAAAAAGCGAGGGTGGTGAACAAAAACGGACAGGAAATTCACTATCGCGACCGCGAAAACGAAATTCTCTTTATGGACTTACGCCAAATGGGTGTTCCGTTTGAAAAGAAATACGTGGAACTCGACCAAGCTACAAGAGACAAAGTAGTTACTACCTACCACAATTGGCAGCAAGAAGGCAACAAGCAGACCTACAAGGATACTCCTGAATATTGCTATTCTGCAACACGTGAGGAGGTAGAACAAAAAGGTTGGAGTCTTGTACCAAGCAAGTATATTGAATTCAAGAATCGTGATGAGCAGATTGATTTCGATGCCAAGATGAAGGAACTGCAAAAAGATATGCGAGAATTGCTGAAACAAGAGACTGAGAGCAAGAAAGAACTCGAAAAACTGTTCGAAAAATTAGGGTATAAACTATAAAATTCTTTCCAATTTAGAAAATATTGGAAAGAATTGGGAAATATTTTGTATATTTGCAGTGTGAAAAAATTTAGACTATGATTGAGAAAGCGCCTAAATTGACAGAACAAGATTTGTTAAGATACTATACCAACAAAGGATATTCCAATGATTCCGATGTAAATGTAGTAATTGACAAAGTTAATGAGAATTACGAGTACTGGGACACTGTAAAATACAAAAAACTTCCAGACCACTATTCGGCTGAGGATTTATGGAAACGTGTAAAGATGTCGCGCATCTTAATGAAGGCTAATGCATGGGATAAATACAAAGTAAATTTTGGGTTTACCAACAAAATGCAACGTCTTTGTCATGAGTTTGACATGAACTTCGGACAAGGATGGATGTATCAGCCGGATATCACTGAAGATAACAAGAAGCAGTATTTGAGAAGCTCTTTGATGGAAGAGGCTATCTATTCAAGTATGATTGAGGGAGCCGCGACTACGCGCAAGGTGGCTAAAGAAATGCTTCGTTTGAAGAAACAGCCTAAAGACAAATCGCAGCAAATGATTGTGAACAACTATAACACAATTCAGTTCATTTCAAGTCATAAAGACACTCCATTGTCTGTTGAGTTGCTGCTTCAGATACATCGTCTTATTACAGAAAAGACATTAAAAAATGAAGAAGATGCTGGACGTTTTCGTAAGGATGAGGATGATATAGTGGTGTTTGATGTTGTGGCGGGGGAAACTGTTCACACGCCTCCAGAGGCTGCAACACTGCCACATTTTGCCAATGAACTATGCAAGTATTTCAACGATAAAGATGCAAGGCCTTATGTCCATCCTATCATTCGTGGTATCATAATTCATTTTATGGTGGGTTATTTTCATCCATTTGTGGATGGCAATGGCCGTACCGCACGTGCTTTATTCTACTGGTATATGTTGAAAGAAGGGTATTGGATGACCGAATATCTGTCAATCTCGCGTGTGATTGCAAAATCCAAGAAATCTTACGAGAAAGCATATCTTTATACTGAAGCTGACGATATGGATCTTGGTTATTTCATTAACTACAATTTGAAGGTATTGGAACAGGCATATCGTGAGTTGAAAGAATATATACAGCGTAAGCAGGCGGAGAAGAAAGCTTCCTACCAGTTTATTCGGTTGGGATATATCAATGATAGGCAGGCGCAAGTCATGCAAAGATTTGTTGATGACCCAAGTGAGATTATAACGGTTAAGGATTTGCAGGAACGATTTTTTATCAGTCCAACTACCGCAAAACAGGATATTGTGCATTTGATGGAGCGTGGATTGGTGAAAGAAATAGCCTTCAACAAAGTTAAGAAAGGTTACATAAAAGGTGAAAAATTTGATGAAATGTTGGCAACAATAAGTTGATAATTCTTTCCAGTTTTATGAAAATTGGAAAGAATCGAAATGATGACGAGTGGTAAAATGGAATTTAAACGTTTAGGCGACTATATCAGAGAAGTGAATGTCCGTAACCGCGATTTGACGGTTACGAATCCTATGGGTATTAATATTGAGAAATATTTTATGCCTTCTGTAGCCAATGTTATCGGGACAGATTTGTCTGCATACAAAATGGTTTTCAAGAATCAATTTGCGTGTAATCTAATGCATGTGGGTAGGGATGAAAAAATACCAATTGCAATGCATACGGGCGAAAATCCCATTATTGTTTCACCTGCATATTTCGTTTTTGAAATCATTCCCGCAGAGACGCACGGCCGTGCGTCTCTACAAACCAATGAATTATTGACCGAATATTTGATGATGTGGTTCCGCCGTGCTGAATTTGATAGAAATGCATGGTTTTACACCGATGCGGACGTGCGTGGCGGCATGGATAAAAAGGCATTGATGGATATGCGCCTTCCCGTTCCCGATATTGACCGCCAGCGCGAGATTGTGTCTGAATACGAAACATTAACCAACCGCATTCGTCTCAACGAGCAGATGATTGCCAAATTGGAGGAAACCGCACAGGCTCTGTACCGCAAGATGTTTGTGGATGGGATTGACAAGGAGAATCTGCCTGAGGGGTGGAGAATGGGGAGATTGGGGGATTTTTGTAAGAAAATGACATCTGGCGGTACTCCTAACCGTACTAATATAAATTATTGGAATAGAAAAGATTTTAGATGGCTAAAATCGGGAGAAGTTCACAATAATATTGTTTTTGATACAGAAGAATACATTAGTCAAGAAGGATTAAATAATAGTTCAGCCAAAATAATACCCCAAGGTGCTGTTGTAATGGCTATGTATGGAGCAACGGCAGCACAAGTCGCATACTTAGTTTGTGATACAACAACGAATCAGGCTTGTTGCAATATGATTTGTTACGACAAAGAAGATGCAGCATATTTATTTTTTCATCTATTGGCAAACCAAGAATATATCAAGAAATTAGCCAATGGTGGGGCACAAGAAAACCTTAGCCAAGAATTGATAGCTCAACAATTAATCTTTCTATTGGATGACAACGAAAAAAAATCAATGTTTGTGCCGATATTAGACAACATGGTTGTTTTATATAAAGAGAACGAAAAATTAACTGAATTACAGTCCTTGCTATTGGCGAGGATGGGGAGGTAAAAAATATTATTATTATGAATCTTGTAATAAACAGAGTAAAATATAAGTTGGCAGAAGAAATATCAGGCAAAATATTTTTTTCAAAAACAGACCATAGTATGGATTTTTGTTTAAGAAAAAAGGTGTTGACCAAAATACTCAAAGAGGAGAGTTTCAATTCCTGGTGTCAAGATAAGAATGATGACGATAAAATTTATTTTGGGTTCGATATGCAAAAATCAGAAAACGACTATAGTTGCTTAATACCCAAATATTTCATCCCGAAGTATATTAGATACATATTAAAAAAAGAATTTTTAAACAGAGGTATGGTAGTCAATTATCATCCAAAAATTTCCGATCTATCTGTATATATGAAAAAGGAATCGGGGTCTGCTTGGGATAAATATTATCGCTTTGATATTATCATTCACGATGCAAAATGTGAATTAAGCATAAGTGTCGGAAGTGAAGATACACTTATTAGTAACAAGGAAATACCTTATAACACTAATTATAAGATTGTAAAATTTGTTAATGATGATAATTTAATTAGGAAATATGATGATCAAGAGAAATGCCGATTTGTTGCGAATCGAGAAATTAGGCAGACTCTTGGATATGATGGTCATAGGAAATTGCAGTACAAAAACAATTATGAACTAATATCGGATTTTTACAACAAATATGTAAGAGATATTAGCAACATAAACATTCGCTTTACATCTGTCGGGTTAAGAAATGCGGAATTACGGGAAGTGTCAAAAGTGAAACTCTTAGAAAACAAGATGGTTTTTAAAGACGAAAAGGTTGATATTAACCCTATTACGGGAATGAGAGATTTTGGTGTATTCAAAACAAGTCCCAAGGCATACGATACGCAATTTATTTTTTTCTATAGAAATAGGGATGATGCAAATTCTTTATATGCGTATTTAAAAAATGGATACAAAAATTTCCCGGGTTTAGAACGATATGTTGGAATACCCATTGTAATCTCTAACATAAAGGGATTTTGTTATGAAAATAAACGTATTGAGGAAGAGTATGAAAATTTTGAAAGAGAAAAATTAACTGACACATACTACAATAATCTTTTTGCAATTGTAATAGGTGATTTCGATAAGAACAATACGGATGATGAAAAGACAGATTCATATTACAATATAAAAAAATCATTGTTGCTTAAAGGTATTCCATCTCAATTTGTGAATGAAACTCACATTAGACAAACAACGGTCTTTAACTACCACCTTCCTAATATAGCAATTGGTATATTGGCCAAACTGGGAGGAATACCATGGCGATTAAAAAATCATCCACAAAAAGAATTAGTGATTGGTTTTAATCAAGCAACGTTAGACGATAAAAGTTATGTTGGATCTTCGGTTTTCTTTACAAATGAAGGTCTATTAGAAAATGTTTATTCGTACCCTAAATCATCATCTCCTAAAGAAATGATAGAGTTGTTGAGAAAATCTATTTTATCATACATAGAAACAAATGGCGATATTGAGAGGTTGGTTATACATTATTACAAGACCAACAGCAATAAAGAGACAAAAAAGATAGAACACCTATTGTACAATGAGTTAAGAATCAATGTTTCATACGCAATAGTTGAGATTAATGACTCAAAAAGTCAAAATGATATTTGCTTTGATGCTGATTATAATTGGGGAATGCCAATAAGCGGAACTTTTGTTGAAGTTGAACAAAATGAATATCTACTGTTTAATAATACCAGACATATTGACCGTCCGTTAACGAAGGTTTCCGATGAATTGCCCATAAAAATAAAGATTCATCATGCCGACAACGGAGGCTTTTCTCATAATGACCTGATAAGTCAAATTTATGAGTTTTCACGATTGATTTGGAAAGGATTGAAACAAAGGAGTCAGCCAGCTACGACAATTTATGCTAAACTCATCGCTGATTTTTCAGCTCATTTTAATAGCGATATACCATCAAATGATTTAACGCAGCACACACCTTGGTTTGTTTAATATGACTATAAAAGAAGCATTTAATAAGAGTTTGTTTTTACTTGGAGCAGGAGCCTCATTTGGAACAGGGTGTCTCACTTCAAAGGGTATGCTTGACGCTTTGAAACAAGAAATAATAAAAGACAACGATTCTGTTTTTAATAGACCTCAAAAAGAAGCGTTGAAATTTTTATTGTCTTGCTTGGACTACCATAATTCATGGAGAAGTTATGAAACAAACAATAAATTCGTTTTTACGCCAAATATTGAAGAACTGGCATTGCTAATCAGACGCGTTAAAAACAGAGAAAACTTCCTTCCATATCCTATAACAGGCAATTGGGCTGATAAGTTGTCAATGTTAGAGTCAGAATATAGAAATACAACTGATAAGGAAAGGCACTCTGAGCTCAACGAATCTTTATTTGATTCTCTGGATAGAATTATTAAACAAGTTTTGTTCCCAAGATGGTTGAATTTTGACAAAAACAAACTTGCATATTTAAATCCTTTGAAGAATATGTTCGCAGAAAGTCCTAACGACGATTATGTTATGGACATTTTTTCATTAAATAACGATTTAGTTATTGAATCATATTTTCAAGAAAATGGCATGACTCCATTTACTGGTTTTTCAAATAATGAATGGAGAGGAATGGATTATATGGAAACAGAAAAGCCTTTTGACAGAATTAAGTTATACAAACTTCATGGCTCATTAGACTGGGTGCGTTTAACCACAGGAGAAGTCAAGGAAAAGGACAAATGCGAAGAGTATGAGTCTGATATGATTGACATCAGACACAACCCTTATATTATATTTGGACATGGCACTAAAACATTTTCTGTCGATCCTTTCTTTAGTTTGATTCATAGTTTTCGAAATAAATTGGAACAAAAAGAGTATTACTTCGTTATAGGTTATAGTTTTTTTGATCCATACATAAATAATCTCTTGATAGAAGCTATTAACAAGGGAAATAAAAAGATTATAATTGTCAACCCGATTTTTGGTCCTGATATAGAATATGATAAAGATATTAAATCTTATGATGAAGCCCTTGACAAAGACAAAAAGAAGGTAAATGGGCGATTGGTTGAATATATAGAGGCTATACAATCGAATCCGTTTTATAGTGAAATACCTGAATTTAATGTGAATAAAATAAACGGAGAGAATTCAATCTACTATTTACGAATTGGCGTTGAGAATTTTTTGAATTATTATTTTTCGAATAGTGCAGAAAAGTTTGTTGAAATCGTTTCATCTTTTGATAAGGAAAAACAAGAATCAGAAAATCCATTTTAAATTACCAATTGCCCGATGAAGAGGGCAAGGTGAGAGTGGCTATCAAAGATCATTGAGGCTATGCAGAAAGCGATGGTACGGATGTTTTGCAAGGGATAAATAAAATTATATCACATGAATTGGAAAGAATATGAGAAAGAGGTTTTGTCAGAATGCCAAAGAGTATTTCTAAATTCTGATATCAGTTATAATGTGCATATAAAGGGGCTTTATTCAAAAAGAATGAGGCAAATAGACATAATGGTTAAAAATGGCAATGGTGCTGTTTACATTATTGATGCCAAGAAATACGATGTAAAGATAGACGTGAAAACGGTAGAATCTTTTATTGGTATGGTAAAAGATGTTGGCGCGGATAAGGGTATAATTGTATCAGAAAAGGGATTCTCGAAAGCGGCAATTAATCGAGCTCATCTTGGAGAGAATAATGTTGAAGTTGATATATTAAACCTACGTGAATTAGCTCTGTTTCAATCTGAAGTGGCGATTCCGTATGCGGGAAAGCATGGCGTTGTTGCTTTAGCTCCGTTTTGTTGGATTATTGATGGAAGGCGTAGAAATAATATAGTTGCAACATTGTATAGGCGGGGATTCTCTTTTGATGAGGCAGCTCGCAACAAAGAATGGGCATATATAAACTTTTGGCATAAGGATTCTGAAATTGGGGCGTTGGACGAATTAGTCGCATGGCAAAATAACAATCTGTTATGTGATGATAATAAGGGAATAATAGAAGAGGATTGCTCTGATTCAATTAGAATTCGAAAATTCAAATCAAAGAAATATCCATGTCCTGAAATAACCTTATTTAGAGAATTTGACGATTTTATTCTTTTTGTTGTGCTTTTCAGTCCAGATAATATGATAAATAAAAACATTGAAAAGATGAAGTATCTCTTGCTGAATGCTATCCCTTTGCATGTGACGCAATAGGTGTAGTATTTAGGAGTAATTTTTTTATATTTACAACGTCAAATAAAAATAGTTTTTTTGCTATTGGCGAAGAAGGGTATTTTCTTATAATGATATGACAAAACGTAGTTCAATACCAACTAATATATTACGACGCTTATATGCGCATTCTGGGAATTGCTGCGCTTTTGAAGGATGCAATAATCCCATTTTTGAGGATGATGGAACATTAACTGGCGAATGTTGTCACATTGAGTCTTATTCACCTGATGGTCCACGATATAATGAACGCCAAACTGACGAAGAAAGAAATGGGTATGAAAACTTAATGCTGATGTGCTCTCGACATCATAAGATAATTGACAGTCACCCAATTAAATATTCTGTTGAGAATCTAAGAAAAATAAAAAATACTCATGAGAGTCAATATATGGCACATCAACTGGAAGCAACAGGTATGATGTTAAAACAATTGCAGGTTGAATCCGAAAAATATTGGTCATCATTAAAGTTAATAGATGAAAATGATGATACTGGATTTAAAATGGAATTGGGAAAAAATGACATTTATTCTTTGATGAAAGACATTAAGGAGTCATATGATGGCTTGCAAAGTGCAATAGAATTTGTGGGAGAATCATCTGGAAAATTACAAGATGATTTAAAACGAGAATGTGAAAAATGTGGTATTGACTTCAGTCTCTTTGAAAAAATCCCGTATTATAATAACAGCTTAATTAATAGAGATTGGGAAATTATAAACCTCGCATTTCCTAACCATATGACAATGCTTAGAACACGATATTTACAATTATGTGTGAACGTGTTGGAGAAGTTGGTGGTTTACGATAAAGATTATTTGGAATTATATGAAATGTGTAAAAAAATGTTGATACGTTCACACAAGACAGCATATTATATTGATTAAGGATATAGGGACATCTGTAAGGTCAAAAAATACAAAGTAAAAAGTAGAATCGCGTTATGCCATATTTCAACGAAAGTCAATTAGAATAACCCATCATTGCCCTGATGCAATAGAAAGAGAGAGAAAACGTTATAGAAACAAATATAGTTGGAAGAACAATGAACAAAGATTTGACAATAACATCAACAGATGCGTTCCCAAAAAATCCAAACAATGTCTGGATAATTAAGTTTCCGAGATATTCTCGAAAACATACCAATAAGTTAATAATATCAAACGATTGAAAAAAGAATTGCCTATGCAGTACGATTATAATGACATGCAAATATATGTCGCCGAGTTGATGCGGGACAGGGAGAGTGCCGAGGTTGAGTTCAAGTCGGCAAAAGGAGGATTGCCCAAAAGTTTCTGGGAGACATATTCCGCTTTCGCCAACACCCACGGCGGCACAATTGTACTTGGGGTAAAAGAAAAGGATGACATATACACTTTAAACCACCTTACCGATGCGGAAGTGGACAAAATGCAGAAAGACTTTTGGAGCAATGTGCATAATAAAAATACTGTCAATGCCTGTTTGCTAAAGAATAGCGATGTACAGGTGGCAAAGATAGAAGGTGCAAAGGTGATATTGTTTTATATCCCGCAAGCGCAGCGCGACCAGCGCCCGATACATTGCACACAAGATGCCTTCAACGGGACATTCCGCCGCAATCATGAGGGTGATTACCTCTGCAGCAATGCCGAGGTAAGGCGAATGTTTGCAGATGCCGATGTCACAAGACCTGCGGATGGAAGGGTATTGAAAAACTATTCATGGGACGACATAGACATGCCTTCGTTTGAACAATACCGTCGGCTATTTGCTATAGCAAGGCCGAGCCATCCGTGGCATACATTGAGTAACGATGAACTAATGCGTAAATTGGGTGGATACCGAAAAGACAGAGAAACGGGCGAAGAAGGTTTTACTTTGGCTGGGCTGCTTATGTTTGGTAAATATGAGGCAATTGTAGATCAAAGTTGTGCGCCACGCTTCTTTCCCGACTATAAAGAAATTCCCGCCGACACCACAACAACAAGATGGATGGACCGTGTATGTCCGGATGGTACTTGGGAAGCAAATCTGTTTCAGTTTTATAGAAGAGTTCTTCCAAAGCTACAACAGGTGATACCTACTCCATTCCAATTGGAAGGCAATCAACGCCGTGACGAAACACCCGCACATGAGGCCATTCGAGAAGCTTTTGCAAATCTCTGCGTCCATGCTGACTACAGCGAGGATTCATCTTTGGTGATAAACTTGTATCCTCACAGAATCGTATTCTCTAATCCTGGTACTATGCTGATTTCTAAACGACAATTCTATCAAGGAGGAGAAAGCGTGTGTAGAAATAGGAGTCTACAACAGATGTTTATGATGATAGGTTCGGCAGAGAAGGCAGGCAGTGGAGTTGACAAGATTATGAAAGGATGGGAAACACTGAATTGGAAACGTCCGTATCCTATAGAAAAAGCTCAACCCAACAAAGTGGAGCTGATAATGCCATTGGAGTCATTGCTTGACGAGAAAGTCTTGTCGGAACTTGACCGCACTTTTGGTGATAAAATAAAAAATCGTGATCAAGCAGATATTATGACATTGTCAATAGCTTTGACAGAGAAAGTCATCAATAATGAAAGAATACGTGAAGTACTGGCCATGCACCCTGCAGATGTCACCCATCTACTTCAAAGATTGTGCAAAGAAGATCTCTTAATCTCGTTTGGACACGGACGAGGAACCATTTACAGCCTGAAGGGTGCAAGTTCAGATCCTAAGGGTGCAACCTTACAAGATAAGGGTGCAAGTTCGGATCCTAAGAATGCAACCTTACAAGATAAGAATGCAAGTTCGAACCCTAAGGGTGCAACTTTACAAGATAAGGATGCAAGTTCGGATCCTAAGGATGCAACCTTACAAGATAAGGGTGCAACCTCTATCTCATCGAGAATGAGCAAGGAAGATTTACGGAAAGCAATATTGGCCTATTGTTCTGAATGGAGAACTGCAGCTGAAATCGCTTTATATCTGGGTAAAACTAAACCATATATCCGCAACAAAGTTCTTCCTCAAATGTCGGATGTTTTACAGATGTTATTCCATAAAGAGAATCATCCTGGTCAAAAATATAAAGTTAAAGGAGAATAGCGTTATGCCATATTTCAACGAAAGTCAATTAGAACAATCCATCATCACCTTGCTGCAAGAGCAAGAGTATGATTACGTCAAGGGAGAAGATATTGCTCGCGACCTCGATGAGGTTGTGCTGCGGGAAGATATGGTTCAGTATCTGCGTAACCGCTATAAGAATGACGGCCTAACCGAAACGGAAGTGGAGGCGGCCATTCGTGTCATCGTGCAGAAACAGGGCGGTACACTCTACGATGAAAACAAACAGACGCTCTCTCTCCTCATGGACGGCTTTTCGTTGAAACGCGAAGATCCAACCAAACACAACCTTTATATCTATCCCATAGCTTTCGACGAAGCAAACCAGAAACATAATATTTTCAAGGTGGTGAATCAGTTTGACATCGTTGGCAACGAGCACCGTATTCCCGATGCCATTGTTTTTCTGAATGGTCTGCCAGTGGTGGTGTTCGAATTCAAGAACGCCCTCAAGCAAAACACTACCATTGAAAATGCTTACAAGCAACTCACCGTTCGTTATCGTAGAGATATTCCTGCGTTGTTCAAATACACTGCCTTTATTGTTATTTCCGATGGCGTGAACAACAAGTTTGGTACACTTTACACACCATATGAGTTCTTCTATGCTTGGCGCAAGGTTAACGCCAAGGATAAGGCCGACAATGGTATTTCGTCGCTCAAAACGATGATTGCTGGTCTCTTCCGCAAAGATCGTCTCATCGATGTCATCCATAACTTTGTCTATTTCCCCGACACTTCGAAGGACGAAAGGAAATTTATTTGTCGCTATCCTCAATATTTTGCGGCTCGTTCACTTTATCAGAATATCCTCAACCATAGTAAGTTGAACGCTGGCGGCGATGGTAAAGGTGGTACTTACTTTGGCGCTACGGGTTGTGGTAAGTCGCTCACAATGCTTTTCCTTTCGCGTCTGCTTATGAAAAGTAAAGCGTTGTGCAGTCCCACCATCATCCTCATCACCGACCGCACCGACTTGGACGACCAACTTTCGCGACTGCTCTTGAATGCCAAACAATTCGTGGGTGACAGCGTGATTGAACAAGTGGATAGTCGCGAGGACCTGAAAGCAAAACTGCAAGGACGCACCAGCGGAGGAGTATTCTTAACGACAATACAAAAATTCTCCAAGGATATCAATCTGCTTTCCAATCGAGCTAACATAATCTGTATCAGCGATGAGGCACATCGCACGCAGACAAGTCTGGAAGAGAAGATTGAGATTACCGATAAAGGTGTTAAACGTTCATATGGTTTTGCAAAATATCTACGCGACTCGTTGCCGAATGCAACCTATGTGGGCTTTACTGGGACTCCCATCGATGCAACGTTGGATGTGTTTGGTTCAGTAGTAGATGAATATTCCATGATTGAGGCAGTAGAGGACGGCATCACCAAGACAATTATGTACGAAGGTCGTGCTTCACGCGTGTTTGCCGACAGCGAACTTATCAAGCAGATAGAGGAATACTATGACAAATGTGCTGAAGAGGGTTCGTCGGAATATCAGATTGAGGAAAGCAAGAAAGCCATGACGCAGATGAGTGTGCTGCTCAATAGCCCCGACTTGCTTCACCGCTTGGCTGTTGATTTTCTGCAGCATTATGAAAAACGTGTGGAAGAAGGTAGCACAGTGAAAGGCAAGGCAATGATTGTTTGTGCAACCCGCGAGATTGCCTTTGCCATCTACAAAGAAATTGTCGCTATGCGACCAGAATGGACAGATGTAAAGATTTGTAGTGATGATGAGGAACTTACCAAAGAAGAGGCGGAAAAGATAAAGCCAATCGAAAAAATCAAGATGGTGTGCATACGTCAGAAAGACGATGATCCCGAATTGTATAACTTGCTTGGGTCTGACGAGGAGCGCAAGAAACTCGATCTGCAATTCAAAGAGGAAAAGTCGAACTTCAAAATTGCAATTGTAGTGGATATGTGGATTACGGGCTTCGATGTACCATGCTTAGACACGATGTATTGTTACAAACCGTTGCAGATGCACACGCTGATTCAGACTGTGAGCCGCGTAAATCGCAACTATCCTGGCAAGGATAAGGGCTTGATTGTTGATTATTTAGGCATTAAGAAAAAGTTCAATCAGGCAATGAAGAAATATGCTAATGGTGGACAGAACGAGACGCCAGTAGAGACTATTGATAGTGCTGTGAAGATGTTCAAGGATGAATTGGATTTGTTGCGTCGTATGTTTACGGGATTTGACTATTCGAAGTTCTTTACGGGAACACCTTTGGAACAATTGGACACATTACAAATGTCCGCTGAGCACATGCAGCAAACCGACGAGACGGAGAAACGCTTCATGAAGCACACTATCATCATGAAGTCGGCATACAACTTGTGCAACAACGATGAGCGTATAACTAAAGAAGAGGTCAACGATGTACATTTTTTCTCTGGGGTTCGGTCAATCATCTACAAGACTACCACAGGTGAATCACCCGATGCTACGCAAATGAATCGCCATGTGCTAAAACTGGTCAACGAAGCCTTGATTTCGGAAGAAGTAGTTGCCATTAACACCATGCGTCTCGACAACAACGAACAAATTGATATGCTGGCAACACAGTATATGGAGAAACTGAAAAGACTGCCCTATAAGAATACGAGAGTCAAACTGATGGAGCAGCTTTTGAAACGTGTTATCGACAGCGTGAAGAAGGTGAACAAAGTGAAGGCAGTTAGCTTTACCGAACGTTTGAATGGCATTATCAATCAATATAATGACCGCTCCGACGACATCGTATTGGCCGATGAAATTGTGACCGAAGTCGCCAAACAATTGGCCGATTTGTTCGAAGAAATAAAGAAAGATAATGTTTTGCCCGATGGAATCCCCAATGTCGAGGTAAAAGCTTTTTACGATATCTTGAAATCAGTTGCCGAGCGATATGGTTTCCTTGATGAATATACAGAGGAACAGTACATAGAGATAGCCCAAGCCGTCAAAGAAAAAGTGGATGACAGTTCCCAATTTATCGATTGGGACAAACGTACTGATATTAAGGCCCAATTGAAGGTACATATTATTCTTACCCTTAAGAAATACAATTATCCGCCTGCTACTCGAGATGAAGTTTTTCAGGCGATATTTGAACAGGCAGAAAATTTCAAGAAAAACCAAGTTGGTAAAAAACACAATAATGTCCGTTTGTATTCTTCAACGTCAGATACAATTACAAACCGCATTGCTGCCGAACAAAGGGCAGAATATGGAAATAAAAAATAAGGCTTCTCATTTTGTCTGATTTATAAAATACAATAGCGACTCTTGTTTTACCAATCGATTTGAATACAAACGACAAATTGCTCTTTTAATTTAAAAGTATTTTTACGAAATTAATTAAAAACCAAAAGAAATTACGTGTTTTTCGTATAAAAATATAATTGAATAATGTATATTTTTGTATCGTCAAAATGCAAGACGAATGGAACCGATAAAACACGAATGTGGTATAGCAGTGGTGCGGCTTCGAAAGCCCTTAGAATACTATCATCGGAAGTATGGAACGTGGATGTACGGTCTGAATAAACTCTATCTTCTGATGGAAAAACAGCACAATCGCGGGCAGGAAGGAGCCGGCGTGGCGTGCGTTAAACAGAATATGAACCCCGGCGAGGAGTTTATGTTCCGCGAACGTGCCGAAGGTGCCAATGCCATCACCGAGGTGTTTGCCCAAATTCATGCCAACTACGAAAAACTCACCGACCTGCAACTGAACGACCCGCTGTTTGCGGCAAACACGCTGCCTTTTGCGGGAAATTCCTACATTGGCCATTTGCGCTACAGCACCACGGGACGGTCGGGAATATCGTACGTCCATCCGTTTATGCGTCGAAGCAACTGGAAATCGAAGAACTTGGCGGTGTGCGGAAACTTCAATTTCACCAATGTTGACGAGGTGTTTGAAATGATGTACCAATCGGGGCAACATCCTCGCCGCTATGCCGATACGTTCATCTTGCTCGAACAACTTGGCCACCGACTCGACAGAGAGGTGGAACGGGTGTATCAGTCCATCAACAAGAAAAATAAGAATGGACAGGAAATCAATGAAGAAATAGAAACAAATATAAAAATCGAGAACGTATTACGGTCAACTGTTAAACATTGGGACGGCGGCTTTGTCATCTGCGGACTTACGGGCAGTGGCGAGACATTCGTGGTTCGCGACCCGTGGGGAATCCGCCCTGCATATTATTATGTTGACGACGAAATCGTTGTGGTTGCTTCGGAACGACCTGTAATACAGACGGTTATGAACGTGGAATCGGATTCCGTTCACGAAGTGAATCCGGGCGAGGCCGTCATTGTAAAACAGGACGCGTCAATTGAAACTTCGCAGATTGTTCGCCCGAAGAAAAAACAGGCGTGCTCGTTCGAACGGATTTATTTCTCGCGTGGCAGCGATTCCGACATTTACAAGGAACGCAAGAAATTGGGCGAAAACCTTGTTCCTGCTGTTCTCAAAGCCGTTGACAACGATATTGACAACACGGTGTTCTCGTTCATCCCCAATACCGCCGAAGTCGCATTCTACGGTATGTTGGAGGGGTTTGAAAAGTATCTGAACACGCTCAAGGAACAAGAAATCATCCGCAAGGGCAACAAAATTTCGTCCGACGAACTGCACCGCATTCTCTCCCGTCGCATTCGGTTTGAAAAAGTGGCGATAAAAGACATAAAACTGCGCACGTTTATCTCGGAAAGCAACACTCGTAACGATTTGGCAACGCACGTGTACGACGTGACATACGGCAGTCTTGTACCCTACAAGGACAATCTTGTGGTGATTGACGACAGCATTGTTCGCGGAACAACGCTCAAACAGAGTATTATCCGTATGCTCGACCGTCTGCACCCGAAAAAGATTGTGATTGTGTCGTCGTCGCCGCAAATCCGCTACCCCGACTGCTACGGCATCGATATGTCGCGCATGGGCGAATTTATTGCGTTCAAGGCGGCAATTGCACTGCTTCAGGAGAAAAATATGCAGTCCGTCATTCAGGAAACCTACGAGAAGGCAAAACAGCAGCAACATTTGCCGAAGGAACAAATTGTGAATTATGTGAAAGACATTTACAAACCGTTCACCGACGAGCAGATTTCCGACAAAATAGCCGAATTGCTCACGCCAAGTTACGTGACGACGAAAATCAGCATCGTTTACCAAAAGACCAACGGTCTTCACGATGCGTGCAAGGGCTATTCGGGCGACTGGTATTTCACGGGGAATTATCCCACGCCGGGCGGCAATAAATTGGTAAACAACGCATTCATAAACTTTGTTGAAGGAAACGATGATTTACGGGCGTTGAAATAATTATGAATTAAGAATTAAAAATTAAGATATGTCAATACAAGCGAAGATACTATTGGAAAACGGAATGGAGTTCGTTGGAAAATCGTTCGGTTTCCCGAAATCGACTGCTGGAGAAGTGGTGTTCAACACGGCAATGACGGGCTATCCCGAAAGTTTGACCGACCCGTCGTACAAAGGTCAGATTTTGGTCTCAACCTACCCTTTGATTGGAAACTACGGCGTTCCTAATCATTTGTACGAGAATGATTTACCCACGACATTCGAGAGCGACGGCATTCAAATCGCCGCCTTGGTCGTTTCCGATTATTCGTTTGAACACAGCCACTGGAACGCCGAGAAAAGTCTGGCTCAATGGCTTGAGGAAAACCAAATTCCTGGCATTTACGGAATCGACACCCGTGAGTTGACAAAAGTTTTGCGCGAATCGGGCTGTATGTTGGGAAAAATTGTAATCAATGACGAAGATGTGGCGTGGTACGATCCCAACAAAGACAATCTTGTTGACCAAGTGAGCATAAAGGAAAAACAAGTGTATGGCAATGGCAAAAATAAGATAATGCTTGTTGATTGCGGCGTGAAAGCCAACATTATCCGTAGTTTGCTCAAATACGACACGACGGTGATTCGCGTGCCGTGGAACTACGATTTCACCCACGACGAATACGATGGGCTGTTCATCTCCAACGGTCCCGGCGACCCGTCACTGTGCGAGGAAACCATCGCTCATATAAAAACTGCAATCAACGGCGACAAGCCGATTTTCGGCATCTGTCTGGGAAGTCAGCTGCTCGGAATTGCTTCGGGAGCGACTACGTATAAATTAAAATACGGACATCGTAGCCACAACCAACCTGTACAGGAGTTTGGCACAAACAAGTGTTACATAACCTCGCAAAACCACGGTTTTGCCGTTGACCATTCAAAACTGACAAACGATTGGGAACCATATTTCCTGAATTTGAACGACGGCACTTGCGAAGGAATCAAACACAAGACAAAACCTATATTCGCAACGCAGTTCCACCCCGAAGCAAACGGCGGTCCGACCGACACTCGCTTCCTGTTTGAGAAATTCATCGCTGTAGTCGAACAACATAAACACAACAAATAATCCACATTATGAAAAACGATATACAAAAAGTTATAGTTTTAGGTTCTGGAGCGTTAAAAATCGGCGAAGCCGGCGAGTTCGACTATTCTGGCTCGCAAGCCTTGAAAGCATTGCGTGAGGAAGGAATCGAGACCATTCTTATCAATCCGAATATCGCCACCGTACAAACGTCTGAAGGCATTGCCGACAAAATTTATTTCTTGCCTGTAACGCCAGAATTTGTGGAACGTGTCATTCAAAAGGAACGTCCGCAGGGTATTTTGCTTGCTTTCGGCGGACAAACGGCACTGAACTGCGGAACAGCATTGTACGACAACGGTGTGTTTGAAAAATACGGCGTACAAGTTTTGGGAACGCCCGTTCAAGCCATTAAAAACACCGAAGACCGTGATTTGTTCATTCAAAAATTGAACGAAATCAATGTGAAGACCGCTCGGAGCGAAGCTGTCGAATCGGTTGAG
>JAGCOW010000005.1 GCA_017642535.1 Bacteroidales bacterium | reverse complement strand
TGTAGAGACGTATCGCGCTACGTCTCTACAGAATAGACATAACGGATTGTGGTTGTATAAAACAAAAAACGTATATTTGCCCCAACATTAACACAAACAATCATGGTAAACGAAAAATTCAGAAACAGATTTCGTATTCCGTCTGCACGTGCCACATGGCACAATTATAACGCAGGCACGTATTTCGTCACAATTTGCACCCAAAATCGGGAACATTGTTTTGGTGAAATTGTAACAGACGGCAATGGTGAACCGAAAATGGTGTTGTCGGGAATAGGGGGATATGCACAACAACAAATTAAAAATGCAAAAATTCATTACCCATACGCAGAAATTCCGTTATGGGTTGTGATGCCTAATCATATTCATGCAATTGTAATTATTAGGAATTACGACACAGATGATGTTCACGATGACCGTAGAGACGTTGCGCGCAACGTCTCTACAGAAAACGGCAAAAACGAGTATATGTCATCAAAATCCCCTAAACGAAATACATTGCCTGTTGTTATCCGTGGTATAAAACAATCCGTTACCCGTTTCGCCAACGACCACGCAATTCCATTCGCCTGGCAAACACGGTTTCACGACCACATTGTTCGCAATACCGATGAATTGAATCGTATTGCCACGTACATTCAAAACAATGTGGCACAATGGGAATCTGACAAATACCACGATTCGCTGTAGAGACGCGCCATGGCACGTCTCTACGATTTTTGTCACGGAATTATGCAAACGTATCGTGTTCCTTCAAAATTCGTGATCGGTTGTTGTAGAGACGTAGCGCGCTACGTCTCTACACTATCGGTTTCAATTCAATAGTCATACCCAAAGCCGAAGCAATTCGATACAGGGTTGAAACCTTGGGGTCAATCAGTCCGTGTTCCATACGCGAAATGTAGGATTTGTTCGTGCCTATCCGTTCAGCAAGTTCTTGCTGCGTGAGATGGGCGTTTTTACGAACATCTTCTATCATCTGTCCCGTGAAGAACGCATACGCACGTTCTTCCGCCTCAGCACGCGAGGCAGTGCCCTTTTTGCCAAATTTTGCATCAAGCACCAAATCGTAATTTTCAATTTTGTGATTGTTTGTCTGCATAATACGCCTCCTTTATTTGTAATGCCAATTTTATTTCTTTGTTCGGTGTCTTTTGTGTCTTCTTCTGGAATCCGTTAAACAGCACAACAATGTTCCCTTCGTCAAAAATGAAAAATACACGATAAATATTGCTATTCCATTCCGTACGAAGTTCAAACAAACCATTGCGGATAGCTTTTATAAATTTCGTAGACAGACGTTCTTGTGTCTTGAGTAAAAGCAGACCATACTGTATTTTCTCCTGCGTACTCTCGTCAAGTGTTTCCATAAACGACTCAAAATAACCACCATAGGTTTTTATCTCTCTTTCCATTTCTGCAAATATATAAAAAGTTTACAAGTTAAGCAACTTTTTGATTTTTATTGGTTATAAATTTTCTACACAAAAATACGACGAAATTTTTGAAATATTATTTGACTCTACTGAGATAACACAAATAAATGAGGGGGAAAAACACCATGGTGGTGTAAAATATACACAGGGTGGGCATGGGGTGTTGTAGTGAGACGTCGCGTCCCTACAATTACACGTCACGGAGATTTCTGTAGAGACCTCAAAAGTTTTGGTTCGTCTCTACTAAAAAAAATAGGGCTGTCACAATGTGACAGCCCTACGGATTCTTGATTGTATTGTCAATTATTAAAAATCGTCACCAGCAACCGTGCCATCGTCAATAATTGGTTCATCGTCATCATCGCCAGTCAAACCATATTGTTCCAATGATTCTTGGAAATCCTTAGCCATGTTTTCAAAAGCTTCGCCTACTTTGTCGAAACCAGTTTTGAAGTAATCTTCAAATGTCATCTTTGATTCATCTGGGAATACCAACATTGGTTCTGTTTCGTAGCTTTCAGCTGTTTCAGCATGTTCGTCTTTTACAACGAACAATTTTATCATTGCGATTTTTGCATTTTCGTCAACATTCAATACGTAGCAGTCTATAGCATTGTTTGCTGCATCAACCAAGCTTTGCATTTCTGCTTGTGTTACAGGTTCTTGACCTTCCGTTTTCTTTGCGATTTCTGCTAAACCTTTTGTAGATGCAGAACCTACGAATTTGAAGTTCATTACTTGTGTAGAGAACGTGATTTTTGAAAGAACGTTTGTATATAAATCGTAATCTGTTGCATCGTCAGTTTCTACATCTGCACCGTCAACCTCGTCATCGTCACGAGAGAAGTCGGCCATAAGTTTGTCGAAGTTTTCGTCAGTCAAGTTACCTTCAATTGTATTGCTTACGTTCAACAACATTTTTGTTCCGTGTAAGAATGAAATGCTAACTGAAAGATTTGAATTTGAACGAGTGTAGTTTGTACTCAATGAGTAGTCGTCAACCGTCATTGTTTCTGTAATTGAATTTGGATAACCTTCGTTTGAGAATGTACCTACATAAGAAAGATTCAAACATTCTGTTCCGTTAATCTTCAAAGAGCAGTTAACGTTTGCAGGCATATTCTTTACGTTGCTTGCATAACCAACAGTAGCGACAACTTCGCAGTTGTTGTTTGTAGAAGTCTTGTCGTAAGGGAATTTGTAAACTACCTTATTGGCTTGTCCTTCTTTTTTGGAAAACTCACCCTTTGTAGCATCCCATTCATATTCACCCGACATTTCTTCAATTGTTTTTGCCAATTCGTCCAATTCCTCAGATTCATTGAAACCTTTCAATCTTGCGTCAACGTCAGTTGATTTCAATACATAGCTTTTCAATTCGCCGTTCTTTTCAAGATTTGCCAACTGAAGAAGTGCGTTGAATGCCTTTCCGTCTTTCATTGCATCAAGTTCTTTTGACAAGTCTATACCAGCTTGTTGAATGTCTGCCTTGTTCTGTTCTACCGTTTTTTCCGATAGTTTTGGTTCATTGTTTTCGTCACCTTTGTCTTTCTTACATGCTGTGAACGAAAGACATGCACAAAGTGCAATTGCTGAAAATCTAAAAATTCTTTTCATATCATTAAATATTTAGTTTGTCCGACAAATATACATTTTTTTAAATAAAATATACTCTTTAAGATTTAAATATACTTGTACGCAAACATTGCGTCCCTACCAACTCTCAACATTCAACTCTCAACTCTCAACTATTTATCCATTCCTTGCCGTGCGAGCATATATTCACGGAGCGAGTATGCGTCAACGTCTTTCCAGCGAAGTTCAAGCTCGTCGCAGAACTCTTTCTGGTTGTGTTGCAATGCTGCCTGATAAATGCGTAACACGATTCGCATATTGTCAATCTTGTCGTTGTAAACTTGATTGTAGAACTCTTGCTGACTTTCCAACGAGTTATACCACTCTATTTCGTCAATCAGATTTTCGGCATAAATGCGAAGTTCGCGATTTCCAGCCTCGAAATCATTTGCAAGATAAAATGCGTAAGCAGTCGTAATGATTGACTCATCATTGTATGCAAACTGCCAATCGGGCATAATCTCACAAAGTTTATTGAGAACTTGTTTCGCAGAGTCAACCTTGTGTTCTGCAATGAGTTCGAACGCAAGCGAGTTGAACATCTGACGTATGCCAATCACTCGTGTCGTGCGTTCGTGGAAATGGTCCATATACACGCCTTTTTCGCCCATACTCTTCCACTGATATACGTTCATCAACTTGTCGTACAACACATCAGTGTCGATGTACGGAACACGTGGATCGTCGTTCTTGACAGGAACAAATTTGAATGCGAAACCGTCGTAGCGTAAATAATTTTCCAAGCCAACATCTTCGGCCGACGACTGACTTGTGAAATACAATGGGCGATCCCACTTCCAACCGTCCAAACAGTCGTAGATTACAAGTTTGTTCTTGTAAATGTTGTTTTCTTTCAACGTGAAACGAATCTCGTCTTCAATTTGTGCCGAATCTTGTGCCGCAATGGCATTGTTTTCAAGGGCAAGTTTCTTGTCAACTTTGAATTTCAACATTTTTGACGGGAAGAAATTGTATTTGTCGCCGTAATAGTCAATTTTCATGTTGTCATCGCGAACAACTTCCATTGCTTCGTGAATGTCCACGTAGTTTTCCTTCACCTTGTCGAACACGCGTACGGGAACCATATCGCGGATTCCTTTACCTACTTGTGCTTCGGTCAATTTCATCGGAAGCGGAGCCGATTCGTATGCACGATGCTTCATTTGCTGAGCATACCAGTCGGTTGCCAACAACGGAGTACAAAGTACACGTACATCGGTACGCACGCCCTCAACCTCCTGAATGTACCAAAGCGGGAAGGTATCGTTGTCGCCCGCCGTCACTATCAGCGAATTCGGGTCGCAACTTTGGAGATAGTTGTAAGCAAAATCGTGTGCCGTCCATCGGCCAGAACGGTCGTGGTCGTCCCAGTTCTGCGTAGCCAAAAGTACGGGAGCGGGGAGAGTGAGCAAAAGTGCCACTAAAATTCCTGCCACAGTGCCTGCTTTGGCGTATTTTTTCAGTGCTTCTTTAACCACGTCGAAAATTGCCAACACACTCAATCCAATCCAAATGCAATATGCGTAGAACGACCCTGCGTATGCGTAGTCACGCTCTCTCGGTTCGTATGGCTTTTGGTTCAGATATACGATGATTGCCAAGCCGGTCATAAAGAACAACAGAATGATGACAAAACAATCGGCGTTACGTTTCGACATGTGATAAATGAAACCAATCAAACCAAGTATGAACGGCAGCATATAATATACGTTTCTCGAAGGAGCATTTTTCGCCTTTTCGGAAATGTAGGTCTGGTCGCCCACCAAATGCTTGTCGATAGCGTTGATACCCGTAATCCAGTTACCATTTTGAATTCCTCCGTGTCCTTGAATGTCGTTCTGACGGCCACAGAAGTTCCACATGAAGTATCGCATATACATGTGACCAATTTGATAAGAGAAGAAATAACGGAGATTCTGCCCGAATGTAGGAACTTGGTACGTCTTATTCTCCCTCTCGTAGTGAACTTTGCGAGTATTCACACCGTCTTTTATGCCTGCCCAGTCCTTGTAGCCACGAACGTGGTGGGATTCTCTACTGTACATACGTGGGAAAATCGTACACATATCTGGATTCCATACGTATTCAATACCATTGCTCACTTTCTCGTATTTTCCGTTGCGAGGAGTGTACGTCCATTTCTCCTTTATTTCGGCACTACCGTCGGGTTTCCATTTTGGCGCAGCATTATAATACGGTCCGTACAAAATCGGCGTGGAACCATATTGCTCGCGGTTTAGGTACGAAAGCAGCGAGAATGCGTCTTTCGGAGCATTTTCGTTCATTGGCGTGTCGGCGTTTGAACGAATGATTATCATAGCATATGATGAATATCCTATCATAATCACCATCAATACGTTAACTATGGTATTCATAACGTATTTGTTCTTGCCAACAATGTAATACAATCCGCCAATGATTCCTGCATAGATAAGTATCCATACAAAAACGCTGTCGGTTAGCGTAGGAATGCCCAGAAGCATTGCTATGAACGTAACGATACCGATTTTCCACCATTTGTTGATGTTGTCGAGTTTCGTAATGATGATTCCTGCCACAAAAGCCAATGTGAGAATAATCAGCCACATAATCAAGCCCGACTGATACGGCATACCAAGCGTATTCACGCAGAAAAGTTCAAACGACGAAGCCACATCAACCGAACCGGCTATAATTCCCCACATCATAAATGCAATCAGCACGAACGAAAGCAAACCAGTAAGGATGATGCCCTTTACCGTAGGTTTGTATTTCTTGAAATAATATACGAACACAATTGATGTGATAGTAAGCAAGTTCAGCAAGTGAACGCCGATGGAAAGCCCCATAATGTATGCTATCAGGATTATCCAACGGTCGCTGCCTGGTTCGTCGAAATGGTCTTCCCATTTCAGAATTGCCCAGAACACCACTGCCGTAAGCAATGACGACATTCCATATACTTCACCTTCAACGGCCGAGAACCAGAATGTGTCGGTGAATGTGTATGCTCCTGCACCAATAAGACCTGTACTGATGATTACTATAATGTTGGAAAGAGACAATTCCGAGCTTGCGAAAAATTTCTTTGCCAAGTGGGTGATTGTCCAGAATAAGAACATAATTGTGGCACCACTGCACAATGCCGTCATTGTGTTCACGCACGCCGCAACTTGTTCGGGAGTCGATGCGAACAGGGCGAAAAATCTACCTAAAAGCAAGAAAAACGGTGCCCCGGGCGGGTGACCGATTTCCAATTTCCCTGCCGTGGCAATAAATTCGCCACAATCCCAGAGACTTACCGTCGGTTCAATCGTCAATAAATACACTATTGACGCACCGATAAACGATATAAACCCGAAGAGGTTATTGAAAAGACTATATTTTTTCTCCATGAATTAAAATTTTTGCAAAGATATAATTTTAACGTGAGTTCGATGAATTTTTGACCAGAAATGTTGGTAACAAATGCTACGTATCACCGCGTTAATTGGTTTCGTTGTTGTAAACATTAAGCAAAATTATTTAGAAAGGTTTCAAATAATAGTTTTCGGAAGTTTGGATATAATTATTTTTAGAATATATTTGCAAGCTGAAAGTACAAAAAAATGTAGTTTTTAGCTTGCGAATGGAGGCAATGAATGTTATATTATCAAGTCCGAGGACTGTGTTTACAATGCAAGGATTGGCGATGCTTAATGACAATGTAAGTCGCGAATCTTTACGACGTTCGCTTAATTACTATGCGAAAAAAGGTTCCATTGTCAATCCTCGCAAAGGAATTTATACCAAGAAAAACTACAACGAGCTGGAGATGGCGTGTGCACTTCTCAAACCAGCATATATATCTTTGGAGTACGTACTTTCACGTGCTGGGGTAACCTTCCAGTTCTCGTCGGATATTACGTGTGTGAGTTATCAGAATCGCACTATTGAAGTTGATAATCGCCTATACGTTTTTCGCCAAATAAATCCAATGATTTGGACAAACATGCTCGGGATTGAACAACGTGACAATGTCGCAATTGCCACGCCGGAACGGGCTTTTCTGGATATGCTCTATTTAAGTGCCGGTCAGTGCTATTTTGACAATTTGCGTCCACTCAACAAAAAACTTGTCAATCAAATTGTTCCGACATATAATTCACCAACACTTGCTCAAAGAGTAAAAAGGTTCTTAACATAAAACGTTATGGATATAAATAAACACCGCTATTTCATGACACAAGTGCTTCTTGCCGTATTTCGTGACAAGGATCTGAGTCCCTTGCTTGCATTCAAAGGAGGCACATCACTTATGCTGTTCCATGGTTTGACACGTTTTTCAACTGATTTGGATTTCAACCTGTTAGATGCCGACAAAGCCGAATTTGTTTTTCAGCGCATGCACAATCTGTTGCTTCAATACGGCACGATTGACGACGAAGCGATGAAACTTTATGGTTCTATACTTGTTCTTGATTACGAAAAAGGCGAACGAATGTTGAAAATAGAGATAAGCTATCGTACATTCCCGAATCATTATGAAATTCGCACCTTGGTGGGAACTGACATTCGTGTAATGACTATAGCAGATATGTTTGCCCACAAAATTTGTGCTTTGGGCGAGCGAATAACTCCACGTGATATTTATGACGTTTGGTTCTTTCTCAAAAAACGCACAGAGATAAATTCGGAAATCGTGGAACTACGAACACAGAAAAAACTTGAAGATTATTGCATTTGGTGTGCCAACCAAGTTCGTTCCTATAATCCTCGTATTTTAATGCAGGGTTTGGGCGAAGTGTTGCTCGATAATCAGTCGAAAAACTTTGTGCGAAATAATCTTTTGACGGAAACAGCAGCTGCATTGGAGTTATTTGCAATGTATCCAATTCGAGCAAATTTGGATAGGAAATAACCTCTATATAGTTGAGGTTATTTTTCATTTAAAGTAATAAACATATTTTACAGCAAAACATCAGCAATTTTTAGGTCGTCTGGTGTCGTGATTTTTATGTTTTTCGTGTCGCCCTTGTAAAAATGCAACGTTTTTCCTGAAAGTTCCCACACTGTCGCTTCGTCGGTAAACTCGGGGCGGAAATCAACCGACATGATTTCTTGTAGCTGCTTCACGTCGAAAATCTGGGGAGTTTGTATTCGCTTTACCGTGGCACGATTTATCGGTTTCGTGCCCGTTTCGTCAATAATTCTGAGCGAATCCACAGAATCAATATAGGGTACGGCCGAACCGAATTGTTCCGCAGTGGCAAATCCGTCACGAAGCATTTCGTGTGAAATGAGAGGGCGAACACCATCGTGAACTGCCACAAGTCCCTCTTCGCAAATCGTGCGAATGCCGTTGAATACTGAATGGAAACGCTCTTTTCCGCCTGACACGATTTTGTGTGGTATGGTGCAATTGTGTTTTGTACATAGTTGCTTCCAATAATCTATCTGACTTTCGGGCAACACAACAATGCATTCCATTGCGGAATCAAAGTTGTGGAAACATTCCAGACTTCTCATCAGTATTGGTTTGCCATGCAGTTCCAAGAATTGCTTGGGAATGTCGTTTCCCATTCGCAACCCTTTGCCACCTGCCACTATGACCGCAAATCGTTTTTTCACCTTATAGAATTAAGAATTAAAAATTAAGAGTTAAGAATTGTTGTTTTTTTGAAAATGAAAAGAGAGTACCAATTGCTTGATACTCTCTTTGGTCTTACTTCATTATCAATTATTCTTCTTCACCTTTGTTTTTCTTCATAAATGCATACGAGATTGGCGATGCAACGAACAATGAAGAATATGTACCGATGATGACACCAATTGCCATTGAGAACACGAATCCCTTGATTGAATCGGCACCGAAGAAGAACATAATCAACAACGTAAGGAATGTTGTCATTGACGTATTGATTGTACGGCTAATCGTACTGTTAATACCTTGGTTGAACAACATCTTCGTATTACGTTTCGGATATTCTCTCGTGAACTCACGAATACGGTCGAATACAACCACAGTATCGTTGATAGAGTAACCGATGATGGTCAAGATTGCTGCCACGAACGTCTGACCGATTTCCATTGAGAATGGCACGATTCCGTAAAGCAATGAATAAATACCGATTACTATGATTGTATCGTGGAACAATGCGGCAACGGCACCAAGACCATATTGCCATTTCGAGAATCGAACGAAGATGTACAAGAACATGAATATCAATGCGATGATGATAGCCACAATTGCACCGTAGATAATGTCGTTTGCGATTGTAGGACCAACCATGCTTGATTGTTTCAAGTTGTCTTGCTTGAATGATTCAGGCGTAACGTTGTCGCCCAAGAATGATTTCATTCCTTCGTACAATTTGTTTTCAATTTCCGCATCAATGTCGGAGTTCGATTTCTCGTTGATTTTGTAGTTCGTCGTAACTTTTACCGAAGAAGCACCGTACGTTTTTACTTCAGGAGCAGCACCATTGAATTGTCCTGCCAACGAAGCTGCAATTTGTTCAACGTTACGTTCGCCTTGCATTTCAACAATATATGTACGACCACCAGCAAAGTCAACACCTACGTCGAATCCTCTGATTCCGATTGAAGCAAGTGAAGCAACAATCATAATAGCAGAGATAACTGCCGTGATTTTACCCGATTTGATGAAGTCGATGTTCACATTCTTGAACGCGCCACGAGTCAAGTTGCTGTCGAATGTGATTTCTTTCTTCTTGTCCAAGAATCTTTCGAAAATCAGACGAGTGATGAAGATACCACAGAACAATGATGTCAAGATACCAATCAACAACGTGGTTGCGAAACCTTGGATAGGTCCTGTACCGAAGATGAACAAAATCAAACCTGTCAAGAATGTTGTAACCTGACCGTCGATGATAGCCGAATAAGCGTTTTTGAAACCGTCGGCAATTGCAAGTTTCGTACCCTTGCCAGCAGCAAGTTCCTCACGGATACGTTCGTAGATAATCACGTTGGCATCGACTGCCATACCAAGTGTAAGCACGATACCGGCAATACCAGAAAGTGTCAATACTGCTCCAAGCGATGCAAGCACACCGAAGATGAGGAACAAGTTCAACAACAATGCAACGCTTGCCACAGCACCTGCCTTGCGATAGTAGAATATCATATAAATCAATACCAATATGAATGCGAAGATGAACGACAAGATACCTGTTCTGATTGATTCCTTACCAAGTGAAGGACCGACGAATTCTGCGTTCATAATGCGTGCACGAGCAGAAAGTTTACCAGACTTCAAGATGTTTGCCAAGTCGGTTGCCTGAGCAATCGTGAAATCACCCGTGATAGAAGATATACCGTCGCCAATTTCTGATTGAACGGTAGGATAAGAATATACATAACCGTCAAGTACAATGGCAACAGAACGACCGATGTTTTCTTTCGTCAAACGTTTCCATTCTTTTGCACCTTCGCTGTTCATAACCATACGAACGCTTGCGCCGCCGCCCGTGTTAGAGAATTCTGGACGAGAGTCAACAACCACGTTGCCTTCCAACGATGCGTGACCATCCAAATCAGCGTCTTTCAAAGCGATTAATGTATAGAAACCGTTGTCGGATTTTTTCGACCACGTAAGTTTCAGTTCAGGAGCGTTTTCTGCCAAGATTGCCTTGATTGCAGGCATTGCGAAGATTGAGTCAATTTTCTCCAAATCGATAGAGTTTGCATAACCCACGATAGGACCGTAGCCCACGTGACCTTCACGGTCGATGTTTGGCGTCAACAATGCGAACAACGGATTTGCCTTCTTGAATTCTTCAGCATTTTGAGCCATCATTTGAGCAGAGTCAACAGCCGTAGAGTCGCCTTTTTGGATTTGTTCCTTCAATGAAAGTTCCGTCGTGTCGGCTTTGGCTTCTTCTTTTGCAGGAGTTGCCTCTTCTTTTGCTTCTTCCTTAGCAGTTTCCTGCGTTTTGTTCATTGCAGCCAATGTATTGTTGATTGAGAACAAAATCTGATATACTTCCGAATTGTTGTAAGTTTCCCAGAATTCCAACTGTGCAGAGCTTTCCAATAGTTCACGAACACGTTCGCGGTCTTCCACACCTGGAAGTTCTATCAAGATTCTTCCGCCACCAATGTTTTGGATGTTAGGTTGTGTAACACCGAAACGGTCGATACGAGTTCTGATTACGTTGAACGTATTTTCAATCGCGGTAGTCTCTTCTTTTTGCAACACGTCCAAAACTTCTTCGTTTGTCGAGTTGTAATTGATTTTACCCATCATATCCTCGTTTGCCACGAACATTGTGCGCATAAAGTTGTTCGGATATAATTCCTCGAAAGCTTTTCCGAAAGCGGTGATATACGTTTCGCCAGCTTCTTGTTCGTATTTGTCGGCAAGATTCAAAGTGCTAACCAACATGGTATCATTTTCGCCGTCCGACGAAAGGTTCGTAATCAAGTCACGAGTAGAGATTTGAAGTGTTACGTTCATACCGCCCTTCAAGTCAAGACCAAGGTTGAGTTCGTGTTGGTGACACTCGTTCAAGCTAAACTTACGTAACCATAAGAAATTGTAGTAATCGTCTTGTTGTGACAACGAATCCAAGAATTGTTTCTGATACATTGCGTATGCGTTGTTGTCACCATTTGCCTTTTCAGTAGCGTACTTGTCGGCGTCGCGATTTGCCTTCGACGTGAAGTACGTGAACGAAAGTGAATAGATAGCTGCTAACACCAAGCAGACTGTAAACACACGGATAAATCCTCTGTTTTGCATTTTTTTAGAGTTTTAATTGACCTTCTTATTTTTTAGACGGCAAATATATACTTAAATTCTGAAATGAAAGAAGGGAAAGCGAAATAATTTCACGAAAAACGAAGGATTATACATTATATAAAGCAATTGTCAAGGTAAGAATCAAAGGTGGCAGAGCTTGTCGAGGTCGATTTTATTGAGAATTGACAATTGAGAGTTGAATTTTATGTTCGTAGGGACGCAATGTTTGCGTCCGCGATTGGAACGTACGAATAAAGATTTTCGTTTTAAGTTGAAAAACCAAAAATATATGTATATTTGCAAACATAAAACTACATAAAAATGTTAAGTATTAAGACCATACACGAGCCCATAAAAGGAGATTTTGCGAAACGTTTAACAAAAGATGTTGACGCAATGTTTAAACGTATGCAAAAACAGAAAAAATCAACGCCGTCAAAAACACACAAAACCGCAACCTTCTCTTTATAACTTATGGGGCACAATGATTTACAAATAGAAAGAATGGATGATTTCTCCATTCTTAATGATTTTTATTGCGGAGTTAAAGAATTCGACGAGTTTATACATAGTGGTGAATTTGAAGAAAACGTTATTCTAAAACTAAGTGTCCCATATTCGGTTAAGGAAAATGGAGAATTAGTTGCTTTTTTTTCGTTAGCATGTGATTCTCTGCTGTTGGAAGACGACTATAAAGAAGATTTTTCGGACGAAAAAGCTATTTTGGACGATAGTTTTGGTGAACATGTGAAGAAATTTATGTCAAAGCAATATTATCCTGCTTTAGACATATCATATTTGTGTGTGAAAAAAGATTTACGACAAAAGCATTATGGGAAAGCTATTATTGAAAGAATTTTGGATTTTGCAGTCGATGCATCAGAAAAAATAGGTCTTTTGTTTTTGGTTGTTGATGCATTTCACGATTCCGTAAATCAATACTCAACAGTTAATTTTTATGCAAAATGTGGATTCGTTAAATGCTCAGAACTAAAGGGGAACACTATACGTATGTATAAAACAATATTTTAACTTCGTTATTAGAAAAAAAACTACCTTTTTATTGCACAATAAAAAAAAGGTGTATCTTTGTGGTGTCAAAAATTTAACTTATTAACAATTTAAACAAAAAGTATTATGAAAAAATTAAAATTTTTAGCTCTTGGCTTAGTAGCTGCTTTCGGTTTCGCAGCATGTGGTGATGATGAACCAGGTGATCAAGAAGGTAAATCTGGCGCAACTTACACACAAAGCACAATCGTAATGGGTGGTGCAAAATCAGCAAATGGTTCGTTCTACACATTCGACAATGGTGTTCAAACAAAAACTCAATTGGGTGATGTTGCTACTAACGTAATATTCTGTTTCCAAACACTTAGCGACAATTTCCGTTTCATCTCTGGTTCTATAGCTGACAACGAAATCGTTAAAGCTCAAGCATCAGAAACAAAATTCATTATGATTGGTGATGCAGTTGCTAACAAATTTGAAAAAGCAGACTTCGCTAAAGATGGTGCAACTTCAATCGACATCAGCAACAAAATTGAAGCTGGTAAAAAAGCAGTTGCTTTCAAGAATGAAAAATGTGAAGGTTTCTTCGAAGTTGTAAGCTACGACGAAGCATCTGAAGATTTAACACTCAACATTTGGGTTTTAAAAGCAGAAAAATAATCTAACCATAATTTAAAAAAAACCCGGTTCATTTCGAATCGGGTTTTTTTGTGTCCTGTGGTGACGATGGCACATTTTTTTCTGTGATGGTATGATTATTGATATATTCACTACATTTGTGATATAAAAATTAAAACTATGAAAAGGTTATTGTTAATTCTTACGATTGTTTGTGGTTTTTCGTTGATGTCGGTTGCTCAAAAAGCAACGATTGATAAACCAAAAGTTGAAGCAAAACAGTTGTCAAAAGAAGGCTATGATATATTGCCTGACGCCCTGCACCCAATGAAAAAACAGTTGGAATTTGTTTATGCAAACCAATCGACCAAAGAGAGTGATGGCTCGCCGAGATATCTTATGGCACTTGGAATAGCATCGGATGCGTCGTTAACTCAGGCAAAAGCCACGGCTCGTGAAAAAGCTGTGCAAGATATGCTCAATCAGGTTATGAAGAAAATGAAGTCCATTATAGAAAAAAACGGCGGAATCCAAGAAAAAAGTTCCATTACAGTGGCAGAAGTATTGAGCATAGTTGAAGAAAAATGCAAACAAAAAATGATGAGCGGCCCTATTTTGGCAGATTTCTATAAAAATGAAAAAGGAAAATATGTTGTTAAACGATATTGTACATATAGCTATAAAGAGGCAAAAACGATGGCAATCGATTATTTCGAAAATGAATTAAAAAATGAGTCGGAGAAACTGAAAAACGCATTAAGAAATCCCGATAATTGGCTTTAGAAAGTGATTCCATAACTAAAACAAAACCCGGTCCCGCAAGGATCGGGTTTTTTTGTGTTGTTAGATGGTAGGGCTGTCACATTGTGGCCGCCCTACAGAATTATCGTACCGAACAAATCATCATCGTTCCACGATTTCCCAAGAAGATGGAGAAAAAATCTTTTTTGCTATTGACAAAGAGGGAAGATTTTTATATATTTGCTTCAGCTTGAGGGGAGGATAAATCCTCTTGGGCTGCCAGGGTTGCAGGAATGCAATCCTTTTCTTTTTTATTTTATGATGATTTGCCGTTGAATACTGTTCGATCCCGTCCAAACACCTAATCCTCCTTTTACGTTTGACGGTAGATTCGAACCATTGGAAAAAGGATTGTTGTATCCTTGTTGATTGTCGTACACACGCCAGAATTCTCCCGGTATGGCATCAAGAACCGATACTTTCACGGTTACCGTGTCGCCAATGGCATAAAATGTCGTAGTGCTCGTATCCATAAAATTCTCTGGACCGGCCGACAATTCCACTAAAATTTTAGAGCCGAACGTTTCATCGCAATAGGTTGAAAAAACAATGGGATAAAACGTTTTTTGTCGCTGAGTTCGGGTGTAAAACTTGTAATAATGCACAGCATCGGGAGCAATTCTATTGACAGAAATCAACACGCTTTTGTGCAACGTATCACCAGCAATTTCCATACAATATAAACTGTCGATTTCTGCCTGTACCGAAGGTACGGTCGTTTCTGCCGTTATCGTGTCGCCACGATAAATCACTTCAAGATGATAAGTCTCACCTGCTTTACCCGTCATTAATGACGATGAGTAATAATAGGGCGGAAAAAGTTTATCGTCCTTCTTAAACGTAAGCACTTCGCGTTCAGATGCAGTAGTAACCACGACTTTAGCATAGGAATTTATAAAATTCATATAGTTCTCCTCTCCAATTTCATCGTTGATGGAAAACGGAAACGTAAGGAATACTTTTACTAACTGATTTGCCTCTACATACCCTTCAACAACGATGGGAGCCGTTTTCTCGGTATCCCTGAATTCGTCGGAGCACGAAAGGCAGCAGAGCAACAGTATAAAAGCAAGTATCTTCTTCATCATAGCAAGTGAAACGTTACAGAAATGGCTGGCAAAATGGGGAACAAACCCGTCACATTTTTCTCTACACTATACAATTTTTCTGACGATTGTTGTGCGTCATACGAGATGAAATAGGGATTATTCCTGTTGTATGCATTATATATGGAAAATTGCAAGTGTGCGTCAATTTTATCTTTTATAAACCACTGATAATCAGCACTTAAGTCAAGACGATGGTAGGCAGGCATACGGGAGTTATTCATTGCTCCATAGTGCGAAACAAGATTTCCGGCTATGAGGTACATTTCCGACAATTCGGAGTATGCTTTTCCGCTGGTATAAACCCAGAACGCGGCAAATTTCCATTTCTTTGAATTTGTCGTATATGATAGCGTGACCGTAGCGTCGTGCGGACGGTCGAATGTTGCCGGATACCAATAATTGTCGTTCAATTCGGCGAATTTTCGCAATGTTCTTGAAAAAGAATACGAAGCAGACCATTGGAACTGCCCTTGTTTCTTTGCCACCGACAGTTCAGTGCCACACGCAAACCCTTTCCCCGTGGCAATTCTATCGTAGAAATTGTGCGTATAAATGTCGGTGAAACAATCCTTAAACTCTACAAGATTGTTCAAATGTTTGTAAAACAAGCTTACAGACGTTTCATATACGTTTGCCGAGAAATTCTTGAAAAATCCTATGCTACATAAAATTCCCTTTTCGGGTTTGAGATTTTCTGAAGCAGGGAACCAAATATCGGCAGGCAGAGCCGACGAAACCATAGAAACCAAATGAAGATTCTGCGTCTCCCTTGAAATCGATGCTTTGACCGAAGCATCGGAAGAAAACATATAACGAGCTTGTATTCTTGGACTTACGCTCACATTCATATACGTAAGCGTGTCATTTTTTGAATACAAAGATGTCCGCAAACCAACAACAATATTGCATTGGTCGGAAATATCGATATTATCTTCGGCAAACAATGAGAACTCATTGGAAATGCACGACTCAGGATTGTTTATCGTTCGATTTTCCGTATCCAACTTTAAGTTGATATCGCCTAAATTAAACTGTTGCACCAAATTTTCGGCACCAAACGAGAACAGGTTTTTTCCAACACTTTTATTGGTAACACTCCGAACGTCGAAATTGGAAATTCCCGTTTCCGTTGCCATTGAAAAATAGCTTTGCAGCATTTCAAACGAAAAGAAATAATGCGAATACGAAAAAGATGTTGATGTGATAAAATTATTCTTTGACGTATGGAGCCAATTCGCCGTAAGAGCAGAATTACCCCAGCCAACAGTGTTTTCAGTCAGCGGAGGTTTGCTGTCTTTCATAAAGAAATGGTCTTTGCCCGTATAGCCAGAAAGAGTGAATGAATTGCGGGGATTTCCATCAAACAGTATTTTTGCATTTGCGTCGTAAAATCCAAGTCGAGGAGCATTTTCGTCAGGAGAAATGATGGAATACACCAACGGCAAAATCAACGAATTAAGGTAGGATTTTCGTACCGAAAGTTGGGCGGCAAACTTCTTTCCCATTGGCACGTTACACGCAAGTCGGGAAGAAATAAGTCCAAGCGAGCCGTCGCATTCAAATCGTTCTGTAGAAGGTTTTCGTGACGAGATTTGCAAGACCGAAGACAATCGACCACCATACTTGGCTGGAACCCCCGATTTGTAAAGTTTGGCATTTTCAATTATGTCGGGATTGAATACCGAGAAAAAGCCCAACAAATGCGATGGATTATACACAATTGCCTCGTCGAACACAATAAGATTCTGGTCTTGGCTCCCTCCACGTACATAAATTCCTTGCATTCCCTCGAATTGTTGCACGCCGGCATTCGTAGAAAACGAGCGAATCACGTCTTGTTCTCCCATCAAGGCGGGAAGCGTCATCAGTTCTGCCTTGGTAAGATACACCTCATCACGGGCAAGCGTCACATTTTCGTCGTTTTTTCTTCCTGTGACAATCACTTCCTGCGTTTTGTACGCAATAGGTCGCAGACGAATCACAACCTTATCCGACGGCTTATTTACAACCACCGTAGTATCTTTATAACCGATAAAGGAAAACTCCACGCTATCGGGAAGCTTGCGCAAGTCATACGAAACCTTGCCTTTCTCGTCGGTTATCTGCACATTATTGTTCTTATAAAACAAAACCTGCACACCAGCCAACGGGCTTCGGGTTTCCGCATCATAAACAGTAGCCGTAAACGACTTCTGTCCCAACGTTTGAACCGTAATCAATAGAAATAGTATGTAAACAGCCCGTTTCATTTCTACAGCATTTAAAATCCATTTCCATAGACTTGGTTCTCGCAGTGAAAAATTATTTTTCTATTTCCTTGATGTCCAAGAACAATTCATCCAATTGCTTCTGGTCGATTGCCGAAGGTGCATCGAGCATAACATCACGACCTGAATTGTTTTTCGGGAATGCGATGCAGTCGCGGATGCTGTCCAAACCTGCGAACAAACTTACCCAACGGTCAAGACCGTAAGCAAGACCTCCGTGAGGTGGCGCTCCGTATTTGAATGCGTTCATCAAGAAACCAAATTGTTCTTGTGCCTTTTCGGGCGTAAAACCTAAAATCTTGAAAATCTTTGCCTGCAACTGGCTGTCGTGGATACGAATCGAACCGCCACCGACTTCCACGCCGTTGATTACCATATCGTAGGCATTGGCACGAACCGAAGCCGGGTCGGTGTCGAGCAACGCAACATCTTCGGGTTTCGGGCTGGTGAACGGGTGGTGCATAGCCATCAAGCGGCCTTCTTCCTCGCTCCATTCGTACATAGGGAAATCCACAACCCACAAGCACGCAAATTTGTCTTTGTCGCGAAGTCCGAGTTGGTTGGCAACTTCAAGACGAAGTTCACACAATTGCTTACGTGTCTTCATTGTATCGTCGCCACTCAAAATAAGGATTAAGTCTCCTGGTTCGGCACCGAAAGCAGCTTTCATCTTTTGCAAAACGTCTTGCGAATAGAACTTGTCAACGCTTGATTTAACGTTTCCATCGGCTTCCACACGAGCGTAAACCATTCCTTTGGCACCAATTTGCGGACGTTTCACAAACTCCGTCAATTGGTCAAGTTGCTTACGAGTGTATGTAGCAGCACCTTTTGCACAAATACCGCCGATGTATTCAGCATTGTCGAACACGCCGAAACCGTAGCCCTTGAGGACGTCCATCAGTTCCACAAACTTCATGTCGAAACGAAGGTCGGGCTTGTCGCTACCATAGTATTTCATAGCATCGTGCCACGTCATACGTGGGAATGCTTCCGTAATGTCAATGTTGCGAATCGTTTTGAACAAATGTTTTGCCATTCCCTCGAACAAGGTGATAATATCTTCTTGTTCCACAAAGCTCATCTCGCAGTCAATCTGAGTAAACTCTGGCTGACGGTCGGCACGAAGGTCTTCGTCGCGGAAACATTTCACAATCTGGAAATAGCGGTCGAAACCAGCCACCATCAACAATTGTTTCAACGTTTGCGGACTTTGTGGCAACGCATAGAACTGTCCAGGATTCATACGCGAAGGAACCACGAAATCGCGTGCACCTTCGGGCGTAGAGCCAATCAACACAGGAGTTTCGACTTCAAGGAATCCTTGTTTGTCGAGATAGCTACGAACTTCGAACGCCATTTTGTGGCGAAGTTCCAGATTCTTGCGTACGCACTGACGACGCAAGTCAAGGTAACGATATTTCATACGAAGGTCGTCGCCACCATCGGTATCGTCCTGAATGGTGAATGGAGGGATTTCCGACGTGTTGAGCACCGTAAGTTTGGAAACGATGATTTCAATGTCGCCCGTATCCATTTTCGGGTTTTTGCTGGAACGTTCCACAACCTTGCCTTCAATTTGAATGACAAACTCACGACCCAATTTCTTGGCTTCCTCGCACAAGGCGGCATTTTGGTTTTCGTCGAACACCAGCTGCGTGATGCCGTAGCGGTCGCGCAAGTCAACGAAAGTCATTCCGCCCAATTCGCGGGATTTTTGTACCCAACCGCTCAAAACGACGGTTTCTCCTATGTTTGCGGCACGTAGTTCGCCGCAGGTTTTTGTTCTATACATTTTTATTGCAATTAAATTTGCTGAAAGCAGTGCAAATATATTGAATTTTATTGAATTGTCATTTACGAGGAACGTTCCGAATAAGGAGAATAATCTATTCAGTCAAAAAAAGCCATTATTTTTTACGTTGTAAGTCAAAAAAAACTACATTTGTAGGAAAACCTTATTAAAACAAAAAATTATGTCACAAATTACAGATTTAATTCTTAAACAAGTACAAGCTTCAGCATCGGGAAGCAACTTGGGAAGCAACGTATTAGACGGTTTAACGGATTCTATTTTTGGCAGTGTGAAAGAAAAAGCTCAATCGGCAAGCGGTATTGAGCAAATCACGTCGTTGTTTACAGGCAAGACTTCGGCAGAATCAAGTCCTATCACACAATTGGCGACACAACTTTTCACAAAAAATGCTGCTAAAAAGTTAGGTCTTGACGATTCAACGATTAAAGTAGCCACTTCGCTACTTCCTACCATTATTGGAAAAATCACGTCAAAGGACAGTGGTATTGATTTGACAAGCATTCTTACGTCGCTTGGCGCTTCGGCAGCTGGTTCTTCTTCGAAAGGAGACTTGCTTGGTGCAGCAACCAGCATTTTAGGGAAATTCTTCAAAAAATAATCATTCTTGTAGAGATGCGATTTAATCGTGTCTCTACAATCATTTGAAAATTGAAGATTATTTCTTCACCAACAGATTATTCAAAAACAATAGTTTTGTTATTGAATACCAACGTCTTATGCTGAATATGCGACCAGATAGCTTTTGAAAGCACTATCTTCTCCAAATCCAAACCCTTACGTTTCATATTCTCAACCGTATCTTTGTGCGAAACTTGAGTTACGCCTTGTGCGATAATAGGTCCGGCATCAAGTTCGGGAGTCACATAGTGGCTGGTGGCACCTATCAGTTTCACACCACGTGCATACGCCGATTCGTATGGTTTCGCACCTGGGAATGCTGGTAAAAATGAATGGTGAATGTTGATGATTCTATTGGTGTAATCTTTTATAAATGAGTCAGATACCACTTGCATATAACGAGCAAGAATAACCAAGTCGATATTGTTTTCGCGAAGCAATTTCTTGATTTTTGCCTCTTGCTCCAACTTGTTTTCTGGCGTGATTGGCAAACAATAATATGGGATATTGAATTCCTCGGCAATATGACGAAGTTTTTCGTGATTGCTTATGATAAGCGGAACTTCAATGTCCCACTCGCCAGAACGGGCACGTGAAAGAATGTCGTAAATACAGTGCGAAAGATTCGACACGAAGATTGCCAAACGCTGTTTCGTATTTGAAAAATGAATCTCGAACGACATCTTCGACGGTTTTGCAACCAACGTCGTGAAATAATCGCCAATTTTCTCGGTAGGAATGTTGAAACCGTCCAAATCCCACTGCACACGCATAAAAAATTCCGATTCTTGACGGTCAACGTGTTGGTCCAAATACAAAATGTTTCCGTTGTTTTTTAATATAAAGTCGGTGACAGCCATCACAATACCCTTCTGGTCCTTGCAATGAGCCAAAATAGTCGCCGTATTTTGCGATTTGTTTTCCATTATCCCAATGTGTTTGCTAATTCGTCGGTAATTTCAAGATTGTGATATACCGCACTCACGTCATCAATTTCTTCCAGAGCATCGACAAAGTTCATCACTTTCTGAGCGTCTTCCAACGGCAATTCCTTTGTCGTGTTTGGAATTTGCTTCAATTCGGCATTGTCGATTTCAATTTTCAATTCTTCCAGTTTTTTCTGCATTTCGCCGAAAGAATCGTATGGACAATATAATGTAACGATTTCCTCGTCTTCGGCATCCATCTCGTCCAAACCTGAATCTATCAATTCAAACTCGAACTCGTCAAGCGGCATAGGAATGGCACTTTTCTTGATCTCGAACACGCCTTTTCTGTCGAAAATAAAAGCCAACGAACCATTGTTGCCCAAACTGTTGTTATATTTCTTGAAACAGGTGCGAACGGCTGTGTACGAACGATTGTTGTTGTCGCTCAAACATTCCACAAACACGGCAACGCCGCCATTTGCGTAGCCCTCGTATGTCAACAACTCAAAATCGGATTTATCTTGCTTTCCTTTGTTGATGGCACGCTCAATAACCTCTTTCGGCATATTCTGACTTTTTGCGTTCTGAATGCAAAGACGCAAACGCGGATTCATATCGGGGTCGCCACATTGACCTTCTTTCACTGCAATAGTGATTTCCTTCGAAATACGAGAGAATATCTTGCTTCGTTTAGAGTCATTCGCTCCTTTGTCTCTCTTAATTTTTGCCCATTTACTATGACCTGACATACGAATTTTATTTAAGTTCGTGCAAAAGTACATAAAAAAACACTTACTTTTGTTACAATTTCAAACAAATGAAAAAGATTCTTATTCTTTCCGATACCCACAACTATTTAGACGAGGCGATTTTGAGCCACGCAAGGACTGCTGATGAAATCTGGCATTCGGGCGATATTGGCTCGTTGCAGGTGCTGGAACAATTGCAGGAAATCACGACGGTTCACGCCGTGTATGGCAACATTGACGGGCAAGATTTACGCATTCGCATTCCGAAAATTGCCACGTTCGAGTGTGACGGTTTGAAAGTGCTAATGACACACATTGGCGGCTATCCCGAGAAATATGAACCATCGGTGAAACAAGAAATTCTTGCGTATAAGCCCAACATATTTATCAGCGGACATTCCCATATCCTAAAAGTGATGAACGACGCAAAACTCAATCTGTTACACATTAATCCAGGAGCTATCGGGAAAACGGGCTTTCATCAGAAACGCACAATGATTGAACTTGGGATTGAAAACGGAGCACCCAAAAATCTTTCCGTGATAGAATACGATAGATGGTGATGCAAATCGTTGAGTTTCATACTGTTTTTGAAGATTTGTCGACAATTTTCTCGAACAAGAAATTGTTGCACTACACCGATTTAGATTATTGCGAATCGCTGGACGATATATCGTTGCAGAGCTGGGTTGGCGACAAGCAAAGAATCTCGCTTGCCGGGTATGAAGATGGCTCGTTTGTTGGGTTTGCCTCGGCGCACCTTGTTCCCAAACACGTGACGGCCTCGGTCACCATAGTTGTTCTGGAAAAATTCCAACATCGCGGTTTTGCAAAAGAATTATTACAAACATTGGTCTCACGCCTCTTTTCACAAGGAATCGTGCGAGTAGAGGCCCAAATTTGTACAGAAAACACAAACTCGGTACAATTGTTTGAATCGCTCGGGTTTGAACGAGAAGGCATTCTACGCAAAAATTTCCTGATTGAGGGCATTTTGTACGATTCGTATATGTATGCAAAGTTCGCACAATAACACTGCACAAAGCAACAAAACAGTCTCAAGGATTTTTCCAGAGAAATTCCTTTCTCAATTCTTAATTCCTAACTCTTATTTTTTAACTTTGTAAAAACATTTTCGTATGGCAGAAATAGATTATTCTTCGGAAATCAAAAGATTGAAAAAGGAAAAGAACGCGGTCATCTTGGCTCACTATTACCAAAACGACGACGTACAAGACGTGGCCGATTACTTGGGCGACAGCTTGAAATTAAGCCAGACGGCAAAGGATACCGACGCCGACATTATAGTTTTTTGCGGTGTGCATTTTATGGCGGAGACGGCAAAAATCCTTTCTTCTCAGAAGAAAGTGCTGCTTCCCGTTATGGATGCTGGCTGTGCTATGGCCGACGGCATTACCCGCGAGGCTCTCCAAGCATACAAAGACCAACATCCCGACACGAAAATCATTACCTACGTGAACACCTCTGCCGACGTGAAAGCCGTGAGTGACTGCATCTGCACGTCAACCAACGGTTTGAAGATTATCCAACATTATTTGGACGCCGGCGAGAAAATTTTGTACGCCCCCGACCAAAATTTGGGGAAATATGCCATGCATCTTTCGGGAAAAGAATTCGAGGTATGGAACGGCTGCTGCCCTATTCATCATTTTCTCGACAAAAACAAAGTGCTGGAACAAAAGAAAAAACATCCTGATGCGTTGATAATTTCCCACCCAGAATGTCAACTTGATATTTTGGAAATATCTGATTATGTGGGTTCCACGGCACAGCTGATTTCGTTTGTAAAACAATCCAAAGCAAAGGAATTCATCGTCTGCACCGAACAAGGTGTGCTTCATCCGATGGAGTTGCAAAATCCCGACAAAAAATTTTACGTCGGAAGCAAATCGCTTGTGTGCCACAGTATGAAGAAAACCTCGTTGGAAGACGTGTATAATTGCCTAAAAAACGAGACAAACGAGATTTTTGTTGACGAAGACGTCGCTCAAAAAGCCATAAACGCACTCTATACAATGTTTGCTCTTTCAAAATAAGATGAAAAATGGACGAAACAATTGGTGGAACAAGGTCAGGACTCGCAATTTCTTTGTGAGCATCATTCGCACAATTCGACCATTCGCAGTCTGTTTCTGTCTCTTTTCTTCAAACAACACCTTTGCACAAGAGTTCAAGCAGTTCTTTTATCCCGACGGTTCTGTATCGTCGGAGGGAACGTTGGTGAACGGGCAACCTGATGGCTATTGGAAATCATATTATCAAGACGGCACACTCAAATCGGTGGGAAAACGCACCAATTTTCTGCTCGACAGCATTTGGACGTTTTACGACGAACAAGCACACCTGCAAAAAGAAATCTCATATTTTGAAAACCGAAAAAACGGTTATTATAAAGAATATGCTGTTGCAGATTCTGCCGTATATCTCTCTATGCGAGTACTTTACGTGAATGACCAAAAACAAGGCATTGAAGAATATTTTTCTCCACAAGGAACCATTGTCAAAACAATACCATACACCGACAACAAAAAAGAAGGATTCTCCTACGAATACGACGACAGCACGGTGATTTCCATCACCATATACGAGAACAACAACTTAATTTCCTCGCAATCGGTGAACAGGACCAACGCCAAAGGACAAAAAGTCGGTCAACATATCAGTTTTTACCCTAATGGTGCAATTAAAACCGAAGCGAACTATAGCGACGGAAAACTCAACGGGATGTACAAACTTTACGACCAACACGAGCAACTGATTCAGGTTGGCAACTATGAAAACGATTCTCTGATATATTCAAGCTCCACTATGGCTGAATTTGAGGACCCGTTTGAGAAAAAATCGTATTACTCCGACTCCACGCTGAAATACAAAGGTGCATATCGCGACAAAACGCCCATAGGTGTTCATCGCCACTACGACAAAAATGGGAATGTTACCTCGGGAGAATTGTACGATATAGGCGGAACGCTCGTAGGGCAAGGAATTACACTTGAAAATGGCGACAAGAGTGGACAATGGATATTTTTCTATCCAACAGGTAAAAAAGAATCGGAAGGATTATTTGAAAAAGGACAAAAAGAAGGTTTGTGGAAATATTATTATCCCGACGGCACGCTCAAACAAACGGGCTATTTCCGCCATGACAAATTCAACGGATTATGGGAGTTTTACAGCGAAAGTGGCGATTTGCTCACAAAGGAGGAATACGAAAATGGACAACGAAACGGCTTGAGCGTGGAATACGACGACGAAGGCAACAAAATAATGGAAGGAATGTATGAAAACGGCCTAAAACAAGGTGTCTGGACCATTAAAATCGGTTCGCTCGTGACCACGGGAACATATCAGTACGGTGAAAAAATCGACGTGTGGAAAAGCACCTACGTGGGCGGCGGAAAAGCGTTCAAAGGAAGTTACGTGGCTGGCCGAGCACAAGGAAAACATTTCTACTACTACAAAAACGGCCAAGTGGAACACGAGGAACAGTGGAAAAACGGTCAAGCCGTAAAAGTGTGGAATTATTACCAAGAAAACGGCACGCTGAAATATGCCATTTATTACAAGAATGGCAAAGAATACAAGGTGGAAACACCAGTGAAATAGTAGAGACAATGTGAGGTCCCTACAATTGATTCTGGTATCTTAAAATCCTTCCTGCGTCAACCATTTCTGGTAGGCCGTAGCTTTTTGCAGATGTTGGTCAAACGTTGCTGAAAAATCGCTGTAGCCCGAATAATTTGGTTGGGCACAAAAGAAATAAAAATTATGGTGCGAATAGTTCAGCACCGCTTCAATTCCACTCTTCGTAGGAGTGCAAATCGGACTGGGAGGAAGCCCCTGATGCTCGTAGGTGCTGTATGGAGAGGTTTTTGCTCGCTCAATATGTCCTTTGCGAACACGTTTTATCTCGAAATCGTTTAACGCAAATTTTATAGTCGGGTCGGCTTGGAGTTTGCCTGCCGTGGCAGAACCTTTCAAACGGTTCATATACACGCCCGCAATCTTCGGTTTTTCGTCATCGTGGCGAGTTTCCTGGTCAACAATCGATGCCAATGTCATAACCTGCTGTGGCGAAAGACCTATGTTGCGCGCCTTTGCTCGGCGACTCTCGTTCCAGTACGTTGAATATTCCTTGCTCATTCGTTCCAAAAACTGCCGAGCCGACGTGTTCCAATAAAAATCGTAGGTGTCGGGTAAAAACAGACAAATAGTGTTTTCACTACTGAATCCGAGCGAATCCATAAACTGCCTATTGTTGGCAAGAGCAAACAAATCGTCGTACGATGCTTCCAGTTTTTCGTCTGCCAGATGCAGAATTTCCTCATAATGACGGGCAAAACGTATGGTGAGTCTCACCGTCTGCCGTTTTCCCGAACGGAACAGACGCACTGCCTCGAACGACGACATTCCGTCGTGCAATTCGTACAAACCTGGATAAACGTGATGTTCCAAATCAAGGAGTTTCGCAACAATTCGCAAGCCCAGCGGGTGTTTCACCTTCCAGCCAAAAACAAGTTCCGACACAATATCGTCGGCCGATGAACCTGTAGCAACCGTTTGGTACATTTTTTCTTGACCAGAATTGTTGTAGATGTTTCCACCAAACATTATAACGGCAAGATATGCACCGACGGCACAAAAAATGATGCAAATTGTTAATATATATTTTTTCATTTTTATTTTATTTTTTTCGTAGAGACGTAGCGCGCTACGTCTCTACACCAGCACGGATTTACGTTAAAATTTCATATCCTGTTTCCGTTACCACCAGCGTGTGTTCCCATTGTGCCGACAATTTTTTGTCGCCGGTAATTACCGTCCAGCCGTCACGAAGGAATTTGCATTTCCACGTGCCTTCGTTTACCATTGGTTCAATGGTGAAGACCATTCCCGGCACCATAAGCACGCCACGCTGACGGGTTTGTGCATAATGCACCACCTCCGGCTCGTCGTGGAACGTTCTGCCAATGCCGTGGCCGCACAAATCGCGGACAATGCTGAACCCATTTTCTTTGGCAAACGGCTCTATGGCATCGCCAATGTCGTTTAGTCTGCCGTATGGCTTTACTTGCCGTAAACCTATTTCAAGGCATTCTTTTGCCACATCGACCAATTTCTGTGCTGCTGGCGAAACCTCGCCAATGCAATACATACGGCTACTGTCGCCATAATAACCGTCGAGAATCGTGGTACAATCCACGTTGACTATGTCGCCGTTCTTCACCACCGTGTTGGGCGACGGTATTCCGTGGCACACCACCTCGTTGATGGAAATACAGCAACTTTTAGGAAATCCCTCATAATTCAGACACGCAGGAATGCCACCGTGATCGTAGGTGAATTCACGCACGAGGTTGTCCAAATGTTCAGTAGTGACACCCTCAGTTATCTCGTTTTGCACCATATCCAAAATAGCATGGTTTAGCGCACCTGCCTTACGGATTTTCTCTATTTCCTCGGCAGAATATAAAATAGCAGACGGAAGGATTTTGAAACCTTCACGGCGATATTTGTCGAGTTCGCAATCGTGGAGCCAGTGGCATTTTTTGTATTTTTTGCCGCTGCCACACCAGCACGGGTCATTGGGTTCTAATTTTCTCATTTTTATTTTGTTTTTTTGTAGAGACGTAGCGCGCTACGTCTCTACAACCATCATCACGGTTTATTTACACGGACGCCACGGTGTGACATTTCGGTTCGTTCAATGTAGAGACGTAGCGCGCTACGTCTCTACAACACCATCATCACGATGTATCCGTTGTGCAAATATATACAAAAAAAGAACCCCCGCATAATGCGAGGGTTCCATATAATTGAATTATGTTATTTCAATTATTTTACTACGAAAGAGAATGAACCTTCAGCAGTTTGAGCGAAGTAGATACCTGCACCCAAAGAAGCGATAGCGAATTCTTGAGAAGCAGCAGCTACTTTTTGACCAGCTTGGTTGTAGATTACGATTGCACCTTCTGAGTAGATTACACCGTTTACGATAGCATCTTCAGCAGCAATTTCTTCTACAGCAACTTGTGGGATGCCATAACCTTTGTTTGTACCGATTTCGAAAGCGTCAGCATCTTTAAGGTCCATTACGATTTGAGCACCTTCGAATTCAGAAAGACCCATAAATACTACTTGATAACGGAATTCATCCTCGTGAGCCACATCAAGTTTTATTGGCAAAGAACCTTTAACTTCAAATGATTGACCTTTTGCAATGTTTGCCTTGATAGTAGCCATACCGTCACCACCTTCTTCACACAAACTTGTTGCATATGGTTTTGGAGATGCTTTTGCTGAACCATCCCAAAGAGCAACCATCAAAGTAGCGATGTCTTGAGTAGCAACACCTTTGATAGAGAAGTTGAAAAAGTCTGCAGTTGTAGCTTTTTGATCGTATGTTAAATCAATTATAGTTTGATATTTTGTTTTACCATCTACATCTGGACCATTGTTTGTCATAGCGTATGGTTTTGTATATTGGCTCAAGTCACCCATATATTCAAATTGGAATACAGTAAAGTTGAATTCAACTTTCTTTACACCAGAAACATCTTCTGATGGAGCTGTACCATCATTGTACGCTGTTGCAGCTGCATAATCTGGCATTCCCAATCCAAATATCAAAGCTGGTTTGTCAACAGTAACTGCATCAAAATTTTTAGAAGCCAAAGCTGTAATAGTGTATACGAAAGTTGCTTCGAATTCTTCTCCTGCTGTTACAGGAACTTCTGGACTTGCAAATGCAGAGTTTTGAAACCAATATCCTGCATCTGCTTGTTCATCAACAATACCTGTTTTGAAAGTACCTGTAGCAGAACAAGTTCCTTTTACTTTTAAAGAGAATTGTTGGTTTAGAGCCAAAAGCCAACTATCAAAACCTTCTTCATCGTATGCTTCAACTGCGTCGTTAATGATACCTTGGTTTCCACCTTGCCATGAGTGAGCAATTTCACCACTTCCGTTATCTTCATCACCATATTCATTGTAAAGAAGTTGAATGGTTTGAGCACCTGACAATTTTTCGTGTGTCCAACCACCATTTGCCATAGCAGCAACGCCAAACACTGTGGCAGTTAAAAATAAAAATACTTTTTTCATAATTTTTAAAAATTAAAATTAAACATTTACTAATTATTAAGTCTTGCAAATATACAACTTTTAAAATATGTGCAACACGAAAAGGGAAAAATTTAGAGGAAAATTTATGGAGAGGCAATTAATCGCGAAGGTACGAAAGGTGTAAACATTACGGGAGGAGAGGTAGAGACGCGCCATGGCACGTCTGTACAGGAACCATCATCGTTTCGGCTGCCGTAATACGACAGCCCTACAAGAACGTTGATTGGTGGTACAAAAAAAGCGTCACACCATGTGACGCCTCATCAAAACACATAACCAAAAAGAAACTAAAATGAAAAATGTACTCCAAGAGAAAAGTGTAACAACGTTGTTCTATAATAATCCGTATCAGAAATACGATCTTCTAAATCTTTGTATGCAGAAAAACCTATCGGCAAAGAGAGGCCTATCTTCGGTTCAAATTTAACGTGCTCCCCGCCTATTCTGCAAAATGCCATTGGTTCAATATGGCATAGGGAAAAATCGTTATGAAGCGTAGTGTGGGCGGTATCTTGCCAAGAAAAATCATGAACACCATAAGCAAGCCGAAGAGATGTACCCCATTCTATAATGCGAAACGTCTGACCAAGATTCGACTGAATGAAAAATAAACCGTAACCACTATGAAAGGAATCCTCTTGAGAATTCCCGAACGCAACACCACTAAAAAACTCTAACATAACATTTCGCTGAGGTACCAAGTTATACCGCCCGACACTCGCTTCTACATAACGATTTGCATAACGACCATACGTGGTAAGGTCGATGTTCGTCGCACCTTTCGCCACGGTATGGTCGCTCTTTTTCGTAAAAATGTCGTTGTATTCCGTGAAATTACCATACGAGAGCCCGCCCGAAACCTGAACCGCATATTTCTCGGTGAGGGCATACGCTGCCGAGGCCTGCACACTATTCGTACTAAGCGAAGCGGAAACCTGCGTTTCGCCCTTTTCATCAAAAAGTGGCACATTAGCCATATGGGGAACATACAACGATGAACACCCTGTCATCAACATTGGTAAAAACCAGAATACAATCTTTTTCATTATCGTTTTATTATTTGTTTTGTTATCACTTTGCCATTCCCTTGAATTACTTGTAATGAATACACTCCCGCAGGAATTGCACTACAATCCAGTTCAACGTTTTTTTGGAACACGACCGACACGACTTGTTTCCCCTGCATATCGAACAATGTGGCGGTATTCCCCGTCTTGTTCGATGAAATCACCATATTGTCGGTCACAGGATTCGGATAAACGATTACCGGCTCGGAATAGGTCTCCACAAGCGAAATCATTGACGATTGCGGAGCGGTTTCCGCAGGAATCTCCTCGTCGTCGTAGTTCTTCAGCGAATACATCTCATTGTCGGAACAAGAGGGTTCCGTGCCTATTTTTGCAGAAAACGAACTGCCTTTGGCAATTTTTGTTCCCGGCTCGAGCAAAATCTTCTTATTGGCCCGTACAGTTGCCTTTGCTCCCGATTCTATTACGACGTCGCCATTGTTATATGCTATTTCATCAACGCTATTACCTATGTGAACCGATTCCTTTGATTCCCACGCCGTTCTATGCCCATTGTGGGCGGAATAATTTTCTATGAACAATTCCTGAGGATTCGTCTCCTGATTCATAAAGGTAATCATATCATTCGTGAAAACACCAACCTTGTTGTCGTCGTAAATATGGTCGAGATTTTTGTTTTCAATATATATAACGTCGAACAAGCTCAGATTCGTATCTTTTGACTTAACAAAGATATTGTTGGTAACAGGAACGAAACTTGAACTCAACCTCAAATAATTTTTTATGTTCACGTGAGGATTGGTGATATTTTCCAACCCCACCGAACTATACGAAGGGATAAAATTATCGGGGTGACCGTCGTAACTTATTTCTCCCAAATCCTCCAAAATATCCATATAATCTTTCCCTAACAAATAGCCCTGTCCGTGGAACGACTTCAGATTATGAAGATTCTGAATACTTCCGGGAGCGTTGTCAATAGCCATCGTGTTGTTGACCGTTTCTTTTCGCGACGCAATTGTGACACCGTTGGTACAGTAGGTTTTCCGCAACAATCGCACGCACGTCTTGAGATTTGCCGACTCATAATATATTGTCGCATTTTGTTGGTTCGGCACGGCATTCACCGAAAACTCCCACGTGATACGTTCCACAGGGGCACCAATGGGAACCAAGAGCGAAATCTTCGGATCTTTTCGCAACAGTTCGTCACCAGCCGAAAATCCTTGCGAGGTTCCCACGCCACTTCCCATAGAAAGAGCAATAGTACGGCATTGTTTCGGGAAATAGCCGATTTTATTCAACTCGTCAAGAAATGTCGTTCTGTTCCCTGCACATTGTGCCGTAGAGCCACTTGTGGCAGAATGATGGTACAGCAACATCTCTTTTGCTGCATTGCTGTTGAGAATGTTATTCTCGACAGATTTCAGCTTGGAAACGGCATCCAACATATCTTTGTTGAGATATTTCACCATATACTGGATTCCCAACGGCACATTTGCACCTTCCTGTGGCGAATCCACGGAAATGAACAATTTCGTCTGATGGTCGATGTTGTTATGCTCCATATACGTCAATGCATACCTTACAACAAGACCGCCCATACTTGCTCCGGCTATAATCAACTCATTATCGCTCGATTTTTCAGCATTGATTTTTTTGATGAAATCAACCAAGTTCAGTGCGTTGGGAATGATGGATTCCGTACTATTTTTTGAGCGATAGATGATGATGTCGTAACCATCGTTGCGAAGTTGATCCAGATAATCGTTTTTGTTTGAAACACGATAGAGATTCACCTTGTCGGACTCGTCAACCAATCGATTCTTATCCTGAGGGTCGAACCCCGACACGATAATGTATGGTTTGCGAACCTTCCCGTCAGAACCACAGCGGTTATACACCGCATATTCCGCTTCGATTCCATTTGAGTAAAAACTTTTCGGTCCGACATTCGGTTCCGTGCCAAACGAGAAGCTTTTGAGTTGGTTTCCGTCATTTCCCGATTCCACGAAGAATTTGCTGTATGCAACGTATTCTGTTCCTTTGAAAATAGCTTTCAAAGTCATAGTTTTTTCACCAACCCAATCATACGTTACTTGAACTGCTTGCCCAAATCCAATCGGCTGAAAACCGAATCCATCGCCAAAATCAATGCTCAGAGCTTCAATGTCAGCAAGCTCCTTTCCGAAAGATTCTTCCAAGGACAATGTAAACGAGTATGTTCCAGTTTTGATTTTTTGAACAAACGGAGCAAACGAAAACGCTATTTTCTCATCAAAAATTTTTCCGTTCACACCAGTGTAATCGAGAAATTTTCCTTTTACCGTGTCAAGCACGACTTTCTCTCGTTGAAGAACCGCTGGTTTAAACTGATTGTATTTGAAGAATGCTATTCCAATTGGGATTTCATAAGGAGTTTGGGGCATTTCTGCTCCAAACTCTCTGCCGAAGATGATTTCCTCATAATTACTATGAGCCATACAAAATTGGGAATACATCTTCGTCCACAACACAAACATACAGGTATCGCTATTCTTTTCTCCGTTATAGTACGATAAATCAACATAGGGAATGGCCTTTTCAATCAACAAACCCGTCGTGATTTTCGCTGGTGAAATCTCTGAAAACACCGAGTTCACCGTGCTTTTATAATTCTCCCAAACATCGTTGCGTTGGGCGAATCCACTGGTTGCAACTGCCGAAACAACCAATAACAATGTGACAAACTTCTTCATATTACTTTCTTTCCTCATTTTGATTTAGTTTGTCTATTTGTTGCTGTAAATCAAGTACATATAGGGTAAGTTCCTCTACTTTTTTCAGCAAAACCATGTTGGCTTCTGCCAAATTGATTTTTGATCCTTCCATTTCCAACGCAGAAGGGACATCAGGCAAATGCTTGTTTTCCGAAATATATTGTCCCAATTCGTGCAATGAACGCAATTTGTAATCTTTCTCGAACACATAGTCTGGCCAACGGCTTCCATTCACGTTTGCCAATACCTCAACCTCCTCGGTATAGATTTTCTTGGCATTCACTACGCCGTTCCCATAGACAACAAAGGAATTTCCACCATTTGTCAAATCATAAATCTGAATTGCCTTTGTTTTTTCCGTTCCCGAAACGTACAAACCAGTTCTTGTCCCTTTGATTCCCTTTACATAAATTGTATTGTACGTAGTGAACAACATAGGCAATTTTTCCGTACCAATATACACGTTGCTCGGCGTCCATTGCAAAGCAATCTTTTCAATATGAGGACCATTGACTGCCGACAAGTTATTTCTCTGACGAATGCCTAAAGCACCACCGTTCCAACCATATAATACAGGACCGTCGGTATCGGTGTCGGCAAACAGTCGCTTTTGTGGAGCTGGCACATTCGTATTGTCCGAAACGCCATAGTAACCAATACCAGAATGAGGGTCGCAACCATCACGGAAATATAAGTCATTGTTGTATAAAGCAAACGGCGTATTACAAGAACGCTCCTGATTGATATTGACAAAATCGCCACCCAAACCGCTTATTGTTTCAGCATCTCCGCTGGCATTCGGAGGCGTGGTGTTATCTGCACCATTGTTCAACTGAGCCAACGAAATAGGATAATAATCGGTAGAATACGGATTGCGACACTGCCCTACCGACGAACCAGCACAATCCTGACACTCCCAACCCCAATTATCGGCCGACGCAACCGATGGAGAAGGCGACGAAGGCCACATCTCTTGTAACAATTTATAGGTATTTCCCGCATACTGAACTTCCGTTTCCACACCGTCAAACAATACATAATGGAATGGAACCCATTCGCCTTTATAACTCCCCGAAACACTCCACAACCAACTATTATTGTTGTCGTACGGAGTTGAAGGAACAAAATTCGACGAAGGCGAATCGTTTAGATACACAATAGACACGTCCACACCATTGATGGTGATTTCCGTCTCGTCACCTTTCTGATAGATTTTTTCCGGGTCATACGAATCCGCATAACTCGCTTTCAAAGAAGTTAAACACAATGTGGCCTGTAAAGCCAATCTTAAAAATGCTCTTTTTTTCATAATTGTTTTTGTATTAGTTAATATTATGTGAACTCTCTTTTTCAAGGGCAAAAGTACTGCTTTTTTTATTCCATCCAAGCATTTTTCAGATATTTTTAATTTTATTTTATCGTAATAAACATATTTTTTTATTATATATAACAATAAATAAAAATAAATCAATATCAATAAATATCCATAAAAAACGTAGAGACGATGTGCACATCGTCTCTACCTGATTTATCATGAATTATTTATCGAACACGGGGATAAAATGCGTTTTCAATATGTTCCAAATCGACAGAACCGTTGGAAACGACAATAGAAATGATGTCGAAACGAATGTCGCAATCAAGATTTTTTTGCCGCACATAATAATTAGCGGCACTAATCAGCAGCTTTTGTTTTTGTCGGTCAACAGCGTCAATAGGGCTTCGGAATGAAGTTGTACGAGTTTTTACCTCGACAAATATTACGATATTATTTTGTTTTGCAATAATATCAACTTCCCTATGTGAACAGCGCCAATTTTGTTCAAGGATTACGTAACCTTTTGATTCCAAATGTTTTCGGGCAGTCTCTTCGCCCCACGAACCTACATTTTCAATTGTTTTTATTTCCATAGCATTACAATTATTGGTGTGACGCAAAAATACTATTTTTTTAGTTTTTCCTCGTTTTTAGCGTCTTTCATTTATAATAATACTATCTTTGACAATCGAAAATCAATGTAGATGTCAGAATATACCTTTCCACAGATAATTCAAGACGATATTAAGCAGTTCAACCAAATGTTTGAACCGAACTTGCTTTCGAAGACGAATTTGCTAAATGTGATTTCAAAATACGTATTTGGCAACAGGGGGAAACAAATCCGTCCGGCAATGACGTTTCTTTCGGCACGACTGTTTGGCGACGTGACGGAATCCACGTTTTCCGCCGCCTATATGGTTGAACTTCTGCACAATGCCACTTTGATTCACGACGATGTGGTTGATGATTCGGAGACACGGAGAAATCTGTTGTCGGTAAAGGCAAAATGGAAAAACAAAATTGCCGTTCTTGCTGGTGATTATTACCTGGCAAAGGGCTTGCTTTATGCCATTGAAAAGAATGAAATCAAGGCGTTGGAGATAATGTCGCAAGGCGTGAAAAAAATGAGCGAGGGCGAACTGATGCAGATTGAACATGCTCGCTCCTTGGAGAATTCGGAACAAACGTATTACGAAATAATTAAGGCAAAAACGGCAGCATTGTTCGTGGTTTCGATGGTAACTGGCGCATATTCGAGCAAGAAAGCAACCAACGAGGAAATTGAACGTATTGAACGTATTGCCGAACTGTTGGGCCTGGCGTTCCAAATTCGTGACGACGTTCTTGACTATTCCCGCACGTCGGTTCTTGGCAAAAAAACATTGAACGACTTGCAGGAAAAAAAGCAGACGCTCCCGTTGCTCTATGCCATTTCTAAACTGTCGTTCGTGGAACGGGAGAAAATATTGTTCAAGTTGGAGCACCACGGCAACAAACAGGAAAAATTGGAAGAATTGGCAGAATTTGTCCGCGAAAAAGGCGGAATAGATTATGCCACACAACGACAAATCAGTTTTTGCGAAGAAGCAAAACGCCAATGTTTTCTGTTCCCCGAAAGCGAAGCACGCACGGCACTCGTGGGACTGATTGACTTTATTGCCTTGACGAAACAATAAAATCTCAATATTTTTGATTTTCTTTGCACTATGATTATTGAAGTGAGAAACATACAAAAATCGTTTGGCAACCTTCCAGTGCTGAAAGGCATTGACTTGGACGTTAACAACGGTGAGATTGTTTCGATAGTGGGGAAAAGTGGCGCGGGGAAAACCACCTTGCTCCAAATTATGGGAACTTTGCTCAAAGCAGACGAGGGTTCGGTGAAAATTCTCGATACGGAAATTCGTTCTTTGAAAGAAAAAGAATTGGCAAGATTCCGAAACGAGCATATTGGTTTTGTGTTCCAATTTCATCAGCTTTTGCCTGAATTCACAGCACTTGAAAATGTATGTCTGCCAGCGTTATTGCAAGGAAAAACGCTGAAGCAATCGGAAACTCGGGCAAAAGAATTACTTTCGTTTTTGAATCTTTCGGAACGAATGACGCACAAACCCTCGGAACTTTCGGGTGGCGAGCAGCAACGAGTTGCAGTGGCGCGGGCAATTATGAACAACCCTGCCGTGGTGTTTGCCGACGAGCCGTCGGGAAATCTTGATTCCCAACATAAGGCAGAATTACACGAATTGATTTTACGTTTACGAGATACGTTCCATCAAACCTTTGTGATTGTTACTCACGACGATACACTCGCCGGAATTTCAGACAGAGTTATTAAGATGGAGGACGGAAAAATTATATCTAATGAGCAATAAATCTAAATTATCGAGAAAAGAAAAACGTCAGCGGCGACTTCAAAAAATGCACGCCAAATACAAACTGACGATTCGGGATACGAAAACCTTCGCGGAGGTATTTTCTTTGCATCTTTCGCTCTCAAACGTGTTACTTTTTATCACAACCTGTGCTGTAGTTCTGATATTTGTCGTGTATTTAGTCATTGCATATACGCCTCTGAAAGAATATATCATTCCGAATTATCCCGAATTGGAAGAACGCGAAAAAATTGAACGCAATGCGGAACTTGTTGATTCTCTTGAATATGAGATGAAACTATATGCTCAAAAAATGCAGATTTTGCAAACTATTCTTAATGGCGAAGATCCTTCGGCATACGAACTGCTTGATTCCATTGTCGTTACGAATGAAAATTACGCAAATCTGAATTTCGACTTGTCACCTGCCGATTCTATGCTCCGAATGGAAATCCAAGAAAACGAGGCGTTAAACGTGAACTTTCACGCAAATACTGCTGGCGTTCGTATAGAAAATTTGTTTTTCTATCCGCCAATCAACGGCATTGTGTCGAGCAATTTTAGCAATGGTCACTTTGGAACCGACGTTGTTGCGGCAGAAAACAGCATTATCCACGCCGTGCTCGCAGGCACCGTCATTCTTGATTCTTGGACAGTGGAAACGGGCTATACCATTATGATACAACATAGCAACGACTTTGTTTCGGTGTATAAACATAACTCAAAATTATTGAAGAAAACTGGCGATCACGTCAATGCCGGCGAAGGAATTGCGTTGTTGGGAAATACCGGAAATTTGACAGTGGGACCTCATCTTCACTTTGAATTATGGCACGAAGGAAAACCCGTGAACTCCGAAAATTACATTGTATATTAGTATGAAACGAATCGCTCTTTTAGGTTCCACAGGTTCCATAGGGACACAGGCGCTGGACGTGATTTCACGCCATACCGACGAATTTTCCGTGGAAGTTCTTACGGCACACAATAATGCGGATTTACTGATAGAACAGGCCATCAAGTTCAATCCCAACGTAGTTGTTATTTCCAATCCCGACAAGTATGATTATGTTTCAAAAGTGTTGGAACCGCACATGATAAAGGTTTTCACAGGAACAGAATCACTGACCGACGTGGTTGAAATGGAGTCGGTTGATATGGTGCTTGGGGCACTGGTCGGCTACGCAGGACTTGCCCCCGTAATCAACGCCATAAAACACGATAAAATCATTGCGTTGGCAAACAAGGAAGTGCTTGTAGTTGCAGGACAATTAGTCAACAAATTACTGAAAGAACACCCTAAATCGGGCATTGTTCCCGTTGATTCGGAACATTCTGCCATATTCCAATGTCTTCACGGTGAATTGCAATGTGGCAACAAACCAGAAAAAATCTTGCTTACCGCTTCGGGCGGACCGTTTAGGAAATTCACCCGCGAGCAACTTGAAACTGTTACCAAGGCGCAGGCACTGAAACACCCTAATTGGAGCATGGGCGCAAAAGTAACCATAGATTCCGCTTCGCTTATGAACAAAGGTCTGGAGGTGATTGAAGCAAAATGGTTGTTCAACGTTGCACCAAAAAACATTGAAGTGTTGGTTCATCCACAATCAATCGTTCACTCCGCCGTACAATTTGAAGATGGTTCAATAAAAGCACAGCTTGGAATGCCCGATATGCGGATTCCGATTCAGTATGCTTTCAGTTATCCTGAACGATTGAAAGCCGATTTTCCAAGAGTTAACTTGTTTGAATACAAGGATTTAACTTTTGAGGAGCCCAATCGTAAATTGTTCCGAAATCTTGACATTGCCCTTTCGTCTATCGAAAAAGGCGGAAACGTGCCTTGTATAATGAATGCCGCTAACGAAGTGGCTGTCGCAGCATTTCTGAAGGATGAAATTTCTTTCTTTGGCATGTCAGATTTGATTGAAAAAACCATTCAGAAGATTCCGTTCATTGCCGAACCAACATTGGAAGACTACGTTGCAACGCACGAGGAATCAATGAATTTTGCAAAAACACTATTATAATGCAAGCTCTTCAACTGATAACGACTTTAGCTCTTTTAATTATACTCCACGAATTGGGGCATTTTACGTTTGCCAAACTTTCCAAAACGAGGGTTGACAAGTTTTACCTATTCTTTGACCCATGGTTTTCGTTGTTCAAAATTAAAAAAGGAGAAACGGAATATGGCATTGGATGGCTCCCGCTTGGCGGTTACTGCAAAATTGCCGGAATGGTTGATGAATCATTGGACAAGGGTCAATTAGCATCCGAGCCGAAGCCGTGGGAATATCGCTCAAAATCGTGGGGACAACGGTTTATGATAATCATTGGCGGCGTGTTGTTCAATTTTCTTACGGCAATCATTATTTATTCAGCACTTTCGTTTGCCTTTGGGAAAACATATTTGCCCTTACAAAACTTGGAATATGGCGTGTATTGCGACTCAACGGCACATAGCATTGGCTTTGAAAACGGCGATAAAATCATTTTTGTTGATGACAAACAGCCCAAAACGTTGAGCAATGCCGTTTCGCAGATTTTACTTGACGATGCCAAAACCGTAACGGTAGAGCGTAACGGAAGAGAAATCCAAATCAACATTCCCGAAGACATAGAAAAACGGATTCTTGCCAATCCAAATTCATTTTTTCTCATTGAAAACTTCCCTTTTGTAATTGATTCTATCATGCCGAACACTCCTGCATCACGTTCCGATTTGCGCGTGGGCGACCGAATCGTCGCAATTGATTCCGTTCCAACACTGTCGTTTATGGATTTTGCGAAAAGCGTGAAACCTTTTGCAGGCAAGGATGTTGTTTTAACAGTTGTAAGACATAGTTTCGAAGAAAAAATTCCCGTAACCGTTTCCGAGGAAGGGAAAATCGGTGCATACACAAAAACTGCCTACAACCTGTTTGAAACGGTCACTGAAAAATATTCCCTGTTGCAATCCATTCCCGAAGGCATAAAAATGGGATTCAGCACCCTGACATTTTACGTGAAACAGTTCAAACTCGTATTCACCAAAGAGGGCTCGCAACAAGTGGGAACCTTTGTGTCGATGGGAAAAATGTACGACAAGGAATGGAATTGGAGACAATTCTGGTCGTTGGCGGCGTTGTTTTCGGTGATACTCGCATTTATGAACATCCTACCCATTCCAGGACTTGACGGCGGGCATCTGCTCTTTTTACTTGTGGAACTGATTATCCGTCGCAAACCAAGCGAAAAAGTCTTAATCAAAGCACAAATGATAGGCATGGCGATAATTTTCGCCATATTTTTCTATGCGTTGTTCTTGGATTTCGGACGATTGTTCTAAACGCCGTTATTTCTTCACAATTTGCGAAAGACTTATCTTCCCGTCAACAAAAACAATTCGAAGCGTGTATATTCCCGTAGGGAAATCGTTCATAGGAATTGTCGCATTTGATTGATTTACAGCAATCTTAGTTCTCATTCCGTTGATTCCTACAAGTTCTATGTAAGAGATCTCGTCATTCCCTTCTACAAAAATCTCTGACACACAAGGATTTGGATAAATGCTTACCTCAACAGAAACCGATTCTATCGCCGTCTTTATCACACCTGCTTTGAATTTTTTCACTGCTTTCTCCAAAACGGAAACGGCTTGTGAAATTTCGCTTGTTGTAAGACCAAACGTGTCGTACGCATTTTGTGCCTCTGCTATTGCGGCATCCAATTCGTCTTTCGCCGTTTGTGGATAATTTCCTTTTGCCGTGCCAATAATTGCTTCGGAACTTACCAACTGCGCCGCTTTGATTGCCTTATCCAAAACTTTCTTGTCGCCGTACGACGAAGACTGGAAGGCAGAAATGGCCGCATTGAGAGCCGTATTTGTGGAATCAAGCTCTGCAAACGTAGCTTGTGTATTTAGATATTCACTTGCTGCTGATTGTATTTCTGTCGCAAATTTGTCAATTGCCGCTTGTGAATATTTTTCCGTGGTGGCATTGGCATACAGCGAATTAGCGGAGATAAGCGTGGTCGTGAGCTGGTTTCTATCCGTTTCCGAAGGAGAAATAGTTCTGCCAATCAACACCACTTCATCAATATAGAACGTGCCACTTCCTGTCACTTCTTTCCATTGAAAACCAGTAACTTCCGTTACATAACCACTCGTGATAAAATCGTCGGCAACGTCTTCCCACGTCAGTTCTATTTTTGTCCACTCTTCGTGAGGTTCAATGTCGTAGGTTTGATATGAATATCCCGCATTTTTCTTTGTCACCGTCTTCGCTTCTAAGATACAAGCGTCACCCTTGTGATAAAACGAGAAACCAGTGGAACCGGAACAATCCAATGGCGATTCACCATTCAAGATGTTGAATCCGGTGCCAGCATAACTTTTTATGTCAGTAAACTCAAAATAAATTGAATGTTCCGTACCATTTGCACCCGATTCAACTACTTTGTACGACTGTTTTGAACCGTCGGAATAAGAATACCATCGGCCACCGAGCAAGGTATTTTCCGTCTCACAATCGCTCAAATTAGTGTTTCCACCAACCTCAAACACGTGATTGAGCACGGGAATAGCAAGTGCCGGTTGTAATTTTCCACCTTGCGTACTTTCAAGTTGGTCGCCCGAATAAGAAAGAATGACGGCATTGTTTGCCAGAACACTGTTTTCTTTGAGTCCCAAATAAATGTTTTTCTCCGAAATCATCATTAACGTAAACGCGTCGGCCACCACCTGACCATTCACATTCAACGAGAAACCACTAAAATCTATCGTTGACTCCGACATCATTTTGCTACACGAAACAACTATCATTTCCCCGTCGGTTTCGGCCGAAGTCAATACCGGATTTACAATAATCTGAGGAGCACAATCATCCAAAGCATAAAAATTAGCCGCATTTCCCGACGTAGCCAACAAATACAACACTTGCAACGTTGGAGAATAATAAGGACTTTCATCTCTCGTCAACAATCTTTCGTGGAAGCCGTTCAAATATGCTTGCTGCGTCTCATCGGTAGCCAAGGCACAGGCATAAGCTCCCATAAATGCAGAACTTCCACTACCTGCCGTTGTAGTCAGGTCGCTGTAAGATTCGCCATCAAGATTTGAAAAACCGCCTGCTTTCCCGGGTTTTTCCAACAGTTCGCGGGCAGTCAACATCTCAATCGTTTTTGCCATCATTCTTTTGCTACTTTCCGAACCGAACCACAAATAATCCCAACCAACTCGCCACGGAACGCGACACGCATCCCATCCGCAATCCATTGAAGTCAAATCGTACGGACTTCTATCAACTAACGAGCCGTCCCAACTGTTCCAATTGGCCCAAACACCATTTTTTTGGGAAAGCTCCAAAAAGGTGTGGCAGTCATCGTAAACCGTCTGCCAATCATGTTGAATCGCAAACGAGAAATACTCCTGTGTCTGCTTATACACACCAACAGAAGCAACTGTAAAATAACACGCGTTTGCCGTACTGCTCCAACTGTCGCCTGGATTAAACAACGTCAACAATTTACCATTTACCTCGTGCGTGCCAACTTCCTTTTTATAAATATTGTCCAACAAGATCTCCGCTTCGTCGGCATAGGAATACGACGATGAATACCCCCATTGTTTTGCCGCCAGACAAAGGGCAAGGGCTACGTCCAAATCGGCGTCGGTAGCGGCATTGTACGATTCAACGCTCGTGAAACCATTGATTTTCCAGTGCATCAAGCCGTAACTGTCGCTCCATTTTTTGTAATATGCATACAATTTGTCGAATCGGTCTTGGCAAAAATCATTAGTTTCGCTTGCCATATACACGTAAATCAACATGCCATATCCAATACCTTCAGAAACGGTGTAAGCTTCAGAATCAAAGCGTATGCGACCAAACTGCCCGTCGGCACTTTCACGATACATTGTCTTGTCCCAACGAAGAAAAATCTCTTGAATTTGTTCATTACAAGGATTTTCGGCAACAATTCCGTACGGATACTTGTATGACTGTTCATTCATAGGGAAAGGGAACTTTTGACCGAAAACGAATGTTGCCAATATAAGAGCCAACAAAGAAAGAGTTATTTTTCTCATAACGTCATTTTTATAATTTTTGCAAAGAAAAACAATCTCTACGAAAAACAACAAATAAATTGATAAATATCTACGAACGCACGATTTTATAACGTGTCGCACGGAGAAAGATGTGTTTTCAATGCCAATCACAAAAAAATTACAGAAAAAAACGCTGTTTTATAATTAAATCTCTACCTTTGTAGAGGTATAAAATTTAAATAGGCGAGATTCGTTTTCTCATCAAAGGTAGGTATATGGAAAATTATTTCATTGAAGGAACAGAAGATACTCCGCAAATAAACTTTAACGCGGAAACGCACACATTCACGGTTTCTGGACGTTCTTTACCCGAAAATGCGATTGATTTCTATGCACCCGTTTTGGAGTGGATTGACACCACGTTGAACGAAAACGATGCGATGGATTTTATATTTGAGGTTAAAATCGAATATTTCAATACCTCATCGTCGAAGCAGCTGGCCAAACTTTTCCTTACCATTGAAAAATATGTCGATAAACATAATGTTACCGTTCATTGGTTCTACGAAAAAGAGGATTTGGATATGCTTATGTCAGGAAATCAATACTCGAAATTCCTGAAAATGAACTTTAAATTCATAGAATACTAATTTCATGCTCAACTACATTATTTGGAACGTCAATCCTGAAATCATCAGCGGATTTCATGTTCGTTGGTATGGATTGTTTTTTGCCATTGGCTTTTTCTTGTCGTACTGGTGTCTGCGAAAAATTTTCGTTCGCGAGCAACTCACCACAAACGATGCTGATAATCTGACGTTTACCACATTTTTCTTCCTATTGATTGGCTTGCGATTGGGACATTGCCTATTTTACGAGCCATCGGTCTATCTTGCCGACCCAATACGAATCTTATATGTTTGGGAAGGCGGTTTGGCAAGCCACGGAGGAGCAATAGGACTTGCGTTAGCATTTTGGTGGTTTTCACGAAAAGTGGGACGACCTTTCTTGTGGGTAATGTCGCGAGCTGCCGTGGTTATTCCCATAACGGCATTTTTCGTAAGAATGGGAAATCTTATGAATTCCGAAATTTATGGTATTGCAACCTCGCTTCCGTGGGGATTCGTGTTCGTCCGCGATGCCGTGATTCAGACAAATGCGTCGGAACTTACCAACATAATGGCACAAGCTGGTCTTGTAGCAACTGATTCCACACAGGCGTTACAGGCATTTTTGTCGAATTGCTTGCCCGATACGGCGGTGTCGTTCGAGAGTTTGCGTGATATTTTATTGAAATACAATTTCTTAGAACAAAATCAAGTCAACACGTTGATTGACGCATGCGTGCAAGCAAATCTGCTTACGACCAACCATCCAACGCAAATTTACGAAGCTCTCACCTACCTGACAACGGGAGGAATCCTCATAGCATATTACCAGCTTCGGGCAAAACATAACAAGCCGATTTCCACCTATGTGATTTTGGCTATCACGTTTTTGATGATTTTTGCGACTCGATTCTGTTTTGAGTTCATTAAGAACAAACAAGTTGATTTTGAGGAAGATATGTCACTCGATATGGGACAATGGCTCAGCGTGCCGTTTATTTTGTGTGGCATTTTCTTTGTCGTAATGGCAATTCGCGAAAAACGCAAGGCAAATCAACCTGAACAATGAATCTGCTTTCCGTAATTTGGAACGTTTCTCCCTACGTGTATCGGTTTTCCGACACGTATGCGATTCGCTGGTACGGGGTTTTGTTTGCCTTGGGGTTCGTTTTTGCATACTACATAGCGTATTTCATTTGTAGAAAAGAACAACTTCCCGAACGTCACATAAACAAACTTGCCATTGCGTGCGTGCTTGGTGGCGTGCTTGGTGCAAGATTAGGTCATTGCCTATTTTACGAACCATCGTACTTTTTAAGCAATCCCGTCAAACTCTTGCATATTTGGGAAGGTGGAATGGCAAGCCACGGCGGAGCTTTGGGCGTTATAATCGCACTGTTGTGTGTTTCCTCGAAAGAACACCCTTTCTCAAAAAATCTTGCGCGTGCGCTTATGGTCATCCCGCTTGCAGGCGTGTTTTTTCGCTGGGGAAATCTTATGAATTCCGAAATTTATGGCGAGCCGACCTCACTCCCTTGGGGATTTATTTTTGAAAGTAGTCCTGAAGTCATGCGTGGACTTGAACAAGCCGTACCGCGTCATCCGACACAGATTTACGAAATGATTTGTTACTTTTCGTTATTCGTGATTTATATGCTGTATTGCTGGAAACGGCTACGAAACGATAAGCCCATTTCCGATACCTTTATTATTGGAATGTTTGGCGTATGGGTTTTTGGCGGTCGATTTATGATAGAATTCCTCAAAATGCCACAAGTTGCCTTTGAGCAAGGATTACTGCTCAATATGGGACAAATTCTCAGTCTGCCGTTCATTATTTGGGGAGGAATAGCATTGATAAAAAGTTTGCAAAGAAGCAAATGATTAACTACTCTTTGCGTGGCTCCACGTGAATAATCACTTGTGTTTTTTCACCATACACGTTCCGAAGATTGCGTTCAATCTCGTCGGTTTTGTCGTGAGCGACGGCTACGGTGGTTTCGGCAGGAATTCTTACGTGAATCTCAATGGCGATATTGGCACCGATTTTTCTTGTTTTTAGATTATGCGGATTGCTGATGAGCGGGTCCTGACAAACGATTTTCAAGATTTCATCTTCGGTTTCCTTTGGTAGCGAGCGTTCCAAGAGTTCTTGTATTCCAGGAATGAATAAGTCGTATGCCACTTTGCAAATCAGAATAGATACAAAAATGGCGGCAATAGGGTCTAAAACAGCCCATTTCTCTCCTAAAAAGTACGCACCGCCAATTCCTATCAACGTTCCTATTGACGAAAGAGCGTCGGAACGATGATGCCACGCATTCGCCACTACCACCGAGGAATTGACACTTTTCCCCACAAATTTTGTATATTGAAACAACGCTTCTTTTACCAAAATAGATATTGCAGCAGCAAGCAAGGCAATGAGTTCCGGCTGGGCAATTTGTTCGCCACGAATATAGGCAACTATGGTCTTTATGCTCGAAATAAATATTTCTATGCCGACCACGGCAAGCAACAAACCTATGATGACCGTCGCCAAGGTTTCATATTTCCCATGACCATAATCGTGACATTCATCTTTGGGTTTTGATGAAATTTTCACGAAAAAAAGCACGATGATATCAGTCACAAAGTCGGAAATGGAATGAACGGCATCGGCAATCATAGCACCACTATTGCCGATTATTCCAGCGACAAATTTCCCGATTGACAAAAAGAAATTGGCGACAAAGCCGACCAAAGTCACTTTCACGATTTTCTGTTCGCGCTGCTCTTCGGAATCCATAGTGGGATTATCTTTCTACTTTTGTTAAATGAAGAACAAGATTTCCGTCTTCTACCGTGACGTTGTCTTTCTTTTCGTACGATTGGTCCATTCTCCAATCGCCTTTACTCCAACGAGAAGCGTTGAAAGAATCGAAATCGTCAGTCCAACGTTCAGTAAATTCTTGTGTATCAGTGTTGTAGTCATACACCTTTACATAGTCAATATATTGCATGACAGGAAGATTCTTGCTCTTAAATTCCCCTACCCAATCCAAGTTGGTATTCGGTATCCACAAATTGAAACGCAGACTTTGTTTTTCCTCTCCATTCATCGCTTCAATTTGTTGTTTTGTCGCACCTGCTTCGGTCCTACGCAATTCTGTTCCGTCAACTGCCCATGAAACGTAGTCGGGAGTCCACTCAATCACATACGTGTGATACTCGCTGTTAGGTGGCGTTGTCGTTTTGTGCATTTTTTCACTTGTAACTTGTGCTCCCGCTTTTCCAGTAATGATATTGGACTGGAATCCGTTTTCATCTTTCCCAAGAATTTCTATGTCAATCTCGTTCCAAATATAATTGCCTCCTTTGTCTGAATTATTGTAATATAGGAACATCGAACTTACACATCCCGGAGCGAAAGCCATCTTCATTTTTGCCTCAAAACGACCATATTTGAAAGATTCTTGAGAATAAAGTTCTGCTCCGTAATAATAGTATTTTGGGGTCCATTTTGCATAAAGGTAATTGTATTTTTGAGTAACATGGTCGTTCTCAAAATCCCATAATTTAGTATAATTCTTGTCGGTGTACCATCCTTGGAAAATGTATTCGTCGCTTTCGGGGTCAGTAGGACGAGTAACAAGAGAATTATAATCAATCGTATCGTTTTTTATCTTTACGTCAGAAAGTTGCGTTCTAAAAACAGCAATACAACAATGTTGTTCAACGCCCCATTTAGCATAAAGAGTCGTATTTGCAGTCACTTTGTCGGTGTTGAAATCCCACGGAAGCGTGGCTTCGGCATCTTTGTACCAACCACCAAAAACATAATGCTCTTCGGTCGGTACCGATGGTTCAACAATAACAGATCCTTCCTCTACATATATCGTATCAATGGCAGTTCCTTTCTCTTGTAAATCAAAAGCAACATAATACAATGGCGTAGGAGCATCTTCTTTTCCTTTCTCCTTACAACTTACCACCAATAAAGAAATGGCCGCAAAAAAGCCAAACAAAACAATCTTTTTCATAAGAATAAAATTTTTTGTGAAGATAAAAAAATATTTTGTGGGAACAAATCTTTTAAATACGAACTGCATTCTTTTTTATCTGGACGTTCAAAAAAAGACGATATTCTGATTTTTTGACGTCCTTTCCCATAAAAAAAGCTACTGAAATAAACAACTGTCAATACATAATCACATTCTCTTTTCCGAAAAAATAGCCGTTTCACCCCAAAATTTGAGTTTTTTTACCCCAAATTCCTTTTTTTCACGTATTGAGACGGTTAAAAATCCCTTTTTTTTTGTTCGACGTGATTTTCGTCTGATTTTTGCACTCGACAAGCGAAATAGGAAATTTGCATTTCGCAAAAAAAATTGAAAACATTAAAATTTTATTTATGAAGAAAAAACTTATTTCCGTTGCCACATTAATTTTTGTTGGCTTTTCTGCCTTAGCAGGTGGAGTAATCACAAACACTAATCAAAGTGCTCAATTCGTACGAATGGCTTCTCGTTCTGCATCGCTTGACGATGACGCAGTGTATTTTAACCCTGCGGCAACCGCTTTTTTTGATGATGGATTCCACATCTCATACGGACATCAGATTTGCATGCAAAAACGTACAACGACTGACGATTTCCCAACGTTAAATCGTAATAAATATGAAGGAAGAATTTTCGTTCCTGCATATCCAACTTTGCACACAACTTGGAAGAAAAACAATCTTGCAATATCATTTGGATTTGGTCCTAATGGTGGTGGTGGTAGTGCTACGTATGATAACGGATTGGCATCTTTTGAACGTGCCATTTCGTTGCTTCCAGGTTCTTTGACTGCTGGTGGAATAAAAACAACAGCATATAAAGCAGACATTTCTTTTGAAGGTGGTTCCATCTTATATGGAGGTCAGTTAGGTGCGGCATATTCATTGCTTGGTGGGAAATTGGCTGCAAGTCTTGGCGCACGTTTTATATACCAACGTAACACGTATCAAGGTTCTATCAAAAACATACAAATCAATCCTGATATGTCGGCAATCAATCCTACTATGGGATTGGATGGCAGCACGTTTATCTCTGCACAGCAATTTTTCACGGCTATAGGCAAGACAGCCCAAGCTGATGCAGTTGCTGACAAAGAGGTTGATGCAGTCCAGACCGGTTTTGGCGTAGCGCCCATTCTTGGTTTTGATTTCAAACCCATAGACAAATTAAATATTGGCTTGAAATATGAATTCAAGACAAATATGGAATTAACAAATGACACGAAAAAAGACGATACGGGAATGTTTACCGACGACTCGTCTTTCCACAAAGACATACCAGCCATCTTATCGTTGGGTGTGGGTTACAATGTTAGTGACAAATTCCACACACAATTGTCGTACACATATTATTTCGACAAACAAAGCAACTGGGAAGGCCGTGAAGATTTAATGGACGGCAATACTATGGACATAGCATTAGGTTTGGAATACGACCTTCTTCCAATCTTGACCTTGAGTACCGGTTATTGCAGAAGTATTTCTGGTTCATCACCTAACTTCCAGTCGGATATGGATTATGCCCTAAGTTCGAACGCAGTTGGTTTTGGTGGCCAATTCAAATTTACACAGAAGCTGAAAGTTGACTTTGGTTTTATGTTCGTTTCTTATGACGAAGATGAAAAAACCTCAACCGACGCTACGAGTGGAATTTCTCATACGGAAACATTTGCTCGAAACAACAAATTGTTCACAGTAGGTCTTAGTTACGCATTTTAATAATAAAAATCGACATGAAAAGGGAGTGTGACGTGTCATACTCCCTTTTTTAGTATATGGACTCCTATTTTTACAAAACCACATTCTCTTACCGTTTAATTCTCAAATTCCGTTATCTTTGCAAATAATTTTTTGAAACATGGAAAGAAAAGTTCGTGTGCGTTTTGCACCAAGTCCAACGGGACCGCTTCATATGGGAGGCGTTCGTACGGCATTGTTCAATTATTTGTTCGCAAAGAAAAATGGCGGCGATTTCTTGTTGCGTATCGAAGATACCGACCAGACTCGTTTTGTGAAAAATGCCGAGGCATATATTGTTGAATCGTTGAAATGGTGCGGAATAAAAGTTGACGAAGGTATCGGCGTTACGCCCGAAGGCCCTTACGGTCCATACCGTCAGAGCGACCGCAAACCGTTGTATAAACAATATGCGTATCAGTTGATTGAATCAGGAAACGCATATTTTGCATTCGACACCCCCGAAGAACTGGCTGCCTTGCGTACCAAAGGCGAACAAGAGAAAAAACCGTTCGTGTATAATCACAAAACACGTATGGAATTGTGTAACTCGCTGACGCTTTCAAAAGAAGAAGTTGAAAAACGCTTGAACTCGGGAGAACATTTTGTGATTCGTTTCAAAATGCCTGAAAATCAGAACGTTGATTTGTATGACGAAATTCGTAAGGAAGTACATTTCAACACAGACGAACTTGATGACAAGGTATTGTATAAATCAGACGGAATGCCGACCTACCATTTGGCAAACGTGGTTGACGACTATTTGATGAAAATTACTCACGTGATTCGTGGCGAGGAATGGCTTTCGTCTATGCCATTGCACGTGCTTTTGTATCGTGCGTTTGGTTGGGAAGACGTAATGCCTAAATTTGCACACCTTCCATTGATTTTGAAACCGCAAGGACAAGGAAAATTAAGCAAACGCGACGGCGACAAACTCGGATTCCCTGTATTCCCACTCTTTTGGGTAGGCGACGACGGCGAAACTGCACAAGGATATCGCGAAAACGGCTATTTGCCGGAAGCATTTGTTAATATGCTTGCTTTGCTTGGATGGAATCCAGGAACGGAACAAGAAATTTTTTCGATGGTCGAACTTATTCAGGCATTCTCGCTTGAACGTGTGGGAAAATCTGGCTCACGCTTCGATCCGGAAAAAACAAAATGGTTCAACCAGCAATGGCTCCATCGTACTTCGTCAAGCAAATTGGCGGAAATGTTTATGCCAATTTTAAAAGAGAAAAACATCTCAGCATCAACGGATTACGTTGTTCGTGTATGCGATATGATTAAGGAGCGTGCCGTGTTTGTGCAAGATTTGTGGACAAACGGTTATTATTTCTTCGAAGCACCTCAATCGTACGAACCGAAAGACGTGAAAAAACGTTGGAAAGACAATGCTGCTGAGAAAATTCAGGCGACATTGGAATTTTTGGAAAACGAGACTGACTACACGTCTAAAGTGTTGGAAGAAAAAACAATGGCTTTCATTGCAAAGAATGAATACAACGTGGGACAAATCTGCAACTGCCTTCGCTTGGCTGTGGTTGGCGCCTGTATGGGAGCCCACCTGTTCGACATTTTTGAAATGATTGGCAAGGAAGAAACCTTGAAACGCGTTCGTAAAGCGTTGGTAACCATTTCGGTAGAGGAATAAGAAATTTCCCTTCGTCATCGACCAAAGGGGAAAATCTGTTTAACGATTTGAATGTAAAAATGTAGAGACGCCACATTGTGACGTCTCTACCATAAATGATATTATTCCTTAATCTCCGTTCCTTTTACGCTGATTTTGCGTCCATTAGGAAGAAGAATGTATATTTTGCCATCTTTGAATACTTTTAGTGGCTTTTGGAGTTCGTCAACGTTGTCAAGTGACGGAATACCCACATTTTGCTGATATTGTGCCACAACAATCAAATCTGCCGTTATGTTTTTTATACTCTTACTCCAACCAGTAAATGTATAACCATCACGACTTGGATTTGGTGACAAGCCACGGGCGTTTTCTCCTTCCTTAACTTGCTCTGTTCCGAGGTCACTGCCATCCCAATCGCGATAAGTGACGGTGTAATATACCACATTTTTGGTGTATTGAGCGGTAAGAGTTGTATTCTCTTTAATGTTGGCAAGTGGTGACGATGTTCCTGACAAGTCTATACCGTTTATAGAAACCTCATCAATCCAGAATGTACCAGACGCAGTAGTACCTTTCCATTGGAATTTTATTAATCCCGTATAAAGTTTTTCTTTATTGAAGTTGAGCCTGTCACCCAATCCCCATCCGGGGCCAGATATATCAGTCCAATTTACGGTTACAGGAGTCCAATCATCGTGACTTGGCACTCGGTAAATATGATAACTGTAATCAGTTACGCGTTCCGTACCTATTTCAACAATTACCTCATCTCCTTTATGATAGAATGTGAATCCTGTGGAACCGCTTAAATCAACTGCTTTGTCATTTTTATTCAAAGAGCAACCCATTCCAGCATAATCCTCTACGCCACTGAACTCAAATTTTGCCGAATGAGTGGTAGCATTTGCTCCATCACTAACCATTGAATACGATGCGGTTCCTTTGCCCATATATTTAAACCAAGAACCTCCAAGCGTAGTGGTATTACCTTTCTCGCAATCGGCAACAAGAGTTCGTGCCGACGACGATTGCCAACCAGAGAATGTGTACCCATTCCGTGACGGAATTGTAGTAGGTTCACCAGTTGCCGAGCCACCTTCTTCAACTTGTTCTTCGCCAAGCGGCGTGCCGTCCCAATCTTGATAAGACACGGTATAGTAGATTACATTTTGAACATATTGGGCTGTGAACGCTGTCGCTTCCATAATATTTGTCAATGATTTATCCCAACCTGTAAATGTGTAACCTTCACGTGACGGAGTTATAGCAGGTTCGCCAGTTGCCGAGCCGCCTTCT